>CAYNBD010000001.1:0-39531 GCA_964395755.1 uncultured Gammaproteobacteria bacterium
TGGCCATTGCCCCACGCGAACGGACGAAGGGGTTAAGCGTTGCAACGAAACCGGAGATTGTCCGTTTGCAGGTAGCGCTTCTAGGGTCGGCAGGAGACCATCGCTGCGGAGCAGTGCCGCTAAGGCAAGACAAAGAGCGGGGAGAGCGAGCCTGGCGCCGTCAATGTTGAACATAGCGGAATAAAATTAAAATTATTGAGCGGTGATAAAAGAGCTGGTTTTGGTCTTAAAAACCCGAGCCAGCTGTTTTTTTATCGTAAATAACAGGTAAGCAAAAACAAAATAAAAAAGCCGGGGCGGAAGCCGCGGCTGGGTTTTGGCTGACATTATTCATCAGCTGGATCTATCTTTTTCAATCCCTTGGAAATTTTTTGCACCTCCTGCAGTTTTTTTTGGTAACCATCCAGGTGATCATTAATACAAGCAACTGCATGACCGTATAAGCACTTCACTATCTCCTTCACGCTCGGATTAGGCCTCCCGTCGCCCATATAACGAAAATCAACTGCGAACCAAAATTGATTTTTCAAAGGGTCTATGAAATTCATTTGAATCTCCGGGCCGTAGGGGCCATCGTTAAAAGACGTAAATGTTATATCGAAATTCTCTACCAGGTCGGTCGCTTCTCCCAGGCGGTTTAAGATCATAAGGCAAGCGGTGACTAATTTTGTAACAATGTCCGCCCGTACTTGCGGATGCAAAGCAATCTTTATTTTCCTCGCCCTTTCCCCTCCCATAACATCCTCCTTTTGGTGCTTAGCGCCTTTAATTTCTATGCCGGTATTGACATAGATATTTTTGTCTTAGCACGGCTCCGCGAAAAAATCAAGTTTTATATTAGGGCAAGACACTTGACAGCCAGGCTTTTATTGCTCTATTATATTTATATCTGTTCATGTCGTCGGGGGGTAGCAGTTGTCATTAGCAGTTGCATTTAAATGCACGAAGTAAGCGATATGGACAGTCAAAGCCCATCCTGCTACCCCCCCCTTATTTTTTCTCAAAACACCTTTGCAAATCAGGTGTTTTTTTGTTGACATCAGGCCGGTTTTGCGGTAAAATATAAACAGGTAATTGGAAGGTTGCCTAATTATTTTTTGTGAAAAATTTAAGCTAATATTAGATAAAATAAAAGTATGATTATCAGTTGGTTAGGACAATCTTGTTTTAAAATCCAGGACAAAGTCGGGCCGGACGGAGTGACGGTCGTGACCGACCCGTTTGAAAAGAGCATCGGGCTGAAACCGCCCGGTTTCGAGGCCGATATCGTCACGGTCAGCCATGACCATTATGACCACAATAACGTTCAGGCCGTGCGCGGCAATCCTTTTGTTATCAGGAGCGCGGGCGAGTATGATATCAAGGGCGTGATGGTTGAAGGCGTGGAAGCTTACCATGACGGCAAACAGGGAGCGGAGCGGGGCAAGAACATTATTTACCGGATTGAGCTGGATGATATTACCGTGGCCCATTTAGGGGATTTGGGCCATATTTTGGACAACAAGCAATTGGAAAGATTGTCCGGGGTGGACATTTTGTTAGTGCCGGTGGGAGGGAAATATACCGTGGACGCCAAAAAAGCGGTGGAAGTGGTTTCCCAGATTGAACCGCGCATTGTGATTCCCATGCACTATAAAATCAAGGGCCTGAAAGTTGATCTTGAGCCGGTGGACAAGTTCGTTAAGGAACTGGGCCTGAAGCCGACTTATGAGGAAAAGCTGAAAATCAGTAAGCGGGATTTGCCCCAGGAAGACATGGAGCTGGTGGTGTTGAGCGTGTAACTTGTAACGCATAACGTGGAACATGGAACATTTTGGTTATTTAATAAGAAGAAGTTGGATAATGGTTTAATATCTCCCTCCTTACGAAGGAGGAGTTAGGGGTGGTTTGGTTTATTATTAATCTTTTTACATAATTTTTAACATCATAATTATGGCGAGGAGGAAAACAACAAAAAAAACAACTGCCAGGCAGGTTAAAGTCAGGGTGGAGAAAGGAAGCGCGGGCGGAAAGCGTGCCAACGCCGGGGTGAAGCAAGCAGAACTATTGGACATTAGCCGGGAATGGGAGAAAATGTCCGGGCTGGAAGAAGCGCCCGCACCCGCGGAAATTAAGGGTTCCCGGCCGGACAGGCGCGGACGGGAAATGGCCGAGCAGGACAAAAAAGAATTCATGTGGGCCGTGGTCAGCTTTTTTATGATTTTATTCATCGTTATTTGGGTTTTTAATTTAAAAAACGTTTTTAAGCCTACGGAAGAGGCCGCGACTGCAAATACTGAAAATAATGAAGGCGCGGTTGACTGGAGCAAAGTCAGGGACGAGTTCAGCGCCACCATGGAAGAGATGCGCAACGCTTTTGACGAGTTTAACCAGGAGGTTGATAATTCAACGTCGACAGAGACGCCGGCGGAAGAAAATATTAATAACGCTGTTCCGGCCGGCGGGGAAGAGAGCGGCAATGTTTCCGCGGAAGAAGTAAAAAAACTGGAAGATAAGCTGGAACAGGGGGAATGACACAATAAAAATGATAAAATAATTAAGTAAATTGGATTTATCACTTTATCAGTTATCTATATTGCTACCCGTGGACGTCCTCGTCCACCGGGCAACTGCCGTTGCCAACCGGAGGAGTGTCGGGGAGCTGGAGCTCCCTAACCAGCCATCTATTAGATTTTATTTAAAGATATTATGGCGAAAAAAAAGACCGTCAAGAAAGTTAAGAAAAACCCAAAAAAGAAACCAACGGTGAAAAAAACCGCCCGGATTAAGGTTGCTAAAAAAGCAATCAAGCAGGCGGTTAAACCCAAAAAGCCGGCCGGTAAAATTGTTGAACCCGCGGTTAAGAAACCGGTTAAGCCGGTTGTTAAGAAATCCAAGGCAGTTCCGGTGAAGAAAATTTTGGCCGCTGTTCCGTCCCGACCCGTCGGGGAGGAAAAGAAACCAAAGAGCCCGGAGACGGAGGACAAACAGCCGGCCATGGCGGCCGCCAGGATCGTCAACGGCAAGGAAAAAACCGCCTTCGGCCTGGTGGAGCCGCGGGCAATCGTAGAAGAGATGAATAAGTCGTATTTGGATTACGCCATGAGCGTGATTGTCAGCCGGGCCCTGCCGGATGTGCGCGACGGCCTAAAACCGGTACACCGCCGGATTTTATACGCGATGTGGAGCATCGGCCTTAGGCCGAGCGCGAAATTCAGAAAATCCGCCACGGTCGTGGGTGAAGTTCTGGGCAAATACCATCCGCACGGCGATACCGCGGTTTACGATTCCATGGTCAGGATGGCCCAGGATTTTTCCCTGCGCTACCCCCTGGTGCGCGGCCAGGGCAATTTCGGTTCCATGGACGGCGACGGGGCCGCGGCCATGCGTTATACCGAGGCCAAGCTGGCGTCCATTGCCGAAGAATTATTATTTGACATTGAAAAAAATACGGTTGATTTCGCGCCTAATTTTGACGGCTCGCAAAAAGAGCCCCTGGTTTTGCCTTCCCGTTTGCCCAACTTGCTTTTAAACGGCACCATGGGCATCGCAGTCGGCATGGCCACCAACATTCCGCCCCATAATCTGGGCGAGCTGGCCGGCGCCGTTACCCATTTGATTGACAAGCCGGAAGCGAGCGTGGAGGATTTGATGCAATACGTCCAGGGACCGGATTTTCCCACCGGCGGCGTTATTTATAACCGCCAGGACATTCTCCAGGCCTATGCCACCGGCAAGGGCGGGATCGTGATGCGCGGCCGGGCGGAAATCATAGAAACTAAAAGCGGCCTGTTCCAGATAATTATTACCGAGATTCCCTACCAGGTGAACAAGGCCAGCTTAGTGGAGAAGATTGCCGAGCTGGTCAAGAACAAAAAACTGGAAGGCATCAAGGATTTGCGGGATGAATCGGACAAGGAAGGAGTGCGCATCGTGGTGGAACTCAAGAAAGACGCTTATCCAAAAAAAATACTGAATAGTTTATATAAACATACTCAGCTGCAGGAAATTTTCCACGTCAATTCCCTGGCCCTGGTAGACGGCATCCAGCCCAAAGTGCTGACTTTGAAAATGATGCTGGAAGAATATATCAAGCACCGGGAAGAAGTGGTGCGGCGCCGGACCCAGTTTGATCTGGACAAAGCCCGGGACCGGGCCCATATCCTGGCCGGGCTGATGATCGCCCTAAACAAGATTGACGCCGTCATTAAGACCATCAAGGCCAGCCGCGACAAAGAGGTGGCGCGCAAGAATTTAATGCGCCAGTTTAAATTAACGGACAAGCAGGCGGTCGCCATCCTGGAAATGAAGCTGGCCACTTTGGCCAATCTGGAAAGGTTAAAAATAGAAACCGAACTCAAAGACAAGAAAAAATTAATTACGGAGCTGGAAGCGATTTTGAAATCCCGCGTCCGGATCAAGGGCATCATCAAGGAAGAATTGAAAGAGGTGGTAAGAAAGCACGGGGACGAACGCCGTACCAAAATCGTGGCGCACGGAGTCAAGGACATTTCCGTCGAAGACCTGGTGCCGAACGAGGAAACCATGGTAATGATGACCCGGGACGGCTATATCAAGCGCCTGTCGCCCGATACTTTCAAGGTGCAGGGCCGGGGCGGCAAAGGCGTCATTGGTTTAACCACTAAGGAAGAGGACATGGTTGAATTTTTATTTACTACCATGGCCCATAATGACATTTTGTTTTTTACCACCCGCGGCCGGGTATTCCAGCTCAAGGCCTATGAAATTCCCCAGGCTACCCGCACGGCCAAAGGCACGCCCATCGTTAATTTTCTCCAGCTTTTGGGCGAGGAAAGAATAACTTCCATTCTGCCTTTGGATAAAATTTCCGCCAGCAAGTTTTTGTTTTTCGCCACGGAAAGAGGGCTGGTCAAGAAAGTGAAAATCGAGGCTTTCGCCAATGTCCGGCGCTCCGGGCTGATTGCGATTAAAATCAGGCCGGAAGACAAGCTGATTTGGGCCAAGTCGACCGGCGGTAGCGACCACATTCAGCTGATTACCGCCGGCGGGCAGGCGATCCGTTTTCGGGAAAGCGACGTCCGGGACATGGGTCGGAACGCGGCCGGGGTAATCGGCATTCGTCTGAAAAAGGACGATATCATGGTTGGCATGGGGGTTATTAAGAGTGATAAGGAAAAATTAAAAAAATACCAGGTGTTAACGGTGATGGAGAACGGCTTTGGCAAGCGCACCCCCCTGAATTTGTACAAAGTTCAGGGCCGGGGCGGCTCCGGCATCAAGACCGCCCGGGTAACGGCCAAGACCGGCAAGCTGACCAACGCTTTTGTCGTTAATGCCGAGAGCATGAAAGATAAGGACCTGATCGTAATTTCGGAAAAGGGCCAGGTAATCCGCCTGCCGTTTAAGACTGTGAACCAGACCGGGCGCGACACCCAGGGTGTGCGGGTAATGCGCTTTAAAAACGAGGGCGACAAAGTGGCGTGCGTGACGTGGACATAAAAAAATAAGAAAAATAAGAAAAATAAGAACGAGAAGAATCAGGAATCAGGGTTGTTTAATACAATTGACAGTTATTTGTCATTGCGAGGATCCCCGACCGAACGAAGCGGGTGTCGGGGGACGAAGCAATCTCTATTTTGCATTTAGGTGATTTTAAAGTATAAATGTGAAGGCTAATATAATAATTTAATAAAACTATGGTGGAAAATTTAAAACAATCAATGGAGGGAAAAGCACAAGAATCCCCCGAAGACCGGCTGCGCCGCATTGCCGCGGAAATTGATGACATCGTGGCTGACCATGAGGGAGCGATAGAGTCGGGTAAATCAGGGGCGGAGACGGAAGCCAGACAAAAGTATGGCCGTCCTTCCCTGGAAGAAGAGCATAGTCTGCAATTGGTAAACACCTGGGTACCAGCATTAAAAGAATTAGCCGTGCGCAAAGATCTTAATTCTGGGTTGGTTGAAATGATAAAAGAGAAAGCCCAAATCGCGGCCGGCGCCTTGGAAAAGTTGGGTTTGGTTGGCCGGCTTGACTCCGAAAACAGGAGCTGGCTGGAAGGGTTTGTCGCCAGAAAGCTGGAAGATCAACGCAAATAAAAGACAACGATTAATCCCCTATAACCTTTTATACTCCTTGACAATGCCGGGGAGATGTGCTAACCTATGGTCATAATTAATTTAAGTGTTTTGTCAAACTTATTTTAAACTTTTCATTTAGCAGGAATTGATTTTAAACATTAAGTTAAACAAAACCAAAAAAGTCATTAAAATGGACAAAGATCAAAGATCTGACCAGGGTAATTCCTTTGGCCAGCGCCCGATGCATCAGGGAAAATGGCAGTGTGCCGGCTGTGGAGCCGAGATCACCGAATTGCCGTTTGAGCCTGACGGGCAGAGACCGATTTTCTGCCGCGATTGCTATCGCCAGAAAAGAGGCAACCGTTTTTAAAACAATATTAGTTTAGATAAACTATTTTGTTGTTCACTGATGATTTCTTTGAACATTGACGGATAAAAAAACACCCGCCCCGGTAAAACCGGAGCGGGTGTTTTTTGACACTTTTTTGAAATTTTGCTAAGCTGTTATAACGTTTAAATAATTAACGGAATTTGCGTGTTTAATGTGCTGTACGGTATATAAGTTTGGGTGTTCTGAATACTAATGAAGATGAAAGAAAAATAAGAGAAATAAGAAAAATAAAAAAATAAGAATGGTTAACCTACTTGCTCTTTTTATTCTTATTTTTCTTCTCGTTCTTCTCGTTCTTATTTTTTATACCCTGGCATTCTGAATGCGTAATTTCTACTGCAAATATGAAAAAAATAATAATTTTAATTTCGGTGGTGGTAGTTTTGATTATCGGTTATAAGGTGGTTGACATAATGATGCCCCAAAACAAAATTATTTCCCCGGAAGAAGCTCGGGCCAAAGCCGAGAATTTTATCAATGATAATTTAATGTCGCCCGGCACTTCGGCAACGGTCAAAGACGTGACTGACGAGGGCGATCTTTACAAGGTAGTGGTGTCGGTCGGCGATCAGGACATCGATTCCTACATCAGCAAGGACGGCTCCAAGTTTTTTCCCCAGGCCCTGGAGATGCCGGCGGAAAGCCCGGAGCAATCCGCTGCCGCCCAGACACAAGCCAGCGGCGCTAAAGTAGCGGTTCAAACCGACCGGCCGGTAGTGGAACTTTTCGTTATGAGCTACTGCCCTTACGGCACCCAGATAGAAAAAGGCATTTTGCCGGTTTTGGAAACCCTGGGTGATAAAATTGATTTTCAGTTGAAATTTTGCGACTATGCCATGCACGGCCAGCAAGAACTGAATGAAGAGCTTAACCAGTATTGTATCCAAAAGGAAGAGCCGGGCAAGCTGCTTGGATATTTAAGCGCTTTTTTGGAAGCGGGCGATTCCGGGGCGGCTTTAAGCCAGGCCGGCATTGACGCATCTAAAATCAATGTCTGCATCGCCGCCACCGACCAGAAGTTTAAAGTTACCGAGAAATATAATGACCAGACTACCTGGAGGGGCAGTTACCCGGTATTTGACGTTGACAAAAGCGATAACGTCAAATACGGCGTCGGCGGTTCCCCTACCCTGGTTATCAACGGCCAAGAGGTCTCAAGCGGCCGGAGCCCAGCCGCCCTGTTGTCGACTATCTGTTCCGCTTTTAATGAAGCGCCGGCGGTCTGCGGGCAAAACCTTGCTACCGCTACCCCGGCTCCGGGCTTTGGTTATGATACGACCACCGGCAGCGCTTCCGGCAGCTGTAATTAAAAGATGAAAGTATAATATATAAAACAGTCTCGAGAACGGGGCTGTTTTATGTTTAATTTTTATTTGTTATAATGTAATTAGTAAGAAATTGGTAATTTGGAAAATGTTAAACCCCTGTGATGAACACGGGGCAGACAGACGACAGGCCCAAATTACCAATTACCAATTACCAATTTCAAATTACCAGTTTTTATTTTTCTTATTTTTTTATGGCTTTAGTTTTTGACATTGAAACCGTGGGAGCGGATTTCGACCGCCTGGGCAAGACCACCCAGGATAGTTTGACGCGCTGGATCAGGCGCGAGGCCGGGGATGATGCCGGCAAATACGAGGTGATGTTCCGGGATTTAAAAGAAGGCCTGGGATTTTCGCCTTTGACCGGGGAAATTGTGGCTTTCGGGGTTTATGATACGGACAAACGCCAGGGCGCGGTTTATTTTCAGGCTCCGGAAATGAAGCTGAAAGAATGGAGCGCGGATACTTTTATTTTTAAACCCCGGACCGAGGCGGAAATGCTTAAGTCGTTTTGGCGGGGGGCGAAAGCTTACCGCGAGTTTGTCAGCTTTAACGGCCGCTCTTTTGACGCGCCTTTCATCATGCTTCGGTCGGCGGTTCATAAAATCAAGCCGACGAAAAATTTGATGTCTAACCGCTATTTGTCTTATCAGCCCAGCGCGGTCCGGCACATTGATTTATTGGACCAGTTGTCTTTTTACGGCGCGGTCCGGCGCCGGGGAAATCTGCACCTTTATTGCCAGGCGCTGGGAATAAAAAGCCCCAAGGCTTTCGGCGTGAGCGGCGACGACATTAAGCGGCTGTTTCAAGACAAGGAGTACAAGAAGATCGCCGCATACAACAGCTGGGATCTTTTGGCCACGGCCGCATTGTACAAACGCTGGGAAGAATATGTTAAAATTTCTAATTTCTAATAAAATTTTAAATGCCAAGCGATTAAAGATTAATGTTTTTGGCATCAAAAATTTTTGCATTAGACATTTTATTAGAAATTAGAAATTATAATTTAGAAATTTTTTATGTATTATCGCTTAAAATACGGAAAAAATTATTTATTGAAAATTGTCATTTTGACGGCGGCGGCGCTGGCGGCGGAAATAGTGGTTCTGCAGGCCGCAGGCAGGCCGGAAGATTTTGACATCGCCGTCGGCCAGGTCAATCACATTCCCTGGGCTTATGCCGTTACCAAGATTGAAGACGGCCGCATCATCGTCGGCAATATAAGCCGGGGATTTGAAATAACCCTGCCCGCTGACTGGCAAGTCAGGCAAAATAAGCACCCCAGTTTTTACTTGGAAGAGGAGGGTGATTTAATTTGCGAGATAAAAAGCGACGTTGTCAAATATGACAGCGAGGAGGAGGCGGAAACGGCCCGGGCCGAAGGTTTTACCAAGGTTTATCGGGACGGATTTCCGGCCGGGGTAAAAGAGGCAATTACCGCCGCCGGTAATCTTATTTATGAAACCCGGATTTATCTTGACCAGGCGGTTGTCAAATATATTTTGTTTGCTTCCAAGCCCGATATAGCCCGTTGCCGCCAGGAATACAATCAGATTATGAGCAGCTGGTTGTATTATGAGTAGTATTTATGCAACGCGATGACTATGATTGTTTAAATTCATGAGATGGGTTTATTTTAATAATAAAAAGGAAAATCAGAGTTATCTTTTGTCTCGTTTTTATACTATTGCATAATTTTTGCTATTTAAATAAGAACTTGCTTTTTTTTGCGGTTAGTGTATAATACAAAACAACTTGATATCAGCCTTTAATGAACCCTCCGGCTTTTAGGCGGTCGGGGGACTTTCCTGCAAAGGAAGGTTAAGAGTAATTTTTTATTTACAGAATTTACGCGTTTTAAAAGCGAACATCCAAAAATTATTATTCTCACGGTTAAGTAAGATTTGAAGTGAATATAATGCAAATCCGCAAATGTATGCGAATACTTCAAATTACGGAATATGCAAATACGCCAACCATTCGCATAATAATTTGCAGCATTCGCATTATATTCATCAATTTTACCCCGAGGGGGATGAATTTTCGGGGAAGGCGTTAGGCGCGTAAGTTATGACTTAATAATATGTTGGAAGATAGAAAAAAAACGAATAGCGGCGATGCTTTCCAAGCATTGTTGGATAAAGACAGCATTAAGGTGCCGCAAGTAGGTGACACGGTCAAAGGGACGGTCGTGGCCGCTTCCAAGGCCGAGGTTAAGCTTGACATTGACGGCGTTTTGGTCGGCGTGGTGCGCGGACCCGAGCTTTACGAGGAAGCCGATGAATACGCTAACTTAAAGCCGGGAGATATGGTGGAAGCGACCGTGATTGAGGAAGAGAATGAAAACGGGGAGCTGGAACTGTCTTTCCGGTACGCCGGCCAGGAAAAAGCTTTGGCCGCGGTTAAAGACGCTTTTGAAAATAAAAAAGTAATCACAGTGAAGGTGGTTGACGCCAACAAGGGTGGTCTTCTGGCTCGTTTTAAGCAGGTGCAGGGCTTTTTGCCGGTTTCGCAATTAGCGCCGGAAAATTATCCCCGGGTCAACGGCGGAGACAAAAGTAAAATTTTGGAAAAACTGAAATCGTTTGTCGGCCAGGAATTTGAAGTAAAAATCATTACCCTGGACGAGAAGGAGGATAAGGTGATTTTTAGCGAAAAAGACGTTTGGAGTGAGAAGCAAAAAGACGTGATTGAAAAATATAAAGTCGGGACGGTGGTGGAAGGAACGATTACGGCCGTAACCGATTTCGGCGTGTTTATCAACTTCGGCGATAATCTTGAAGGCCTGATCCATATTTCCGAACTGGCCTGGCAGAGGATTGACAACCCGGCTGATTTGTTCAAGACCGGGGATAAGATTAAAGCCGAGGTTATCAGCCTGGACGGCTCCAAGATATTTTTAAGCGCCAAGAAGCTGATGAAGGATCCCTGGGAAAAAGCGGAAAAGAAATATCAGGCCGGCCAGGTGGTGAGCGGTACGATTTTGAAGGTTAATCCTTTTGGTTTGTTCGTTAAGCTGGATGATGATATTCACGGTTTGGCCCACATCAGTCAGCTGGGTCTGACCGCCGGTCAGAAAATCAACGACGTATTTAAGGCTGACGATAAGATAAGTCTGGAAGTCATCTCCATTGAACCCAAGGAGCATCGCCTGGGTTTGCGGGTCGCTAAAGATGCTAAGACGACGCCAAGAATACGCCCAACGACGCCAAAGGACGCCAAGGATGATGAAAAAGCAAACAGCAAACAGCGAACAGCGAACAAAGATGATAAGAAAATAGACGATGTCAAGGAAGAAAAAGATAAAAAGAAAGAAGATAAGAAAAAAGATAAAAAATCCAAAAAAACAACCAAAAAATAAAATAATAAAAAATCATTCCCGAAGCTTCGGGAATGATTTTTTATTGGAGTGGCTTTGAATTTTAATGTTATTTATTCTGAACAGTCCTCCACTGTTTAAAATAATTACAAATACCATTATTATTTAATTTGATAATGAAAATACCATCAATATTTTGTTGTTCATTGCTTGGCAAAAACGTTCTCTTTACTTTCCAATTAGCCACGGCTAAATTGCCGGATGTGGAAATTATTTTAAAATTAAAAGTTATATTTTTTTGGTTTTTAGGAACGATTTTCCAAAGTTTATATACCGCATCCCAATTTTTACATGGTTTTTCAAAAACCGATTCATAATACTCAACGTCCTTGGAAAATAAGTTTACAGCTTCTTCCGGATTGCGGTTGCACCAGGCCCGGCCAAGTTTTGTGAACCATTTTTCAAATAATTTTTGTTCCATATGTTAATTTTTTTCCAAATGTTCAATCACTTCGTCCAACATCGCTTTGATTTTATCTATTTCTTCCCGCTTGGTCGGTTGGCCGGTAAAAATTGAAAATTTTGATTTTAAGAATTCCTCAACTTTTTGTTTCAGATTGTCATCCGCGATTATCTTATCCTGAACGGCTCTTTCCAGATCATGCATGATGGCGGCGATGAAATCTCCCTGGCGTTTATAGAGCTTATATTTTTCTTCTGCCGCGGAAGTATCGGCGTCGGGCTCGGCCGGGGTCAGATTTTCCGGTAATTCTTTTTTGAGCAGGCTAAACCTGTTCTCATAAAATTTTTTGTCAAAGGCGGGCTCATTGTTCGCCTTCGGTTTTTCCGGGTTCATATTCATAGATTTGTTGACGTTATGATTGGCTTAAGTTTATAGGTTTATTTTATCATTATCAGACGGGAAAAGCAACGCTTGGCGCCCTGGTTTTAACGGTTGCCAAAAAGAAGATAATATTATATACTTATCCTTAGTTTTATTTATTAAAAAAATTTTATCATATGAAAAAACTTATTAAGAATTTTTTTATTTTCTTTATTGTTTTTCTGGCCATCGCGGCTTTGTTCAGTGCTTACGGCGGCAATGGGGATAAAGAACAGACGGTCGGGATTGAAACTCTGATTAGCCAGATAGACAACGGGGAAATTACGGCTATTTCGGTCCAGGGCGATGAACTGAAAATCACTTTGCAGAACGGGGGCGAAGAAATCGTTCAAAAAGAGACGGGCGAATCCTTGTCCGCGCTGCTCAATAATTTCGGCGTGGATAAAGAAAAATTATCCGCTATTAACATTGAAGTGCGAGACGAATCCGGCTTAAATTACTGGCTGGTGACGATTTTGCCGTTTTTACTGCCCTTTCTATTAATCGGCGTATTTGTTTATTTTATGTTGCGCAGCGTTCAGGGCGCTAACAGCCGGGCGATGATGTTCGGTCAGTCCCAGGCCAAAGAATTCGGCCGCGACCAGAAAGACAAGGTTACTTTCGAGGACGTGGCCGGAGCCAAGGAAGCCAAGGAGGAATTAAAGGAAATCATTGAATTTTTGCGTTTTCCCAAAAAATTCCACGGATTGGGAGCGCGCATCCCGCGCGGGGTTTTGCTTTTGGGTGCGCCTGGAACCGGCAAGACCCTGATGGCCCGGGCCGTGGCCGGCGAGGCCCAGGTGCCTTTTTTTCATATTTCCGGGTCGGAATTTGTGGAGATGTTCGTGGGCGTGGGCGCTTCCCGGGTGCGAGATTTATTCAAGCGGGCTAAAAAAAATGCGCCCTGCATTTTGTTTATTGATGAGATTGACGCGGTCGGGCGCCGGCGGGGAGCCGGTTTGGGCGGCTCGCACGATGAGCGTGAACAAACCCTTAATCAGATTTTGGTGGAGATGGACGGATTTGAGCCGCATACCAATGTTATCGTTATTGCCGCCACCAACCGGCCGGACGTCCTGGATCCGGCTTTGCTGCGACCGGGGCGCTTTGACCGCCGCATCGTGGTTGACGAGCCGGATATCAAAGATCGGGAAGAAATATTAAAGGTTCATGCCCGGCGCAAACCCCTGTCTAAGGAAGTCAGCTTGCGCAGAATTGCCGAGCGCACTCCGGGTTTCAGCGGCGCCGACTTGTCTAATTTGTTGAACGAAGCCGCCATTTTGGCCGCCCGCCGGAACATGAAGATGATTAAAATGGAAGAATTATATGAGGCGATTGAAAAAGTAATGATGGGCCCGGAAAGAAAATCAAGAATTTTGTCAGAGGCAGAGAAAAAAATTACCGCTTATCACGAAGCCGGGCACGCTTTGGTCGCTCATTTTTTGCCCCATACGGACCCGGTGCATAAGATTTCCATTGTCGCCCGCGGTCAGGCCGGCGGCTATACTTTAAAATTGCCGGTGGAGGATAAACATATGCATACCAAGTCCGAATTCGTGGAAGAACTGGCCGTGCTTTTGGCCGGGCATGTGACGGAAAAAGAAATTTTCGGCGAGGTTACCACTGGCGCCACTTCTGATTTGCGCCGCGCCACCGCGTTGGCCCGGCAGTTGGTCACCGATTACGGCATGAGTGAAAATCTGGGGCCGCGCACTTTCGGTGAAAAAGAAGAGATGATATTTTTAGGCCGGGAAATTCATGAACAAAGGGATTACAGCGAAAAAGTGGCTGAGCAGATTGACAAGGAAATTTCCGATTTTATTGGCCAGGCCGTGAAGAGAGCCGACGGCATTATCAAGGCCAGGAATAAAGAATTGGCAAAGGTGGTGGCAGCCCTGCTGAAAAAGGAAACTTTGGAAAAAGAAGAATTTGAGCAGATTGTGGGCGAGAAAAGCAAGCGGTAAGAAGTAACCCGCCTTCGCCTTCTGGCTTCGGCGAGGCGAGGGAGGCCAGAAGTAGGGATTTGAAATTGAAGATTATTGTGTTATAATATAGATGTATAATTTATTAGTGATTTTGGTTATTATCTTTATTCTATAATGCCAAAACAAGGGGGAAACATATGTCATTATACAGAGGAATTTTGGGCCGGGCTTTAAAAATTACCTGGCGCCATAAATATTTATGGTTTTTCGGCTTGTTCGCGTCTTTGTTGGGCAACGGGGGTGAGTACGAGGTTTTATTTCGCGGCTTAAGCGGAGATTCAGGCCAAAGTTTTTTTCCGTTTTGGCACAATCTCGCGCGTACCGGTTTGTTCAGCGGCCAGACTTTGGACAATATCAGCCAATTGTTTAAAAGCGATACTTTATCCATGGTAATTTTATTGCTGATCGGTTTGATAATTTTGGCTTTATTTTGTTTTTTGGTTTGGCTGACCATTATGTCCCAGGGAGCCCTGGTGAGCAATTCCGCCGGTATTATCGCGGGCAAAGTCAGGGTGTTCAAAGACGGGATCGTTGCCGGCGTGAAAAATTTTTGGCCGGTGTTTGGTTTGAACATAATTATTAAGGCCATTATTTATTTGTCTTTTGTTTTAATCGGTTTGCCGGTGATATTCTCTCTTTTCCGGGGCAGTCGTCCGGGCGCTAACATTTTGTACGTCATTTTATTTATAATTTTTGTCCCCATCGCCATTGCCTTCTCTTTTATGATTAAATACGCCATTGCTTACGTCGTTATTAAGGGCAGCGGGTTTTTGCAATCCCTGTCCCAGGGCTGGAAATTATTTATAAAAAACTGGCTGGTCAGCGTGGAAATGGCCTTAGTACTTTTTTTTATAAATTTTTTAGCGGGACTGGGTGTGATTTTACTAATTTCCATTTTGGCCATTCCTTTTCTGTTTTTGGCCCTGGTGTTTTATAAGTTAATGTCGCTGGTCGGTTTTTGGCTGGTGATATTTTTCGGCCTGGCCAGCTTTTTGTTTATTATTATGGTGGTTGGCGCTTCCCTGTCCGTTTTTCAGATTTCATCCTGGACTGGATTATTCATTGAATTAAACGGCAAGGGCGGTGTCAGTAAAGTGGCCAGGGTTTTTAATTTAATCCAGGGAAAATAAAGTCGGCATCCGCAGATTGTTTGGAATCCATATATAATAAATAAAGAAGGCGGTCTTTGCCTTCTTTATTTATTTGTGATATTCTGGTATGATAATAATAGCCGGCTGACGGCGGAAAATTAAATACTATGGGCAAGGATTTTCAATCAATTGAAGATTTAATCAGCGGTTCTTCCGACCAGAATGCGGATTTAAGCGATGAGCAGAGCACTCAAGCGAAATTCAGGGAGAAGCAGAAAGAAATAGCGACCAAAGAAGTGGAAAGGGCCACCCAGAAAAAGGCGGCTCTTTTCAAAGTGCATTACGTCAATTTGGTCGGTTTTCCGGTCAGTCCGGAAGCTTTGATGCTGATAGCGGAAGAAGAGGCCAGAAAAATGTCGTTGGTTTGTTTTTATTACGACGGCAGGAATTTGCGTCTGGCTACGACTGATCCGGAAAATAAAGACATTGAAGCCAAGGCGCGGGATCTGGAAAAACAATATCACGCTGAGAGCAGTTTTTATCTGGTGTCGGAAAACAGTTTTAATTATGTTTTGGAGTTATACAAAAAGCTGCCTAAAATCAGAGAATTTACCAAAGCGGTTAGAATCAGTCCGGAGGATTTGGCCAGATACAGCGAAAAATTTGCCACTTTTCAGGATTTGCAGCAGCAGATTGACGATGTGCCGACAACCGACGTCGTTACTCTGATTATGGCCGCCGCCATTAAGGCCGGCGCCTCCGATATCCACATTGAGGCGGAGGAAAAGGAAATAAAAGTCCGTTTTCGGATTGACGGGATGTTGCATGACGTGGCAGGTTTGGAGATGGGGATATGGAAGAACATCATTTCCCGGATGAAAATTTTAGCCGGGGCGAAAATCAACGTTAGCGACAAGCCGCAAGACGGCCGGATATCAATCCAGACCAAGAATGAGCGCATAGATGTCAGAGCATCTTTTTTACCGACTAATTACGGCGAAAGCGTAGTGATGCGTTTATTGCGTTCCAGCGTAGTGAGCCTGCGGTTCGAGGACCTGGGAGTAAGGGGCAGGGCGTTTAAGCGCTTGGAGCGCGAGGTTGAACGCCCCAACGGGATGATCATCGTTACCGGTCCGACCGGTTCCGGCAAAACCACTACTCTATACGCGGTTTTAAAGAAATTAAATAAGTCGGAAACGAAAATAATCACCATTGAGGACCCGATTGAGTACCAGCTTACCGGCATCAACCAATCGCAGGTGAGTGAAAAGTATACTTTTGCCAAAGCCTTAGCTTCAATTGTCCGCCAGGATCCGGATATATTGATGGTGGGGGAAATCCGCGATTTGGAAACGGCGGAAATCGCCATTCAGGCCGCTTTGACCGGCCATTTGGTTTTATCCACCATCCATACTAACGATGCGGCCGGCGCCATTCCCAGGTTTCTGTCCATGGGCGCCAAGCCGTTTTTATTGGCTCCGGCCATCAACGCCATTGTCGGCCAGCGCCTGGTCAGAAGAATTTGCCAGCATTGCAAACAAGAGGCCGAAGTGAGTACGGAAAAAAGAGAGCGGATTAAAAATATTTTGGAAAAATTACCGGCGGAAGAAAAAGCCCTGCTGCAAAAAGCGCACGGAGATAATTTGAGCAGACTGAATTTTTATCGGGGCGGCGGTTGTGAAAGCTGCCAGGGGATCGGTTATCAGGGAAGAATCGGGATTTATGAAATTATGATTATGAATAAGGACATTGAGAAGAACATTTTGTCCGAGAGAGTCAGTGAGTATGCTTTAGAGGAAATTGCCGTTAAGGACGGGATGGTTACCATGACCCAGGATGGGTTGCTCAAAGCCGTTGACGGTATTACCAGCGTGGACGAAGTATTTAGGGTTTCGGAGGAAAAATGAGGATAGACACGAAATAAACGAATGAACGTGAAAAGAACGAATTGAAATTTGAAATTAGAAATTGGATGATTAGTTTATTATCGCTGCGCTATTTATTAATTTATTGAATTTATTTAAGCCAATAAGCCAATAAATTAATAAACTAATAAATTAATTTCTGTTTTCTGTAGTCTGTTGATTGTTTATGCTAATAACATTAGATTAGATATGATTAACAAAAAATTTATTCAAAAATTGAAAAAGGAATATGACAATTGGGAAAGCGAAAGGCGGCAGATTATCAGTTTGTCCAATCTCGTTTTGCACGGTTCCAAGCGGGTTATTTTTGCCCTGCACCGGGGCGACGTTAAGACTGCAGCCATGAAATTGGATGAAGTTGAAAAGTTGTTGTATCAATTGGAGAAAAAATTCGGTTTTATCAGGATTTTGGCAGAAGGGGCCTATCGGGCCGGGGCGGAGGAATACGTGGAAGCGAAGATGTTTTTGCGGGTGATGAAAGGAGACAAAGTTGATAAAATTAACAAGATTAAAGTTAATTTTGACGGTTATTTGGGCGGTATTTGTGATTTAACCGGCGAGTTGGTGCGGCGGGCGGTTAATCTGGCTGCGGCCGGAAGAATAACGGAAGTGGAAAAAATAAAACAGGCCATCGGTGACATTATGGCCGAGTTGGTTGAGTTTGATTTAACCGGCTATTTGCGCACCAAGTATGATCAAGCCAAAAGCAATTTAAAAAAAATTGAGCAGATTGATTATGAAATTAAGATAAGAAAGTAATTGGTTATCATATGCGAAAAAAATATTTCCAGGCGATTGCCGTGATGGTCGGTTACGTTATCGGTGTGGGAATGTTCGGTTTACCGTTTTTAATTTCCCGGGCCGGTTTGCTGGCCTTTTTTGTTTTGCTGGTTGTTTTGTCTTTGGCTCAGTATCTCATACATTTAATTTATGCCAACTTGATTTTGGTCACCAACGGTTATCACCGCTTGCCCGGTTATGTCGGGATTTATTTTGGCAAAAAGGGCAAGAATTTGGTTTTTATCGCCAAGCTGATAGGAAGCTACGGCGCCTTGTTGGCCTATATTATTATTACCGGCATTTTTCTTAATCAGCTGTTATCCCCCCTTATGGGCGGCAGTGAATTTATCTATGCTACCATCCTGTTCGCCCTGGAGGCCTTGGTGGTTTTTTTCGGCATCGGCATGGTGGCCAGAGTGGAACTTTTTATGACTGCCTTTCTTTTGCTGGCGGTGATGATGATCACTTGGCGGGGTTGGGGCGCGATTAATTTGGACAATTATACTTTAGTGAGCTGGCCTTTGTTTTTTATCCCTTACGGCGCCATGCTTTATGCCCTGGACGGCAGCGGGGCCTTGCCCCTGGTAGCCAAAATTTTAAACAAGAAGCGGGAGGATATGAAAAAGGTGGTGCGGATAGGTACTTTTTTGCCGGCATTGGTGATTATGGTTTTTGTTTTGGTGATTGTCGGGATCAGCGGCGGCCAGACCACCCCCGACGCTTTGGTCGGGGTGAGCGGGATACTTAAAGACGGCGTAATATTGTTTGCTCTTATTTTCGGAGTGCTTACCATGATAACCTCTTTTTTCGGCGTGGCGGAAGCGATCAAGGAAACTTTGTGGTGGGATTTTAAAATGAATAAACATTGGTCCTGGGCTTTGGCCGTTTTTGTTCCTTATGCGCTGTATTTGTTAGGTTTTAAAAATTTAATTAACGTTATCGGTTTTTCCGGCGCCGTGGCCGGCGGTTTCTGCGCCATTATGCTGATGTTGGTATTTTTGAAATTGAAAAAAAGCAGAACCGAGTTGGCGCTTTTTAATTATAAGCCGGGGAAATTAATTTCTTATTTTTTGCTTGGGCTTTTTGTTGCCGGAATAATTTACGAAATTTATTATTTTATTAATTTATAAGCGGTTTATTAAAGCCACAACGATTTTATGCCCGCCTGTCCGTAATGGCAATAAACGCCCGGGCCCGTTATTAAATAATTCAATTAATATTATATGACGGTAAATATTTTTTTATTTTTAAGCTTCGTATTTTTATTTACTTTTTTGGTGGGCAGGCTGATAGAAAAGGCTAGAGTTCCCTGGATTTTTTCCGCCTTGATTTTAGGCGCCTTATTGGCTGTTCATAATCCCTTTACCGCCATTACCGATTCTGGTATTTTTATTTTTTTAGCCAACCTGGGTATGTATTTTTTGCTTTTTATGATTGGGTTGGAAATTGATTTGGAAAAGTTTAAAAAAGCGAGTTTGTTTATTTTCAAGTCCACTTTTGTCATCATATTTCTTGAGGCGGCCTTCGGTTCCTTGCTGATTCATTACGTTTTTGGATATGCCTGGTTTATAGCTTTTATAGTTTCTTTATCTTTTGCTACCGTCGGTGAAGCGATATTAATTCCAATTTTGGACGAATTCAAAATAATAAATACTAAATTCGGGCAGAGCCTTATCGGCATCGGTACCCTGGACGATATTATTGAACTTATTTTGTTAATGATAGTTATTTTTTTAGTCGGCTCCCATGCCGCGGCAGGCTATCGGGCCGATGCTTTAATGACAGGGAATGTATTAGTTGTGTTGGTTTTATTATTTATTTTGTTTAGTTTGACTTATGGCATATCAAAATTTCGAAATAAAATTGAAAAGTTTAATCATTTTCCGATTGAAGTACTGTTTCTTTTTTCGCTTTTTCTCTTCTTTTTATATTTAGGGATTGGTGAGTATGCGCACGCCGCTCCGATCGCGGCTTTGCTGTCCGGAATCTCCATTAAGACTTTTGCTAATGCCAATAGACTGAAAGCAATAGAAAGCGAAATCAGGACAATGTGTTATGGTTTTTTTGCTCCCATCTTTTTTCTTTGGGCAGGGATAACCATGGACATTAAATATCTTATTGCCAGTCCTTTGCTTGTTTTGTTGATTATTATAGTATCTAATGGCGTTAAATTATTGGGAAGCTACATCATGACCAGAAAGCAACTGGGAAACAAACAGTCAATACTGTTAGGCATTGGCTTGTCGGCCAGGTTTAGCACCAGTATTGTTATTATCAAGATTTTGTTTGATAATAACATAATTGATAATAATATTTATTCGGTTATAATAGCTTCCAGCATAATATTTACGTTTATTATTCCGATATTATTTTCTTCTTTATTGGTGAAATGGAAAGTAAACGGATGAACATATTTATCATCCGGGGAGGCAGAAAGAAGCCAGAGACTAAGTGGTATTCTATTTCTAAGCATGAAACCGACGAAATCTAATCGGGCGGCTGAAGTCGGTCCATTAATTTTTTATGAAAATTTTAATAGTTTCCGACAGTCATGACAATATTCCCAACATTGATAAAATGTTGAATTTTGCCCGACGGAAAAAAATCAAGATTATGTTGCATTGCGGTGACGTGTGCGCGCCCGGGGTGCTGGAATACATTGTAAAAAATTTTAGCGGCGATATTTATCTGGTTTTCGGGAACGTTGACGGCGATCGGGAAGCGATGAGTCGTTTAGGCAAAAAAATTTCCCGCCTCCATATTGTGGGCGAAGAGGACGGACCGCGGATTAAAGGATTGGATTTGCATATCGGTATGACGCATTATCCGGCCCAGGCAGCGGCTTTGGCCAGAACGGGTAAATATGAAATTGTTTTTTACGGCCATGACCATAAACCCTGGGAGAAGACAGTGTCCGGTACCAGACTGGTTAATCCCGGTACTTTAGCCGGATTGTTCCAGAAAGCTACTTTTGCGGTCTGGGAAACGGAGACCGGAAAATTGGAATTAAAGCTATTACAATTAATGTAGTTAATTAGTGAGATAGTTGAATTAGTTAAATAGTTAAGTCATTAACGAATGGTTTGTCGGCATTATTCTAGATGTATTAATCATAGGTTAACAATTGTCAATAATAGTTAATAGTGAGTGGTTAATATGGATAATGGTATCAAAAAAACAGCCCTGGCGGCGGTCAAAAAGGCTGGTCGTGTATTACTGGGCGAATATAAAAATTTTGACCGCCAGCGGATCAGACTAAAATCGCATCACGAAATTTTAACCCGGGCTGATTTGTTGTCCGAAGAAATTATTATAAAAGAAATCAGAAAAAAATTCCCCCGGCACCGCATTTTATCCGAGGAAGCGGGCGAACTTAAGAGTACTTCCGACTATATCTGGATCATTGATCCTTTGGACGGCACCACCAATTTTTCCATGCATAATCCTTTGTGGTCGGTTTCGCTGGCCCTGGCTTACCGGGAAGAGTTGGTGATGGGGCTGGTTTACGCTCCGGTTTTGTCTGAATTATTCAGCGCGGCCAAGGGTCGGGGCGCTTATTTAAACGGCCGGAAGATTAAGGTTTCCGGCGCTCATGGCCCTAAGACTTTGAACACTTTTTGCCACGGCCGGGAAGAAAAGCACGTCAGGCAAGCGCTTAGATATTACGCTTATCAAAAATTGCACGCCCTGGATTGCCGGCAATTGGGCAGTGCGGCGATTGAGCTGGCTTACGTAGCCAGTGGTCGGATTGAGTCAATCGTTATCCCGGGCGCCAACGCCTGGGACGTGGCCGCCGGCATTTTATTGGTCAGGGAAGCCGGTGGCCGGGTAACGGATTTTGCCGGCAAAGATTGGAATTTAAACGGCGGCGATATGATAGCCAGTAACGGCAGGGTGCACAGCGAGATTTTAGGAGTGTTGAGGAAAAAGTGAAATTGTATTATTTTTGCCGGCCCAAAGTTATATGTTATAAGTTATATGTTATTGGCAGATTTTATAACCCATAACCGATAACATATAATCAATAACCGTCTCCGTATGTATTTTAAAGTTATCAAAATATTTTTTATATTTTTTATTATATTATTTATTTCCGCTTGCGCTATGAAAGATAATAATTTAAAAAATGTCAGGCCGGCTTTGACGGCCGGGCAGTATTATCCGGCCGCGCCCGCGTTGCTGGAAGAAAGAATTGCCGGTTTTTTGGACTCGGTGGCAGCAGTCGAAAATCCGGGCGCGGTGCGGGCGATAATGGCGCCTCATGCCGGTTTGGATTACAGCGGCCGGGTGGCGGCCAGCGCCTACAAACTTTTAAGCGGCCGAAAAATAAAGACGGCGGTGATAATCTGCAATTCCCATTCTTCTTATTTCCCGGGCGTGGCCATTGATGAGCATGACGGCTGGGAAACGCCTTTGGGTACGGTAGCGGTTGACCAGGAACTGGCGCGCAAATTGGCAGCCGCCAGCGCCGCGATTAATTTTAATGACGAGCCTTTTGTCGCCCCGGACCAGACCCTGGAAATTCAGCTGCCTTTCCTGCAGACCGTTTTGGCGGACGGGTTTAAAATTGTCCCCATATTTTTTGGCAATCAGGGAGATGAGAGCTATAAAGAACTGGCCCGGGCACTGAAAGAAAATTTAAGCGCCGATGATTTAGTAGTAATTTCCACCGATATGTCGCATTATCCGGCCTATGAAGATGCTAATCGGATTGACAGGCAAACCCTGGAGATTATCAAGGCGGCTGACACGAGCGCTTTAGAAAAGCATATCGCCGACACGGAGAGCCGGCATATTCCCGCCGAGCAAACCCTGTTGTGCGGGATTGACGGCGTAAAAACCGGGCTGGAATTATATAAGCTGGCCGGCTGGGGCGAGATTAAAATTTTGTCTTACGCCAATTCCGGCGATATTGCTATTGGCGACAAGGAGAGTGTTGTCGGTTATGGGGCAGTGGCGTTTTATGAGACGACAACAAACAACGAACAACAAACAACGAACAGCAAACAGACGGCAGGAACAGAAGATAGATTTGACAATTTATTAAATATGAAGCAGCAAAAAGAACTATTGGATATTGCCCGGAAGACCGTTGAGGCGTTCGTGACCACCGGCAAGATACCGGAATTTAAGGTTGAGGATGAGAGGTTAAATTTGCAGGAAGGAGCATTCGTGACTTTGCATAAAGACGGGCAGTTGCGGGGCTGTATCGGCCAGATTATGCCCGGCGATCAGCCTTTGTGGCAGGTGGTCAGGGATATGGCCGCGGCCGCCTGCGCGGAAGATAACCGTTTTCAGCCGGTGAGCAAAGATGAGCTGGAAAAATTAACTTATGAAATCAGTGTTTTGTCCGCGCCGGAATTGATTGCTGACTGGCAAAAAATTGAGTTAGGCAAGCACGGCGTCATTGTCCGCCAGGGGGTACATAGCGGCGTATTTTTACCTCAGGTAGCCGCGGAAACCGGCTGGTCGCGGGAGGAATTTTTAAGCCAGCTTTGCTTTCAAAAAGCCGGCCTGGCCCCGGATTGCTATCGGGATAAAGATACGGAATTGCGAATATTTACCGCCCAGGTGCTTGGGGAAACACACGAAAAGAACGAAGAAATACGAAAATAACGAAAATACGAATATTGTATTCAGCATTTGACGAAAGTTGCAGTTGCGGTAAAGTTGAATATATTTTAATCAAAATAATCATCAGAGAATAAGGCAAGAGTATCGTTAGCGTGGCCGCAGATTATAATCCGCCGATTAGATATACTCCCTTATTCCTCTGTTCCCCTCCATCTACGGACGGGCTGGGGGCTAACCGTTTTTTGGTATCCCCCTTGTTATTTTTGCTTAAAGAGCCTCTTTACAAAGCCATAGGTTTGTGATAGAATAAGTTTTAGTTAAATTATTAAAGAATTCTGTTGTTAAGGGAGAGGTTGGGATAGACACAAAAATGTTTTTAATTTTAGCAAAAAATTGTGAAAATTAATAAATTTTTAGATTATTTTCTTCAAGTCCAAATAAAAACATTTTTAGGCCGGGAAATTATTAAAAATTTCTAGGTCGGGTTATTTTGGTGTGATAAAATAACTTCATTAACCACCCTAACAACAGAAGATTGATTTATGGAATACGCGACATATCTTGTTCTGGCTGTGGGCGGTTTTTTTGTTGGCTACTGGATAAGGAAGAGAAAGGCTCTATCCGAGGTCGGAAGCGCTGAAGCCAAGGCGCAGAAAATTTTAGACGAGACTAAAACCAAGCAGCAGGAATTATTGCTTAAAGCCCAGGACAAGGCCCTCAAAATCATTGATGAAGCCAAAAAAGAGGAGGAAGGACGGCGGCGGGAGATAAATAATCTTCAGGCCCGGCTGGAAAAACGGGAAACCGCTTTTTCCCAAAAATTGTTGGAATTGCAGGACAAGCAGCAGCAGCTTTATGACAAGGTTAATAGAGTTGAAGAAGTCAAGGAAAAAATAAAACAGATTAAGGAAGAGCAGCTGGCCAAACTGGAAAAAATCGCCAAAATGTCCAAAGATGAAGCCCGGGAAGTTTTATTCAAAAACGTATCCGAGAACATTAAGGAAGATTTAATGGTACGGATTAACAAGCTGGAAAAAGAAGCCAGCGAGTCGCTGGAAGAAAAAGCCCGGGATTTGCTCGCTGCCGCCATGCAGAGGCTGGTTTCGGCCTACACGCCGGAAATCACCACCACCACGGTTGATTTGCCC
The DNA here is from genome assembly GCA_964395755.1 of uncultured Gammaproteobacteria bacterium. Taxonomy (GTDB): domain Bacteria; phylum Patescibacteriota; class Patescibacteriia; order Patescibacteriales; family CAYMCJ01; genus CAYNBD01. The sequence goes on from CAYNBD010000001.1 coordinate 24,463, forward strand.
AGTGACGAAATGAAAGGCCGGGTCATCGGCCGGGAAGGGCGCAACATCAAAGTGATTGAGCAGTTAACCGGTACGGAAATTATCGTTGATGACACTCCCAACGTCATCACGGTTTCCGGTTTTTCCCCGATCAGGCGGCACGTGGCCAAAAGGGCCCTGGACCGTTTAATCAAAGACGGCCGGATTCAGCCCACCAAAATAGAAGCGGCCGTAGAAGACGCCCGCAAAGAACTGGCCCTGGACATTAAAAAAGCCGGGGAAGAGGCTTTGTACGAAGTCGGTTTGACCGGTTTTGATCCCAAGCTGGTGCAGATTGTCGGACGCTTGAAATATCGCTCCAGTTACGGCCAGAACGCTTTGCGCCATTCTTTGGAAGTGGCCCATCTGTCCGCTTTGTTGGCGGAAGAGCTGGGAGCGGACGTAACCGTCGCCAAGAAAGCCGGTTTACTCCATGATATCGGCAAGGCGGTTGACCATGAGGTCCAGGGCACGCATCCGGAAATCGGGCGCGATATCGCCAAAAAATTCAAACTGCCGCAGGAAATTATTGATCCGATTGAAACCCATCATGATGACAAGCCGCGCGGCCTGGTGTCCGTGATTGTCAAAGTGGCGGACGCCATTTCCGCGGCCCGGCCCGGCGCCCGGCGTGACACTTATGAGCAGTATCTGCAGCGCCTGGAAGAACTGGAAAAAATAGCCACTTCTTTTGCCGGCGTGGATAAAACCTACGCGATCCAGGCCGGCCGGGAAGTCAGGGTGTTCGTGATGCCGGAAGAGATTGACGACTTGAAAGCCCATAACCTGGCCCGTGACATTGCCAAAAAAATCGAGCAGGAATTAAAATATCCGGGCGAAATTAAAGTCAATGTTATCCGGGAAATGCGGGTGACGGAATATGCCAGATAAAATAAAAGATACAATATCAAAAATAAAAAAGAGGGAGCGGTGCAAACCGTTCCCCTTTTGATTGTTTAATAAATTTTAAACCTGAATTCGTAAGTATCTTTGCCGATTTTTTTTGGTTTTTTCAATTCTACCCGGAAATGTTTTAGCTCTTTAGTGTTCTTTAGATGCCAGCCTTGACAGGGACATATTATTTGAGAAGAATGTGTCGGATAGCCAATGATTACCACTTCAACCAAAGCCCGGGTTGCTATCTGTTTTCCGTATTCTAAATAATATTCCGTAGAGCCGGCGGTTGTATCCGGCATCTTCGTCTTGATAATAGATAGTCCCCAATCAATGTATTCCTGAATCAAATCCTGAATCAGTTGGAAAGTGTCCGGCTGGCGCGGATCTATCCCCGGACTAAGGCGATAAACTACCCTCACCCGGCTACCCTTTTTTGCAAATGCTTGGGAATAAGCAAAACCACAAGCTTTAGCGATACATTCCCACAAAACGTGGTCATAGGTTTCAATCGCCCGGTTAATCATTTCCTGGGTTTTTTCCATGATGCTCCTCCTCGTTTTTAGAGGGTTTGAGCGCGACAGGTACCCTGGGGAAAATAACTTGGCCGGGGCACTCCGGCTGTTATTTCCTTTCCCGGGGTGAACGCCGTTGCTTTACAGCCGGAAGCAAGAGAGGGTCTTCTGACAGCGGAATTCAGCCACCCGGACTTACGTCCGCCTCTAAATTCATATCAGTTCCGTTCTTGTTCGTCTGCCCCGCCTGTCAACGGGAATTTTTTAAAGAACTTCAAATTAGCTTATACTTTAACAATAAAAATGTCAAATATTTGCCTAAAAAATAAACTTATGTTAGCATAAAACTATAATCCGAATGCTCCGAATATTTATAAATAAATTATTTCGGTCATTCGGAGCATTTGGATATATTTGTAGATTTGGATTATATTTTTATGAGAAATATTAAAATCATTTTCATCGGCGACATTAGCGGCCGCATCGGCCGGCAGGCCGTGGCTAAAATTTTGCCCAAAATTAAAAAGCAGTACCAGCCGGATTTGGTCATTGCGAATGCGGACAACATTGCCCATGGTTCCGGCATTACCGAAGATACTCTTAAAGAGTTAATGGCGGTCGGGATTGATTATTTTACCAACGGCGACCATTGTTTTGATCGGGCCAAGCAACTGGAATGCTACGATAAGCTGCCGGTTATCAGACCGGCTAATTATTCGCCGGAAGCGCCCGGCAAAGGGTATGCTGTTTTGAAAATTAGGGGGCAAAAATTTTTACTGCTTAATTTAATCGGCCGGGTGTTTATGGACAAGGACCATGAATGTCCGTTTAGGCAGGCCGGGGAAATTTTGGCTATGTTTGCAAAAGAAAATTTATCTGCTATAATAATTGATATGCATGCCGAAGCCACCTCGGAAAAAGTTTCCCTGGCTCATTATCTGGACGGACGGGTGAGCGCGGTTCTGGGCACGCATACCCATGTTATGACCGCGGACGCGAACATTACGGATCAGGGCACGGCTTACTTGACTGATGTCGGCATGACCGGAGCCGCGGATGAATGCATAGGCGTAGCTAAGGAAGGCATTATCAAGACATTTTTGAGCCAGATCAAGTATCCGCACGTGATTCCGGAAAAAGGCCGGGCCATGCTCAACGCGGTTTTGGTGGAGATAAATCCCAGGAATGCCCGGGCAACCGTGATTAAACCGATTATTAAATTTGTTAATATAAAATAATTTTAAAAAGAGAAATAAGTAAAATAAGAAAAATAAGAAATATTTTTTATTCTTTCGCTTATTCTTATTTTCTTATTTATTAATTTATAAAACTATGAATAAAGCAGGTTTAATTGAAAAAATTGCGGCCGGAGCGGCCGTAACCAAAAAGCAGGCCGAAGAGATGCTGGAAACCCTGGTGAGCACCATCATCAAGGAAATCAAGGCCGGCAAAGAAGTTACCATTACCGGCTTTGGCACTTTTTTGGCCCGCACCCGCCATGCCCGCCGGGGCGTTAATCCGCAAAAGCCCTCGGAAAGGATTCAGATCCCGGAAGTGACAGTGGCTAAATTCAAGACCGGCAAAACCCTGAAAGACGCCCTTAAAGGCAAACGTTCCGATTATTAATTTGAGACGCGGTTAAATAAAACCAAAAAGACAGCCCTATTTTTAGGGGTGTCTTTTTGGTTGTGCGCCCAGGAGGATTCGAACCCCCGACCGTTTGCTTAAGAGGCAACTGCTCTACCAGCTGAGCTATGAGCGCTCATTTAGTTATAAAGTTTAAAGTAGAAAGTTATAAAATAAATTTTAACACTTTTAACTTTACAACTTTATAATTTTTACTAATTAGTAGCTGGGGTGGGGATTGAACCCACGACCTTAGCGTTATGAGTGCTACGCTCTAACCAACTGAGCTACCCAGCCATGTGCTCCCGTCAGGACTCGAACCCAAAATCCTTGGTCCGAAGCCAAGTGTGATATCCATTTCACCACGGGAGCAAATATGTTGCTAACATATTTTATTATAAAAAACTCCGTTGCTGGAGTTCAAAATTATACTAACACAATCCGAGAGAAAAATCAAGTCCGTCGTCGTCAATTACAGAGTTAACTCTGTAATTAACAATGATCAATGATCAACTGTTCTTTCGGCTGGCTTTTCTGGCGCCGTCTTCATTAGAGCCGAAATGATGGGCGATTTCATGCCTGACCGTGCTGGTTACTTTTTCCCTGACCTCTGCTTCGTTGGCGCTATGCGCGCAAATCGGCTGGCGAAAAATCGTAATCCGGTCCGGCAAAACCGGGCCGAAGTTAAGCCTTTTGGCCTGGCAGTAGCCCTCAAACAAGCCGAATAAAGTGTATCGGCTTTTTCTTCCCACCTTGCCCAACTGCTCCGGCGTTGGGTAATCTTCGACGAAAATAGCCGCGTTATTAATTTTGGCTTTAATATTATTCGGTAAATTATCCAGAGCTTCAACTACTAATTGTTCAAATTTTTCTTTGTCTATATTCATTTTTTTAAAAGCGCGTAATAATTAAATTTATCTTTGTAAAGTTTTTCAATTTTCAGCCCGGCTTGGCGGCTGATTTTTTTCAGTTCGCGCTTGGTAAAAGCGTGGTAATATCTTTTGACTATATTACTGAAGCCGGAAAAAATAATGTCGCCCCAGTCCATCTTGTTTTTTTTAATAATTTTTAAGAGGGCGAATTTAAAAATAATTTTTCTGAATTTATGCTGCGGCCACATATTCCAGACGGCGATAATGATTTTGCCGTTTTTATTCAGCTTGTTTTTAAGCTGCCTTAAGGCCTGGACGCGCAGATTTTTTCCCGGCAGATGATGCAGGACCGCCAGGCAGAAAACGTAATCAAAATTTATTTCCGGAATTTGCCCCAGCTCCAGGATATCGCCGCAGACGAATTTATTGTGCGGATGATTAACGCGGGCGGTTTTTAAAATATTTGCACTGCTGTCTACGCCCAGATAGTCTATGTTTCTGCCGGCTAGGATTTTTAACAGCCGGCCGTTGCCGCAGCCTATATCCAGGACTTTATCGCTATCTTTTACCTGCTGGCTTAATTTTACCAATTCCGCCCACAGCAGCCCGGAATTTTTATTTCTGGTTTTATTAAATTCTACGGCCACTGCGTCGTAGTTCTTTTGCACCAGTTTTAGCAGTTGTTTTTGCGTATCGGTATCCATAGGTGTTATAACGCGAATGACGCGAATTATACTATCATTCGCGTTCATTCGCGTATTAGTGTTCTCTCCTAAATTTCGCCAGCGTTAATCTAATGTCATCATATTCTGCTTCTTCACCCAGATATTCATAGATCGGTTTTAACTTGGCAAAGCCCACTTCCCGGCCGGCAGCGATTATTTTTTTCTGTAAGCCGGGCTTGACGAGCTCATTGATTTTTCCCGGTTTAATCAGCCCTTTTTCCAGTAAAAAGCAAAGATGGTTGGCGATTGTACTTGCTTGCAGTTCTCTTTTTTGGGCAATTTCCGGCATGGTTAGCCCCTTATTAAATAATTCTAAAGTTTCCAATTGGGTCAGCTTGGTATTCAAGGTTGATTTATGCTCCCCCGGAGTTGATATATTGCCGCCATTGGACTTTTGTCTTTTTATTTTATAACTTTCAGTTTTTCTGCCGGGAGCGTCGTTTTTTCTTTGGTAGCCATTGGCGGTTAAGCAATTATCGCATTTTTTGCAGGCGGGAGCATCGGTATCGCCGAAATAATTCAGAATGTATTTTTGCCGGCAGTAAAAATGATAAACATAATCTTCCATTTTGTCCAGTTTGGCGTAGGCGTTTTTTAACTTGGCGCGCAAAGCGGAAAAATCGATTTTTAATTCTTGCGGCTTGACCCTTTTAAGAATGTTGATTTCCGTGCCTTTGAAGGGCGGTTGATATTCGGCCCTGCCACCCTCCGACAGTTTGCGCAGCAGGCGCAACAAAGATTCTTTTTTAACTTGCAGGATGCCGGCGGTTGCTTCCGGGTTAAAATGCCAGCCCTTTTTCAATTCCGCGGCAAAACGGTTCTGCATTTTTTTTATAATTTCAGCCTGCTTTTTAGCCCGACTGCCGAGTGAATTTAAAATAGAATTGAAATCTGTTTTTAATTTCAAGTAAGCATTGGCGGTTTTTTCATTGGGCCGGGAAATATAGCCTTCCCGCTCCAGAATTTTTAAAGAAGTGCCGATTGCCATTTCCGGCACCTGCTCGGACAGCCTGGTTGCCAGCTCGGCATAGGTAATTAAAGCCGTATCCGCATCATTAGCCGTTAAAGTTTCATAGACTTCCAGGATGATTTCCGGCGGGGGATTGTCGCCTTTGATAAAAAATTCCCGCAAATGGCGGTCGCGGGGCGAATAGAGCAACAAGCAAAAACTGGGCTTGCCGTCCCGTCCGGCCCGGCCGGCTTCCTGGTAATAAGCTTCAATCGTGCCGGGCATGTCGTAATGAATGACAAAGCGGGTATCCGGCTTGTCAATGCCCAGGCCGAAAGCATTAGTGGCGACGATTATTTTTACCCGGCCGCTCATAAAATTTTCCTGAACCCATTTTCTGTCTTCCGGATACATGCCGGCGTGATAAGCGACCGCTTCAATATCATGTTCAAGTAAAATTTGAGTTAGTTCGTCAACTTTGGCCCGCGTACCCACATAAATAATTCCGGCGCCGTCCGGGGCGCTGGATATGGCATCAAGCACCAGTTGGGGCTTCATAGCCTCGCTGGCCTGGATAACCCCGAATTGCAAATTAGGGCGGGCAAAACCGGTGATAATCAGGTTAGGATTAATTATTCCTAACTGCGCTATTATATCTTCTCTGACTTCAGGCGTGGCCGTGGCAGTCAAAGCCACTACGGTGGGGTGGCCGATAAGTTCAATCGTCTGCCTTAATTTTAAATAGCTGGGCCGGAAGTCATGCCCCCATTGGCTGATGCAATGGGCTTCGTCAATGGCGAATAAGCTGACGTTGATGCCGGCCAGGGCGTTTAAAAATTCCCGGTTGTAAAATCTTTCCGGCGCGATGTAGAGAAGTTTGTATAAGCCGGCTTTGACGTCTCGCAGGCGCTGGTCGGTTTCGGCCGGAGTCAGGGAAGAATTGATAAAGGTAGCCGGCAGACCCTGTTTTTCCAGGCCGTCAACCTGGTCTTTCATCAGGGCAATCAGGGGGGAGATAACAATCGTAATGCCGTCTAGGACCAGACTGGGCAGCTGGTAAATCAGGGATTTGCCCCCGCCGGTGGGCATAATCACCAGGGTATTTTTTCCGGCCAGGATATTATCAAGCGCTTCTTCTTGCCCGGGCCAGAAGCTCTTAAAACCGTAATGAAGTTTTAGCAGTTCGGTTAGTTGTTGTTTTTTGTTGTTATTTAACATTTTATTAGATATTTAAATATCATTGATGGTGTTATCGGCTTTGATGATAATTTAATGAGGGGGTTTAATGATGGTGTTAAACACCCTATAGGGTGTTTAACACCTTGTTTAATGGAACTTAGTTCCGTTATAGTTCTGTTCTTTGCGCATAAATAAAATTGACAAAAGCGAATTTATCAACTAACTTAAGAGTAGCAAATTTGAGGGATTTGAGCAAAAGAGAGGGCGGCTTTGCTCTTTACATAAATTTATAAATATAAAGGAGAAAGGAGCCATAAAATGGCGGAAAAAATATTTTTTAGTATTCCTAAAAATGTTATAAATTTACATTGTCATGGCAGGGGCTTTAAACAAAGGCATAGAGCGACTATTTTACAGTTGCTTACCGAAGCTAAAAAGGGCTTGGTAAGCATTCTGGCTTTTATGCCCAATACAATTCCCCCGATTGCGGATATCCCCATGCTTAGCGCCTGTTTGAATTTGGTAAAGCGCGCCCGGAAGAAATTAAGTATTTCCCGTGAACAGAAAGTTTGGTTCGGGGTAACCGATGATAATTTATCAGCCTGCGAACAGGCTTTGGAATTTGATGAGGTTATTGGTTTAAAAATTTATCCTTTGGCTGCGGACGGTAAGCCTGTAACTACCGGAACTATCGGGGTAAAATATGATAAAACAATAAAGAGAGCTATGGAGTTGGCGCGGACGGCGGGAAAAGCGGTGGCGGTTCATTGTGATGATCCGGCTATTATTGCCCGTTTTGGCAATACGATTGAGGCCGAAGTCAGTTATGTAAAAAAGATTTTGAGTTGGGCGCGTGAAGTAGAAGGGGTTAAAATAGTAATTGTGCATGTTTCCTGCAAAAAAAGCGCGGATTTAATACTGGCGGCCCAGGCAGAGGGCATAAAGGTTATGCTGGAATTATGTTCTCATTATTTATGGTTTGATAATGAAGGCACCAACTGGAATCCTGCATTAGACTCCGCATTTTACCATTGTTTTAATAATTTGCGCGGGGCGAAGGACCGAGAATATCTCGTTAGTCTTTTAAAAACAGATAATCTTTTGCTAATGGTCAGTACGGATGACGCTTGGCATACTGCGGAAGAAAAATTAAGCGCCAAACGCCCGAGAGGCTTGCCTTCAATCAGGGAAATGGTTCCTTTAATGGTTACTTTGGCGGTTGAGAACGGAATTTCCGCGGAAAGAGTGGCCCAGCTTATTTCTTATAATGCCAGTGATTTTTTTAATATCCCCGTATCAAAAGAATTGGTAAATTACGAGTGGGAGCGAAAAGCGGATGATATATTGTATAATGGTGGTACGGTGACTAATCCCTGGAATGGTTCCAAATTATTTTTTCCCGTTTGAAAATTATTCCATAAAAAGAGGCCGGCTTTATTTGTTTCATAAGCCGACCTTATTTTTTTATGGCAGCGGTTTTTTTAAGCTGCCGATTAACTCCCGGATACTATTTAACCCTTTCCGCTTGAGAAATTTTAATATTTCAGCTTCCAGATTTTGCATGACACAGGGATTAATTAAAAGACCGGTACCGATACCGACCGCCGTAGCCCCGGTAATGATGTATTCTAAAACGTCCCGATAATCAGTTATTCCTCCCAGGCCGATAATGGGAATTTTAACGGCTTTTACTGTCCGGTAAACAAGATAAAGGGTAATCGGTTTGATTGCCGGGCCGGACAAACCGCCGGAAAGATTAGCCAGTTTCGGGGTTTGGGTTTCAATGTCAATGGCCAGGCCCTGGTAAGTATTGGCGACGGTCAGGGCGTCAGCGCCCGCTTCTTCGGCTGCTTTGGCAATAACCGTTATGTCGGTTACCAAAGGCGCCAGTTTGACGATGATAAATTTATTCGGCGCGGCCATACAAACGGTTTGGGTAACCTCAAAAGTGCTTTCCGGAGACTGACCGAAGTTCATGCCATTGGCATGAATGTTGGGGCAGGAGACATTTACTTCAAGGGCGGTAATGTCGGTTTTGGCCAAGGCGAGGGCTATTTTTCGGAATTCCTCAATTGAATTTCCAAAAATATTTACCACCACTGGTTTTCCTAAGGCCAGCCATAAGGATAGTTCTTTGGACAAAGATGCTTCCAAACCAATGTTTTCCAAACCAATGGCATTGAGCATGCCGCTGGCCGTTTCGCAGGTTCTCGGCGCCGGATTGCCCAAACAAGGAAGTAAACCTACGCCCTTGGTTACAACTGTCCCGGCCCGGTTTACGTTTTTTTGTTCGTTGGCCGTTTCAGCCGACAGGCAACCGGAAGCGTTCATCCAGGGATAAGCCAAGGTAAGTTGTTTCCCGTTTTGTCCGACCAGAGTTACGCTTAGAGGATTGGTATCCGCCGTGGTTAAAGTAACCGGAGCGGCTGGCGATTGATAAGACGGAATAATTTTTCCCCAGTTTATCAGAGCGGCATCAAAAGCCGGTCCGTCTTGGCAGACATGCTGGACTTTTTCCTGGCCGTTGACCCGAACAAAGACCGCGCAACTCTTGCAGGAACCGAGGCCACAGGCCATGTGTCTTTCTAAAACAACCAGGCATTGATTATTGTTCTGCCGGGCGATTTTAGCCACCTCTTTTAACATTGCCAGCAGACCGCAGGCAACCACGATTGGATTATCGACGTTGCCTCTAAGTTCATCTGCCAGTAAATCAGTCACCAAACCGTTATTTGTTCCACCGCCTTTTTCCGTAATTATCCTGGTTATGCAACCATAAGCCCTGAAATCAGGGGCGCAGATAATTTGCGTTTTGTCTTGTCCGCCAAGCAAAACCTTTACATCTTTGCCCGCTTGCTTCAGCGCACGGCTAAAGCGTGTTAAAGCCGGAGCACCCATGCCGCCGGCAACCAGAATATAATGTTTAGCTTCGGGGTCTATAGGTATGGGTTTTCCTAATGGCCCTAGCATCTTAATTTTATTTCCCGGTTGCAGTTCGGAATAAGACCCGGTGTTTGGCCCTACGATTTTGATTAGGACGGTTATAAATTTTTCATTTACGTTATAAACCGAAAACGGCCGTCCCAAGATTGAGCCCGGAGCTTTGGGCGCCAGTTTTAAGAATTGTCCGGGAGCGAAGTATATATTTTCCGGGTTTGAGAATTGTAAATAGAATATATCCGGGTTATTATTGACTCGCCGGACTTCCATCACACTCGTTTCTTGCTCTTTGGCTGTCATTTTTTCCTCCCGCTAAATTTGTTATAAATTTTTAAAGGAGCGTCTCCTTTTTTTTGTGCTACCCAAATATTAAATTATATAATCCTTTGTGTCAAATTATAAAACCCGCCAATTCGCTCGGCGGGTTTTTTATTTGCAGAGATATCTTTAGAGATTACTGCTTTCTTATATTTTTGATTTTTTCCAGAATATCATCCAGGCCGTTTAAATTTTTCTTTAATTCTGGTTCTAAATTAACGCTGGTCAATAAATTTTTTTGCGCTTCTATCTGGGTGATTAATTTATCAAATATTTCGGTTTCCTCCTGGCTTGGTTCAGCCGTCAAATTATAATTCATGCCTGCCAACAGCTGATTGAGTTCTTCCTGGGATAAGCCCAGGCAGAAGATGGGGATATTTTTGATTGTTTTTCTTACTAATTTCATCTCACCGCTTTCTTTCTCTTTGCCAAAGGTCAAGCCGTAGTCCAGTTTACTGCCGCCCTGCCGCAACTTGTTGTTTATCTTATTAAATTTTTCTTTGAGACGTTGTTTATCATTTTCGGATCCGCCCACCCTGATTTCGTCAAAAGCGCAGATGACCTGTCCGGTTTCTTTGTCCACCAGGACATTGTCAATACCGTTATGATAATCGTCATAAACGGACGCCCTGACCACCAGAAATTTATCCTTTAGTATTTTGTAAAAAATACCGGTAGTGGCCATTTCCATTAAGGAGCCGGAGCTTCTTTTTTTATTTTCTTGCCAGATTTGCCGGATTTCATCCGGAGCGGAAGTGCCATAATAATTTTGCACTGATTCTTTTGCCGGGTCAGGAGCATATCTTTTTTGTTGATCCGCGATATATTGATCGTCTCTGGCGATTTTTTCCGCCGATATAATGCCGGCAAATGATTTCCTGGCAATCGTACAGTCAGGATTAATCAATTTGCCCTGTTCGGCCTGATTTTTTTTGGCATCATTATTTATCTCTTCGGAAATTTTTCCTAATAGATTATTGAGATTCTCAAAATAGGACTCCGGTGTCCTGGGTATTTGCTCTTTTTGGTTGGTTGTAGTTTTAAAATTTTCAAGCATATTTTACGCTTTCGCATGTCTTTGTTTATATAATGCCAGGGTGTTTTTGAAAAGCATGGCGATGGTTAAGGGGCCGACCCCGCCCGGTACGGGCGTAATATAGCCGGCGCGGTCTTTAACGCTGTCAAAATCCACGTCGCCATAGACTTTTTTGCCTTGTTTGGTAATGCCGATGTCAATGATAACCGCGTCTTTTTTGACCATCTCTTTTTTAATGAATGCAGGCCGGCCGACAGCGGTGATGAGGATATCGGCCTGGCTGGTTGTTTCTTTTAAATCCGAGCTGTCCGGATGAATTATTTTAACCTTTGCCCCGCGGCAGGCCAGGACTTTGGCCAGACTTTGGCCGAAAATGTCGGAATTGACGATTAAGCAGACCTGTTTGTTTTGAAGTTCATATTTAATATTTTTTAAAATCTCAAAAATTACTTGAAAAACCGGCGGCATCACCTGTGAGTGCTCGCAGGTTGAGAGCAATATTTTTAAATTATCGGGCTGAAAGCGGTCTACGTCTTTAGCCGGTTTTATGGCTTTAATTATTTTATCCGTGTTTAAACCGGCTGGCAAAGGTAATTGCACTAAAATAGCGTCAATTAGTTGGTCGTTATTTAGATGCTCAATGGCGGTAATGATTTCTTCTTCTTTGGTAGCGGCGGCACAGCGGTAGGCATGGGTATCAATCCCGACTTTTTTGGCTTCTTTCTCTTTCAGCTGCACGTAAAGTTTTGAATCTTCCCTCTCACCCACTAAAATAATGGCTAAATTGGGCCGGGGACCGTTTAATTTAACTATTTCTTCAACGATTTCATCTTTAATTTTTTCCGCGATTTTTGCGCCGTCAATTATTATAGCCATAAAGTTTCAAGGCACCAAAGTTTCTTTTGATGCCTTGTGGTTTCCAATTGAAATAAAGATTCATAGTTATGCTCCTTTCTGCACTTTAAGTATTTTTTCGGCTTCGCCAAGTACTTTTTGCATCTCCAATAAATTCATTTCAAAGCCTTTTTTGATTTTATAGTCAGTCACAGTTTTGAGCAAAGCAATGTATCCTTTCATAATTTTTCGGGCTTGGGCGATGATTTCTTCAAAAGTCCATGAGTTGAATCCTCGGCCGCTTTCCAGCTGCGGTTTCCATTCGCCGAAATCCATGAATAATTCATCTAATTTTCTCTCGGTTTCAATTGGAAATTTTAATTTTTTACTCGCCATTTTAGTCCTCCTTGGTTTTAGATTATATGCTGGGAATCGGGAATTGTTTGCACATTTCCCGGACATCGGCTTTTATTTTATTTAAAACCTCAATTTCATTTTTATGTTCTATCGCCCGGTTAATCCAGGAAGCGATTTTTTTTATTTCGTTCTCTTTCATGCCGCGGCTGGTGATTGCCGGCGTGCCGAAACGGACGCCGGAGGGATTCATGGGCGGGTTGGGGTCATTGGGTACGGTGGAGCGGCTGACGGAAATACCGACTTTGTCCAGAATTTCTTCCGCGTCCCGACCGCGCAAATTTTTGCTGGTCATATTAACCACCATTAGATGATTATCAGTCCCGTTGGAAACCAGCCGGAAGCCGAGGTTCATAAATTCTTGGGCCAGGGTTTCAGCATTTTTAATTACCTGGCGGGCGTATTTTTTGAATTCCGGCTTTAGGGCTTCGCCAAAAGCCACGGCTTTGGCGGCGTTAATGTGGTCATGCGGCCCGCCCTGCATTCCCGGAAAAACGGCTTTGTCCACCTGTTTAGCCCATTTTTCCCGGCACATTATGATAGCGCCTCGGGGGCCGCGCAGGGTTTTATGGGTAGTGGTAGTTACGACATCAAAAAACGGCACCGGATTATTCATTTCTCCGGCCGCAATCAGCCCGGCCGTGTGGGCGATGTCGGCGAAAGTGTAAGCATTGACTTCATCGGCAATTTCTTTAAATTTTTTCCATTCCACTTCCCGCGGGTAAGCGCTATAGCCGGCCACGATCATTTTCGGTTTTTCTTTTTGGGCGATTTGTCTGACTGCTTCCATATCAATCCGGCCGCTTTGGGGATTAACTTCGTATTGGAAGAAGTTATAAAGCATGCCGGAGAAATTAACGGGGTGCCCGTGGGAAAGATGGCCGCCGTGGTCAAGCTTTAAGCCCAGGACTTTATCTCCCGGTTTTAGAAAGGCCATATAAACAGACGCATTGGCCGGTGAACCGGAAAGAGGCTGGACATTGACGTGCTCGGCGGAAAAAAGTTTTTTCGCCCGTTCGATAGCTATAGTCTCCACCTTGTCTATGTTTTGGTTGCCGCCATAATAGCGGTGTCCGGGATAGCCCTCGCTGTATTTATTGGTTAAAACCGTTGCCATGGCTTCCAGCACCGCTTTAGACGCGTAATTTTCCGAAGCGATTAGTTCCATTTCTTCGCTTTGTCTTTTTATTTCCTGCTTGATGGCCGCCATAATTTCCGGGTCCTCTGCGGATAGATTTTTATAATCAAACATAAAGTTGTTGTTTATTTAGAACTTACGCGTTTACTGTCATTGCGACACCCGCCCGCTGGCGGGGAAGCAATCTCTTTAAAATCACCTAAATATAATTACAGAGGTTGCTTCGCCCCCCGCACCAGTTTTTCAAACTGGAGCGGGGCTCCTCGCAATGACGAATAAAGGCGGTGATTTAACCAAATGCGCAAGTATTAAATTAATAAATTAGAGTTTTTATTTCAGAAAACCGAAATGCTTTAGAGCGGGAATGATGTTCGGAGCCAAGTCAGACGGTAAATTATCAATATCCAGCCAGGCCCACTCCCGGATGTCAGGCCCAGGCTTTATTTCTCCCTCGCGTTCGGCCAGGAAATGAACCAAGATAACGTCAATCACGCCCTCCGGTTTTTCTTTGCGGGCAAAGGTGATAAATGGTTGCTCATTCAGGATTTTAGTATCAATGCCCAGTTCTTCTTTAGCTCGTTTTTGGGCCGCTGCGGCTAAACTTAAGTTAAAATCATCCATTTGGCCGCCGCAGAATTTCCAGAAATTCGTGTCGCCGTGCTTGTCCAGGAGCGCTTGTCCGTTTTCCACGATCACCGGCCCGGCAGCGATTATGGTTTTTTGCATATATTTAAATTACAAATACACAAATTTAATCACAAATAACACAAATACTATATTTGTAATTTGTAATTTTTATTATTTATATAATTTTTTATAAGTCATTTTTTCTAACCCTTGCCACCAGTCGGTAAATTTGGTTTTTTTCAGCTCGGCTATTATTTTTTTGGCTGATTCGGTTTCCAGCGCCCGGGCGACGTTGCTAATCCATCGGTCCATCATCGGGTAGCCCAAATCAAGGTATTCTTTGGCCTGGAAAGCCGCCTCCAACCAATCGGCGTCTTTGGCGATAATCCCTTCCCTGGTTGTACGGTTTTCATATTCCTGGAAATAGCGTTTCCATTTTTTTTCTATTTCTGCGCCTAAATTTTTTGTCTGGTCGTAGAAAGCCATGGCTTCCGCCTCTTCAACGGAAAAATAACGGGCGCCGATTTTATTTTGGTCGCCAATCCTGACTTCGCCGTTGTCGTGGATAATAAGCATAGTTGCCACTTTTTCCGGGTTGGCGTCGCCTTCCATTATTGCCAGGATATAGCCGATTTGCGCGGCCCGCAAAGCATGCTCGGCGACCGTGTCCGGATTTTTTACGCCGGCCATCTGAAAGCCGCTTCTTCTTTGTCTTTTTAGCTGGTTGATTTCAAAGATAAAATCAACGATTTTTTTCGTGTTCATACTTTTATTTTAGCAGGCTTTTATCAGATATTCAACCTTTTTACGTTATTGCCTTACGGCAACCCGCACTACAAATGCGGGACATCCGAATAACGCCCTCTAGCTCTTGGCGCAGGCGGAGCAGTTAAGCTGCCCGCAGGGTAAACGCCCTGCGGTGTAGCAATTCGCATTTTACCATATAAGTATCTTGTAGCCGGTAGCCGAACTTGCGGTAGTAAT
>CAYNBD010000002.1:0-35185 GCA_964395755.1 uncultured Gammaproteobacteria bacterium
TAGACTTGTATTTTGCCCTCATAGCTCAGCTGGATAGAGCGTCGGCTTCCGGAGCCGAAGGCCAGGGGTTCAAATCCTCTTGGGGGCACAAATTAAGCTTCTCAATTTTTTCTTTTTTCGGATGCTTGAGAAAAAAATTTTTGCTTATTTTGTTTTTCTATTAAAATATTATATACTGTAAATATCAAAATTTAGCTATGTTTCAAGTAATAAATATCTTAAAATTAGATAATGAACGAGAGAAAGTAAATAATAACTTTTATCAAATTTTTGGTTTGGCATTAAAAACCTTCACGGTTTTATTCTGCGCCGGTTTTTTGTTTTTTGGTGTTGCGGGGGAGGTTAGGGCTACGACGCATTAATATTAAATAGAAAATTTGATATAATGAACATATGGAAATTGAAACTAAAATAGCGATTTTTAAAGGCAAACAAGTCAGAAAAATCATTTATAATAATGAATGGTGGTTTTCGGTTATTGACGTGGTGGAAGCTTTGACTGATAGTGTAAATCCTCGTGATTATTGGTTTAAGATGAAAATAAGAGTAAAGAATGAAGATGAAATTGAACTGTCGACAATTTGTCGACAGTTGAAATTGCAAGCTTCAGATGGAAAAATGAGAGAAACCGACTGTGCCAACACCGAAGGTATGTTTCGTATTATACAATCAATTCCATCACCTAAAGCTGAACCCTTTAAACGCTGGCTCGCTAAAGTAGGTTATGAACGAGTAAAAGAAATAGAAGATCCTGAGCTGGCAACCAAAAGAACCAGAACACTGTACAAGCTCAAGGGCTATCCAGATGATTGGATTGAAAAAAGAATGCGCGGTATCGCTATTCGCGAAGAATTAACAGATGAATGGCAGAAGCGAGGGGCTAAAGAGCAAAGAGAATACGAAATCCTGACGGCAGAAATATCCAAAGCCACTTTTGGAGTTACTCCGAGTCAATATAAAAAATTAAAAGGATTGAAAAGGGAGAATCTGCGCGATCATATGGACGATTTTGAATTAATTTTTAATATGCTGGGAGAGCGCGCGACCACTGAAATTCATCGGACGGAAAACTCTCAAGGCGCGCCAAAGTTAAAAGCAGATGCTAAAGCAGGGGGCAATATCGCCGGCGGGGCAAGAAAAAAATTGGAAAAAAGATTAAAAAGATCAATTGTTTCAAAAGATAATTTTAAGAAATTGAACAATCGGAAAAAATTAAAAAAATAGTATGTCTAAAAATAAACTAAATGATAAGAGAGAGAGAGTAAATAACCCCCATCAAATTTTTGGTTTGGCATTAAAAACTTCCATGGTTTTATTCTGCACCAGTTTTTTGTTTTTCGGTCTGACCAACCACGCTAGCGCGTCGACATATACAGTTTGTGCTAGTGGATGTAGCGAAACCACTATCCAAGCAGTTTTTGATAATAATGATTTAGCTCCAGGAGACATTGTAGAAGTTCAAGCAGATACAGTTGGGGGATCTAAAACTTACAATGAAATGGTTACTTGGGGTACTAATGATGTAGGAGATGCTACTAATCAAGTGATTTTGCAAGGAAGATCTGGGGATACTGTTACAATTGATGCTCAAGACACTCGTAATTATGTTATCGAATTGGGTGGAAATGATTATATTACTTTATCAAATTTAATTTTTAGTAATTCCATACTGAGAGGGCTAAACGGCAATAATGCAGATTCTCTTATTTTAACTGATCTTATATTTAATGGTGGTGTTGCTGGTTTTTACCTTCTAAGTGCGGATAATGTAACTTGTAATAATCTGACTTTTACAGGGCTGGATAGTTATGGCATGTATTTTTCTGGCGGTTCAGCCATTACTCTTAGTGGTACGATTAATGTAAATAACTCTGGTGCAGGTTCTACAAATTGGGGTTTAGGATTCAACAATGTTGACGGGGTAACTTCGACTGCAAATATTACTATTACGAATCAGGTAGGTCGAGGTATTTACATTAAGTCATGTGTGGGGGGCGCTATAGATTTTGACGCTTCAACAATTATAATAACAGGAGGGACGCTTGGAGAGGGCGCTATTTATATCGCGGACTGCACTGCACAAATTTTTATAGGTGAAAATGGTGCTGTATCAATTACTGGAAATGCTCAGCATGGTATTATGTGTTATACCTCAGCCTTAGCCACGGGTTCTGCATTTTATAATATAACCAGTTCGTCAAATACGGCGGGGGACGGTTTTCATATAGACAGGTGCAATAATATTGATATATATAACGCAATAGCAAAGGATAATTCAGGAATCTCTACTACTGGTTCCGGGATGCGTTTTTTGGGTTCTGCAAATATTAATATTTATGATTCTATAGCTGAAAGCAATCGGTGGGACGGCTTTAATATTTTAGAAGGTGTAGGGCCGACACAGTCCGACAATATTAAATTTTATCGATGTCAAGCAGCCAATAATGGTGATGCTGATGAGATTGTAAATGGTGCTGGTGATGGTTTCACATCACATGATTCAAGCACGAATATTGAATTTTATTCTGGCATATTGGCAAATAACAAAAACTCTGGAGTAGCAAATATTGAAAGTTCATCTGGCAAGGTTGTTAATTCTATACAATATAATAATGGAGTGGCGACCGCAACGCGGGCAGGTATTGCATCTTCTGCAACAGGCGGCTGGATTTATAAAAATAATATCTTAGAGGGAAATTATCCTAGAGAGCTACAATTTACAACTACTGCCTACGTCGCTGACACAATTGATTATAATTTGTATTATCATGTAGGTAATGAGGTCACAGAAGGAATATTTGCATCTCTTAATGCAACTGACATAAACACTCCAGGAGTAGATCAGACTCAGGAGACATACTTAGGGCTGAATGAAGTTAATTCTATGTATGGGAGTCCTCTTTTCACCTCTGCTGCCACAAATGATTTTACTTTAAATTATCTTTCTCCCGCCATTGACGCTGGTACAGATGTCTCTCTTACCACCGACTACGATAGTAACTCAATCTACGGCCTTCCAGACATCGGAGCGTATGAATATCAACCACCATATACAATAGGAACAGACAATATTCCAACCACAGGCTCAATTAGAATATATTCTGATGGAAAATACAGAATGAAGACAGCTTCTTCAACTGCAGACACAATCAGTTTTAGCATAACTCCTCCGGAAGGTAGCTATTATTCAACAACCACCCAGTATATGGATATTACTATTGACTCATGGTTAACAACAGGGACAAAGAACAAACAATGGACGGCGACATCAACCGCGGGAGACTTTCTAACCCATGCTACTTCTACTCTCTATACCATAGGCGACCTCTCACCCAATACCTACTACACTTTCAAATTAGACTCTACGGCCACCACCACAGCCATCACAGGCACTAACTGTACAGATGGAGTATGTTTAGCAGATAGCAACGGAGAAATAATATTTACGTATTCAGGCGGCTATTCCACCCATACTTTCGCTCTAGAACAAGATGTTACTGGTCCTAATTCTTTCGTCCTTTCATCTCCTGCTAGTAATAGTTTGATATCGGCAACGCCGACCTTGTCATGGGGCGCTTCTTCTGATTCTGAATCAGGACTTTCTTATTACCAGCTATACATAGACGGCAGCTTGGACACAGATAATATTAGCGGTACTTCTGTTAATCCTGCCAGCTCCTTATCCTGCGGCAATCACACTTGGTATATCAGGGCATATGATAATAATGAAAACTATACAAATTCGAATACTTTTAATCTGACAATGGTTTGTGGCGGCGGTTTGCCCTCCGCAGCATATATGCCCCCCGCTCCACCAGTTTCAAGCCCGGAAAATCCTCAAGGAGGATTTAAGGTCCTTGTTAACGATGGAATTGAGATAACCAATAATCGAGTTGTATCCCTCCTTTTTATTGTCGGACCCGACACGGTTGATATGGCTATTTCGGAAGACCCTGCTTTCAAGAATGTTTCTCTTGAGCCGTATCAGAATCAAAAAGAATGGACGCTTTCCGAAGGTGACGGCCAGAAAATAGTTTACGTAAAATTCTATAACAAGTACGGCCAGGCAACAACTCCGATTGCTACCGCGATTACTTTGGCTGAAAGCAAATTTTCAACAATTGCCGCTCCGGCGGCGGTTGCAACTGATTCTGAAGGAAATATTTCCTTGGAACAAATAGAAAATGACGCGACAATCATAATCACCGGCGATGTCAACCAACTTATTGCCGAAATCGGCGCTAAAAGAGATCTATTCGTTGAAGCCAATTACAGCCGGACAATCGTAGAAAAAATCGTGAAAGATACCGAAATGAGTGATCAAACAAGGAACGCTATCACCAATTTCGTTGCTTATGGGACCAAAACAACCCAACTGCTTGGCGCAGGGGAAAGAGCTGGCATTGTAAACAGTTTCAAAACTTCGTTCGGGAAATTACCCACCACACAGGAAGACTGGTTTGATATCATTAAAATCGCCAATGGCCGTTGGCCAAACCAGAGAAGTAAAACGGCAGAAGATCGGGCAACTATAAATTTCAGACAGGTGTATTTAAGAAATCCAGACCTGACTAATCCTCTTGATGATGCCGCCATAACTGTAATGGCTTATGGCCTAAGGCCAGCTGACAGAAACCTCAATAGCGAGAAAACGGCGATTAAATCTTTTAAAGCCATCTACGGATATACCCCATCTACCGCTACTGCCTGGGATGTGATTCGAGCGATTGCTTATAGCGGGGCGAAGAGATAAATAAAATTTATTTGTCTGTTATATTTAGTTTATATGCTTTGTGCTTTAGGCGCAGGGCGGTTCAATCAATATGAGAAAAATTTATTTGATTTTAATTATTATTTTTGCTCTGGCCGTCTTACTGTTCATTGTTTTTCGGTTTATGCCCGCTCGGTATATCACCGCTATTCTGGGTCGGGACAACTCTTTGTCTTCCCTGGCCTGCTCTTATCCGGTTAAGGTGACCGGCGATTCCATGGAGCCGTACTTTAAAAACGGTCAAACGGCTTATTTTAACAAATGCTTTCAGGTTGGTGACCTGGGCGTAAATAACATAATCGTTTTCAACGATGGCGAAGTGAACAGATTGGGGGCGATAGACAAGATTGAAGATTTGGAATCCGGAATCGTTTATAAAATCGTTCAGCCTAATCGCGCTGACCTGGTTACCGACGTCTTCCCGGATCAAATCAGGGCGGTTTACAAAGAAGATTTTGACAGCCGTTAAAAATATATTTTGGCTTTTTGTCTTTTGTGGATAACTTTGGTCAGTTAATAATTTATTTGAATCATTTTGTTTAATATTAGGAAATAATAAAAGAATTCCTTAATTTTTTAAAAAATATATTGATTTTTCTTGACAAATTTTTAGGCAGGTGTTAATATAGCAATACTGTTGATTATTGGATAATTAATATATTTATAGAAAATTCCGCTAAACTGGAATTAAAATTTAAAGAAACGGAAAGAATTTGCGTAAGGATTGAGTTGCGCGCATAGAAGCCGTTTTTTTTGTTTGGTATTTTTATAAAATTAAAATCCCCGTGCTTTTTAAGTCTTAGCCATATTTTAAAGTGGTTATTGTTTTACTTAATTAAATTTAATATTTTTGTCATTTAACCCGAGCCGGCAGGTTTGGGGAATTTTTGCGTTATCGCCCAGCGGCGAGCCCCGCTACGTTATCGCCCTGCGGGCAACCCGCGCTACGAATGCGGGACATACGAATGATGGGGCAGAGGCGAATCATTGTTATGGCCTGGTGGCAAGGCTTAGATTAATTTAGAATGCAGCGCATAAACATTGCAAATTATTATGACGACCGCGAGCAAAAAATTAACCGACAGAAAATCTTTTGATGGCGGTAATGGGGCCATACCCATGACCGATTTGATTGAAATCCAAAAAGATTCTTACCAATGGTTTTTGGATGAGGGTTTGGCGGAATTATTCGACGAGATTTCGCCGGTCACCGATTTTATCGGCCGTGATTTGGAATTATATTTTGCAGATTATTATTTAGACGAGCCCAAATTTAACGAAAACGAAAGCAAAGCCAAAAATATCACTTATGAAGCCGCCTTGCGGGTTAAAACCCGTCTTTTGAACAAGAGAACGAGCGAAACCATAAACCAGGAAGTGTTTTTGGGTGATTTGCCTTTGATGACCAAGAACGGCACTTTTATCGTCAACGGCATTGAAAGAGTGGTGGTTTCCCAGCTGATTAGGAGTGCGGGGGTGATTTTCACTTCGGAATTTATCAAGGGGAAAAAATATTACGGTGCCAAGATTATTCCCAACCGGGGCGCTTGGCTGGAAATCGAAACAGACATCAATAAGGTGATTTGGGTGAGAATTGACCGTAAGAGAAAGGTGGCGGTAACCTCTCTATTGCGGGCTTTCGGCTATGAGAGCGACGAAGAAATTCAGGAACTTTTTAAAGAAGTTGATTTATCCACCGAGAAAGATGCGGAGGGTTATATTGAAGCCACCATTTCCCGCGATGCCGCCAAGAACGAAGCCGAGGGTCTGCAGGAGGTTTATAAAAGAATCAGGCCGGGTGATTTGGCCGCGACCGAAAATACCCGCCAATTGATTTATTCAATGTTTTTCCGTTTTGACCGTTATGATTTCGGCCGGGTCGGCCGCTATAAATTAAATCGCCGCTTCGGACTGGACATTCCCAACACTAAAGAGAACAGGATTTTAAGGAAAGAAGATTTGGTTGACGTCATTAAAGAAGTCATTCGTCTTAATATTACCCAGGGCCAGGAAGATGACATTGACCATTTGGGAAATCGGCGCGTGCGGGCGATCGGAGAGTTGATTCAAAATCGGTTCCGGGTGGGATTGGCGCGGATGGAAAGAATCATCCGGGACAGGATGAGTACCGCCGATATCAATACTTTAACGCCGAACAAATTGATTAACGCCCGGCCCGTAATCAGCGTGGTCAGGGAATTTTTTATGTCCTCCCAGCTTTCCCAGTTTATGGACCAGACAAATCCATTAGCCGAGCTGGAGCATAAGCGGCGATTGTCGGCCATGGGGCCGGGAGGATTAACCCGGGAACGGGCCGGTTTTGACGTGCGGGACGTGCATATTACTCACTATGGCCGCATTTGTCCGATCGCCACGCCGGAAGGACCGAATATCGGTCTGGTTGGACACCTGGCCAGTTTTGCCCGTTTGAATAAATACGGTTTTCTGGAGGCGCCTTACCGGAAAGTTTTGCATGATCTTAGAAGTGACGCCTCGGAATTGGTCGGTAAAATCGCCCGGCGTGATATTTGCGCAATAGACTGTCGCGCTGACGATAAAGGAGAGGGCCAGAAGGAAATTTTGTATTCAGACGTACCTAGGGAAAAACGGGGAGAAGTAATTGTAAAAAAAGGCGAAACCATTGACGCGGCTGCGGCTAAAAAAATAAAGGAAAAACTAGGTAGCCGGATATTGGTTCCGATTAAGCCGGTGGTAACGGACGAAATCGTATATTTGGACGCTTTTATGGAAGAAAAATACATCACTACCGCGGCTACAACGCCGGTTGATGCCAACGGTTACTTTTTGGTTGATAAATGCGAGGTCAGGCGTTACGGTCAGCCGGCCACCGAAGAGGTTACCAAAATTGATTTTTTCGGCGTAGCGGCCAACCAAATTATATCCATCGCCACTTCCCTGATCCCTTTTATGGAACATGATGACGGCCAGCGGGCCTTAATGGGCACCAACATGCAGCGCCAGGCCGTGCCTTTGATAGTAAGCGAATCGCCGATTGTCGGCACCGGCATTGAATCCCGGGCGGCCCGTGATTCCGGCCATATGCTCATCGCCGAGGAAGACGGCGAAGTGGTTAAAGTTGATGCCGCTGCCGTGGACGTCAAAAATAAGCAGGGTAAATTGAAAAGTTATCAGTTGGTTAAATTTGCCCGTTCCAATTCTTCCACCTGCATAAATCAGCGGCCGGTGGTTAATATCGGCGACAAGATCAAGAAAGACCAATTTTTGACCGACGGCCCCTGTATTGACAAAGGCGAATTGTCTTTGGGCAGGAACGTCTTGGTGGCCTTTATGACCTGGGAAGGGTTCAATTACGAGGATGCCATTATTATTTCCGAAACATTGGTCAGAAAAGACATTTATTCCTCGATTCATATAGAAGATTATGTCATTGACGTACGCGACACGAAATTGGGGCCGGAGATGGTCACCAATGACATTCCCAATATTTCCGAAGAGAAGCTGAAGAACCTTGATGAAGAAGGCATTGTCCGGATTGGGGCCGAAGTTTCTTCCGGTGACATTCTGGTCGGCAAGATCACACCCAAAGGGGAAACTGAATTATCGGCGGAAGAAAAATTATTGCGGGCGATTTTCGGCGAGAAAGCCAAGGATGTACGCGACTCGTCGCTTTATCTGGAGCACGGCGAACACGGCAAAGTCGTGGACGTCAAGATTTTTTCCCGGGAGGCCGGGGATAAGCTGCCGGCCGGGGTGTCAAAATCAATCCATGTTTCCGTCGCCAATTTAAGAAAAGTCCAGGTCGGAGACAAAATGGCCGGCCGCCACGGCAACAAAGGCGTTATTTCCCACGTGGTGCCGGTTGAAGACATGCCATATTTGGAGGATGGTACGCCGGTAGATATTATTTTGTCGCCTTTGGGAATTATTTCCCGGATGAATTTGGGCCAGCTTTTAGAAACCCATTTGGGTTTTGCCGCGCAGAAACTCGGCTATAAAGTCATGACCCCGCCCTTGAATGGCGTGAACGAAGACCAGATCAAAGCGGAATTGCAAAAAGCCGGTTTGCCGGCAGACGGCAAGGTGGTGCTTTATGACGGCAAAACCGGCGAGTCCTATAATAACAAAGTATCGGTCGGCCATAAATATATGTTAAAACTCAATCACATGGTTGAGGATAAAATTCACCAGCGTTCCATCGGCCCCTATTCCCTGATTACCCAGCAGCCCCTGGGCGGCAAAGCCCAGTTCGGCGGCCAGCGTTTCGGCGAAATGGAAGTCTGGGCCCTGGAAGGTTATGGTGCTTCCCATACCCTGCAGGAAATTCTGACCATTAAATCGGATGACGTGCCGGGCCGGAGCAAGGCTTATGAATCCATTATCAAAGGGGAAGCGATCAAGAAACTGAATGTGCCGGAATCCTTTAATGTTTTAACCCGCGAATTAAAAAGTTTGTGCCTGGACGTGGAGTTGCTGGGTGGAAGACAGGCGATAGAAGAAGAAACTGATAATGAAAGACAGACGAAAGCAGAGAAAAAAGACGAAGAAATCAAAAACAAAACGGATAAATAAGATATAGAGAACAAGTTATAGGGAAAAATTTCTAATTTCTAAATTATAATTCCTAATGTGTTCCTGATGGATATTTAATTTAGAAATTAGACATTATAATTTAGAAATTTTATTGTTTTATGTTAAATCCAATCAGGACAACTGATTTTGACGCCATTAAACTCAAACTGGCTTCGCCGGAAAAGATTTTGAGTTGGTCCCACGGCGAGGTCACCCGGCCTGAAACCATAAATTACCGCACCCAGAAGCCGGAAAAGGACGGCTTGTTTTGCGAGCGCATTTTCGGTCCTTCCAAGGATTGGGAATGTTATTGCGGCAAATACAAAAAAATCCGTTACAAAGGGATTGTGTGTGACAAGTGCGGGGTGGAAGTGACCAGAAGCATTGTCCGTCGGGAAAGAATGGGCCATATTGCCATGCAGTCGCCCTGCGTTCATATTTGGTTTTTGCGGGGGATTTCTTCCAAAATCGGTTTAATTTTGGATCTTTCCATGCAGGCCTTGGAAAAAGTGGTTTATTTTGCCAGTTTTATCATTACTGACGTGGACGAAGATTTGAAATTGGCCACCCTAGAACAAATCAAAAACGAGTATAAACAGAAAAAGAAAGTGATTGAAACCGAATATGACCGCCAGGTAAACGAGACTAAGAATAAAAAAGGAAAAATGCTGCAAACCAAGGAGCGGGGGGAAGTGGAAAAGGCAATCTCTTCCGAGCTGGAATTTTTGGCCAAAGCCAAGGAAGAAAGGCTGGGCAAACTTAACGATGCTTTTGTCCAGGCGCAGAAAGAATTAAAGGATTTAAAGCCGCTGTTAATCATTTCCGAAAACGTTTATCAGAATTTAAGTTTGAAGTACGGCCATATTTTTGAAGCCGGCATTGGCGCCGAGGCGATCAGAACATTACTGGCCAGGATTGATTTGGACAAGACTATCAAAGACCTGGAAAAAGAGCTGCTTAAAGCGATTGATTCCCGCAAGGAAAAAATAGTCAAACGTTTAAAACTGTTTAAGAGTTTAAAAATTAACGATATCAGGCCGGAATGGATGATATTGACGGTTATCCCGGTGATTCCGCCTGATTTGCGGCCGATGGTGGCTCTGGACGGCGGCCGCTTCGCCGCTTCCGACTTGAATGATCTCTACCGCCGGGTAATTAACCGCAATAACCGTCTTAAACAGTTGGTTGATTTGAATGCGCCGGAAGTTATTTGCCGCAACGAAAAAAGAATGCTCCAGGAAGCGGTGGACGCTTTGATTGATAATTCCTCCCGCCACTCCAAGACCGTGGTCGCTTCCACCGGCCAGAAAAGAATACTTAAATCTTTGGCCGATTCCTTAAAAGGCAAGCAGGGCCGTTTTCGACAAAATTTGCTGGGCAAGCGGACCGATTATTCCGGCCGCAGCGTAATCGTGGTTAACCCTAAACTAAAATTGGATCAATGCGGTTTGCCTAAAATAATGGCCTTAGAATTATTTAAGCCCTTTGTCATCAGTAAATTGATTAAAGGGGAAGTTGTTCACAATGTCAGAAGTGCTTCCCGTTTTATTGAAGCCGGCCACGATGAAGTCTGGGATATTCTGGAAGAAATTATTAAAAAATCATACGTTTTGCTTAACCGGGCGCCGACTTTGCACCGTCTCGGCATCCAGGCGTTTAAACCGATTTTGATTGAAGGCAAGGCGATTCAGATTCATCCCCTGGTATGCAGCGCTTTTAATGCCGACTTTGACGGTGACCAGATGGCGGTGCACGTTCCTCTGACCGAGGAGGCGGTGACTGAGGCGCGCGACATTATGCTGTCAACGCATAATTTGCTCAAGCCGGCTACCGGCGATCCGGTGGTAGCCCCCAACCAGGACATAGTCTGGGGAGCTTTTTACATTACTTTTGAAAAAGCGACCGATAAACAGGACAAGGATTTGAAACATTTTAGCGGCGAGACAGAGGCCTGCCTGGCTTATGATTTGGGTTTTGTTGATTTGCGGGAGCCGATTATGGTGAGGTTGAAAACCGGTCAATTGAGGAGAACCACGGCCGGCCGGATTATTTTTAATAACATTCTGCCGGAAAAATTGCGTTACGTTAACGAGCTGGTCAGCAAAGGCAAATTAAAATCCTTGGTTAAAGATTGCCTGCTTTTTTACGGGGAAGAGAAAACCGTTCAGTTCATTGATGATCTGAAAGATAAAAGTTTTGACTACATTACCAAGAGCGGTTTGTCTTGGGGCATCGGTGATTTACCGGACTTTGAACAACGGCAGCAGTTAATAGAGGCCGCCAATGCCAAGGTGGAAGAGATTCAGGAACAGTATGAAGACGGCTTGTTAACGGAAAGCGAGCGTTACAGCAAGGTAATAGAAGTTTGGACCGATACCAAGGAAAAAATTACCGAAGTCTGCCGGGAAGGGCTGCCGATTGATAATCCGGTTTATTCCATGGTGGAGTCGGGCGCGCGCGGAAGCTGGGCGCAGCTGACGCAGATCTTAGGTATTAAGGGTTTGGTAACTTCTCCTTCCGGGGATATCATAGAGCTGCCGGTCAAAGGCAACTTTAAGCGCGGTTTCGGCGTTTTGGAATATTTTATTTCCACCCACGGCGTGCGCAAGGGTTTATCCGATACCGCTTTGCGGACTGCCAATGCCGGTTACTTAACCCGGCGCCTGGTTGATGTTTCCCAGGACATTATAATCAGCCAAGATGACTGTAAAGATACCGAGGGACTGGTTATTTCCCGCCGGGAAAGCGAGGAGATGGGCGAAGATTTTTTCAAAAGAATTATCGGCCGCTTTTTGGCCAAAGGCTTGAAAGATAAGCAAGGCCAGGTTTTAGCCAAAAAGGGCGAGTTATTATCCGAGGAATTAGTTGCTAAAATTAAGGATAAAGACATAGAGGCAGTGACGGTCAGGTCAATTTTGAGCTGCCAACTATCCCGCGGAGTATGCGCTAAATGCTACGGTTATGATTTGGGTTACAACAAACCGGTAAAATTAGGTACGCCGGTCGGCATTATCGCCGCTCAGTCAATTGGCGAGCCAGGCACCCAGCTGACCATGAGAACTTTCCATACCGGCGGTGTGGCCGGCCAGGAAGACATCACCCAGGGTTTGCCCCGGGTGGAAGAAATATTTGAAGCCCGGCCGCCGAAAAGAAAAGCTTTAATGTCTGACGTTGCCGGCAAGGTCAAGATAGAGTTCGCCCAAAGAGCAATCAAGGACGAGAACGGCCGGGAAGTGTTAGTTGATAATCCCCAGTCCAAAATTTTAAAGATTTATTATAGAGGCCAGGAAACGGACAAATATTATTTTTCCGAGAAAATTAACGAGTTGAAACTGGAAGCCGGTGAGAAAACGAGGGGCAAAAAACCGGAACCCAAGATTATGGTTAAAGACGGGCAGAATGTCAGCAAGGGGGACGGTTTATTTTCTCTGGACAAAAAGATTATCAAAGCCAAAAACGGCGGTTTGGTTAAAATTGAGCCCAAGTATATCCGGGTGGACGCGGAAACCAATAAAGTCAGGGAGTTTATCATTCCCAAGGGAACGGCGATTTTGGTTAAAGACGGGGATAAAATCAAGAAAGGCGATCAACTGACCGAAGGCAGTCTTGACCTGCAGCAACTGTATAAATTGCGCGGCCGTTTGGATGCCCAAAAATACATTATCCGGGAAATTCAATACGTTTATTCCTCCCAGGGCCAGCCCTTGAACGATAAGCATGTGGAAATCATCGCCCGGCAGATGTTTTCCCGCCACTTCATTATGGAATCGGGCAACACCGAACTTTTGCCCGGGGAAATCGTGGAAGAATCGGTATTGGCCCGGGTTAATAAAGATGCCAAGGAAAAAGCCAAAAGCGAACGCCTGCTTTTAGGTATTACCAAGGCTTCGTTGACGACTGACAGCTTTTTGTCCGCCGCCTCCTTTCAGGAAACCGCCCGGGTTTTGATTGAAGCGGCCGTTAGCGGCAAGATTGATTATTTGGAAGGGCTGAAAGAGAACGTGATTATCGGCCGTTTGATTCCGGCCGGCACCGGCTATCAGGGCCGAAAAGAAAGAGCGGAATATTAAGAAATTGGAAATTGGTAATTTGTAATTTGGGTTCAGATTTGTCGAGGAATAAAATAATTAAAATAAAAATGTACGTACTATGTATGTACATTTTTGTTTTTATCTGATTAATAGAGTCCTCTATAGAGTCCTCTATTTTTGTACGAGATGTTTAATTATACTTAAGGGATAACGCTGGCCGGCAAAATAATCTTTGATCAATTGTTTGATATCCATGTCCCGCAGTTTTGTACTGTCCATAGCGTATATTTCTTCCGGACTAAACCACTTCAATTCGGTGACGTCGCTGGCCAGATTTTTTTGATTATTCGTATCAACGTCGCCAAAAAAAATTATTTTTATGGCATGAGGGGTGCCGTTCAACAGTCCGGCAATGTCTGCCCGCACCAGGGAATAGACTCCCAGGACCGCGGTCGGGGTAAAGCTAAAGCCGGTTTCTTCCTCAATTTCCCTTTTGGCGCCGGCAATCGGGTCTTCGCCCACATCCAGCCAACCGGCCGGCTGGTTCCATTTGCCGTCGTCCGGTTTAAAGCGGCTGGATTCCCTGACCAGGGCGATGCGGCCGTCTTTTTCTATCAAGCCGCCGACCACGCAAAAGGTTTGTGAAAAAATTCTGGGCATAAATTGAAATTATTATATCAATAAATTTTCCAAATTATTTCTGTCCCGTTCCCATTTTAAGGGGTTGTTGATAATATATTGTCTGATTCTGTTTAATGATTTTTCATCGCGGATTATATGGTCATAATATGATTTTTGCCAGGCGAATTGTTGGGAATAATAATTTTTGTTTTGATAACGGGAATAATGGTTATTGTTTTGATAACGGGAATAATGGTTATTGTTTTGATAATGGGAACAAAAATTTTTGTTCCCTACGGCATTGTTGTCGCGGTACCAATTTTTTACACCGATTTTAAACCCCCTGACAACGGATGACAACGAACGCGCCCATTTTGTTTGCCATGGTTGTCGTAGGGAACGCGGGGAACAATAATCATTGTTTCCTACGTTTTCATTTCCATCATCGGAACAATAATCATTGTTCCCTACGTTATGAATGATGACAATTCCATGAATATGATTTGGCATTATAATGAATTGATCCAATTTTGTATTGGGAAAATGCGTTGGGATTTCCTGCCAGCATTTTTTTGTTATTTTGCCAATGTCAGAAAATACGATCCGGCCGTTTATGATTTTACCGAAAAAATGTTCCCTGTTTTTCGTGCAGATGGTTATAAAATAGCAGCCGGCCCGCGAATAATTATATCCTTTTAATCTGTTTAATTTACGATTTTTAATTTGAATTTGCATTTTTGATTTAGAATTGGTTTCTAACGATTTTTGATATAAGCGCGCCCGTAATGCCTGAATCCGGTTTTTTCATAAAACCCATGGGCGCGTTTTAGTTCGCGGCTTGATTCCAGGCGGATGGTTTTTATATTATTTTTCTTTGCCCATTTAAATACGGCCCGCATTAACAGCTGGGCCACGCCCTTACCCTGATATTCAGGGGCGACATACAGGTCTTCAATTTCGGCACAATAGCCGCCGTTTCTGATTTGGGGAATTTTGTAGACCGTGGCAATGCCGATGTATTGCTTTTTCTCCTGCGCTAAGAAGATCGCTGCCGCGGGCGAGGCGATTGTTTTATCAAATACGGCTCCGCCTGATTTTTTCGCGCTCTGTGAAATAATTTTTTCTTCGGGCTTCATGATTGCGAGACAACAGGTCCTAAAATCATCCAATAATTTAAGCACGTGGTCTTTATGATATTTTTTCGCTTTGATTATTTTCATATTTGTTTTTTTATTAAAAATTAGATAGAATAAAGATGTTTAGGTCGTGGAAAGCGTGTTATATATTTTAATTATAAAGTAACTATTATATTTAGCAAGTTATGAGGAAAAATTGGCTAAGTTTTAGAATAAAACTAAGAATAATTTTGTGGCTGATTTTGGCCGGGGTGGTAGGCTGGCTTTTGTATCGGGGCGTGGTGCCGGGCGGCAAGATTGAATACGTTTATAATTTCAGCCGTCCGGATTATTTTATCGGCAAACTGACGCCGGCCGAACGAGTGGAAGCCATTCAGGACGGAACGCAGAAGATTATCGGGGATCCGGTTTATTTTTCTTTGCGCACCCCGCGGCGGTTTGATCAGGCCAAATTGACTTTAAAATATAGAAATGAGGCAGAAACTAATTTTCCTGTAGGGAACTTAGTTTCTACGGGCTTGATTGAAGCCGGGGTTTTGGTTGACAAAATCATCTGGCGCTACGACCTAAAGCCGATTAAAAACCAGATGATTGACAAGCTGGGTTTGGCCTGGGATAAAATGGAAGAAAACGGGGTTATGCTTCTGCAGCGCGAAAAAAAGTATAATTCTATCGGTGAATTTTTAAATAATTTGCCGGGCCGAAATGAGATTGCTTTATATAATTATCAATTTGCCCCGGGCGAAGCGGAGTTTTTACTAACTGATTATGCGGCCGGGGAAGAAGAAAAGTGCTTGGGCCACAGTCTGCGGGGGGCGTATCAGTTTTATACTTACATTGATAACGAGGAATTGAATTTTAAATTTTCTTTTTTTGATTTAAACCAGAACGGCGATTCGGATCCGATTGACCTTAATTTGTATTATGCGGGACAGTTGCTTGACAGCCGGCATTTGGCCGATGATGAATCCCCAGCCAGGCAATTGGATTTTCAGGCAGGTAATTTACCGGCCGGAGTTTATAAAATTGAACTGCGGGCCAACGATGATATCGTGACGGATGAGATTTGCACCGCCCAAACCAAACTGGCTCTTATCAATAAAATTTGGCTCTGGGAGAATGGCGGGCAAGAAATTGATTTGGTAACCGACAGCCGCCAACTGCAGGCCCAGACAACCAATCCGGCCAGCTTGCAGACGCTTAAAATCAGAACTTTGTCCAGCAGCCGGGATTATGACCAGACTTTGGACGTGGGCGCAACCTATAAACAGTTCAGTCTGGATTTGGCAGGAAACGATAATATGATCATTCTGGCGGCGGGAGATGTAATTTTAGCCGGAGACGGGGTTTTCAGTTTTTCTTTGGACAGTTTAATGAACCCTGATTTTAAAAAAGTTACCCCTAACCTGGACATCAACCAGGCCGGGATAAATTATATTTTGGCCGGCTACAGGGAGCCGCGCTCGGCCGGGGAATGGAAAATCGCTACGGCCGAGTTTGATTTAACCAATGCCTATCGCGAGGATGTTCGTTCCGGTCTTTTTGACAGCGGCCAGTACGGTTTTATTATTTCCGTTCCGGGCCTATCGGCCGAGGACGGGGTTGATGATTGGCTTGAGGTGGATGAGATTAAAATTGAGCTGGAGGGGAAGAGCTTGGGGGAAAAGTTAAAGGGAATTAGGGATTAGGAATCTGGAATACATAACATAGAGCAAGGAACAGGCGGCTTGCAACATGCAACAAGGGACAGGGAACATAGGACGATTTTTCGGGGTAATAAGACATCCGATGTCTATGACCATTAAAATAAAAAAACCAGGTCGTTTGACCTGGCGCGGGGTGAGCCCTTTCTATATTGATTTGCCTTTTTCGTCTTGTTTTTCGTCTTGATGGCGAAATTCCTCAATCACTTCAGATATATTTTCAGGAAGGAAATTTAGGGCATTAAAATAACGGAGTATTTCGTGGGAGTAAAGCGGTTCCTTGGGCTGTAATACTTTTGTCGGGAGCAATACGGTTTCGCCAATAATACCTTTTGTCCATTCATATTTTTCTTGCCCTGGGTATGCAACTTCAATTTTAGCCAGGAGAATTTCTTCGCCTTTCATCCAGAATAACCGAATGGGAACGACTGTTACAGAATGCCTGTTTATACCACAAGTAGACGCCCAGAATCCATAAAGAAATGGTTTACCGAGCGACTTTCCTTCCGGCGAAACGTTAGCTTTTGCTACTTTTGGGTCGGTTTTGCTTAGGACCATAGTTTCTACCGGTGCCCCATCTTCGTCCGTTGTTTCAATAATAAAAATAGTCAATGTTTAGTTCAGTTTTGTTGTCAAAGTTTTGGTATAATAATATGAAAAAAAAAATATTTCAAATTTTCAAAGAATTATTTTACGTTTTAACCGGGGCGTTAGTGATTTTCGTGTTGCTGGAAATTGTTTGGCCGGGGATAGTTTTGGCTTATATTAAAATAAATTTTGTCTTGATTTTATGGCTGGGTAGTGGTATAGTTATATTAGTCAAAAGTGCAAAGTTATAAAGTAAAAAGTTTTTAAAGTTCATAAAGTAGAAAGCTAAAAGGTATGATATATGATATATGATAAAAGATGTAGTTATAAAAAAATTAAATAAACACGATGATGAGCGGGGCTGGCTGGTCGAGATTTGGCGCAATGATGAAGGCGGCTATCAGGCGGCGATGAGTTATGTGAGCGTTACCAAGCCGGGCACGGTTCGGGGTCCGCACGAGCACAAAGAGCAGACGGATTATTTCGTATTTTTAGGTCCGGGAAAATTTGAATTACATCTTTGGGATAGGCGGGCGGGCAGTCCGACCGAAGGCGAATACGTGAAAATCGCAGGGGGCGAAGATAACCCGACCGCGGTTTTGGTACCGCCCGGCGTGGTGCACGGCTATAAATGCGTTTCCGCTTGCCCCGGCTGGTGCGTTAATTTGCCGGATAAACTGTTCAGGGGCAAAGGTAAGACAGAGGAAGTGGATGAGATAAGATGGGAGGACGATGAAGATTCTCCGTATGTTATAAAATAAGAAAAATAAGTAAAATAAGAACAAGAAGATTAAGCATTTTTATTTTATTTATTTCTCTTATTTTACTTATTTTTATGAAAGATTGTATTTTTTGTAAAATCGCAGCCGGAGAGTTGCCCTGCTATAAAGTGTATGAGGATGATAAAATCCTGGCCTTTTTGGATATTCATCCGATTAATAAGGGCCATACTTTGATTATCCCCAAAGAGCATTACGAAAGCAGTTTGGGAACGCCGGATGAATTATTAAAGTACATTGTAGTGGTAGCTAAAAAAATCGCTCTGGCGGTAATGAAAACGACCGGAGCTCTGGGCTGCAATATCGGCATTAACAACGGCGAGGCCTCAGGCCAATTGGTTTTTCATACCCACTGGCATGTCATGCCCCGTTTTGCCAATGATGGTTATGAACTGTGGCACGGTAAGGATACGGCTTACAGCGAGGGGGAGATGGAGAGCTTGGCTACGCAGATTAATGGGCAACTGATGGCCAAGGCTTAAAAGAGGTTATAAGAAATTAATTGTTATATGTTTTCATTGCTATATTGCTACATTGTTGAATGAAATTGAAAATTTGTAATTTGTAATTTGGGGTAAACACGAAAATAACGAATGTCTTTCATTTTTACATCGTTAAATAGTTACAGGTTACAAGTTTTTTGTCGTTTGCTATCTAACCATTTAGCTAATTTAACCAAAAGATATTTATGAAATTATTAGTGACCGGCGGCGCCGGGTTTATCGGCTCTAATTTTATCCATTATTGGCTGGGGAAATATCCGGCTGACAAGATTATCAACCTGGATGTTTTAACTTATGCCGGAAATTTGGAAAATTTAAAAGCGGTGGAAAAAAATAAAAATTATGAATTTGTTAAAGGTGATATTTGCGACCAGAAGCTGGTCAATGACTTGGTTTCAGGCGTTGATTTAATCGTCCATTTTGCGGCCGAGTCGCATGTTGACCGTTCCATTATAAAGAGCGAGGATTTTATCAGAACCAATGTTGTGGGCACCAGGGTTTTACTGGATGCAGCCCGGGAGAAAAAAATCCGTTTCCATCACATTTCCACGGATGAAGTTTTCGGCGAGCTGGGAATGAACGAGCCGCCCTTTAGCGAAAAGACGCCTTATGATCCCCGCAGTCCTTACAGCGCTTCCAAAGCCGCGGCTGACCATTTGGCGCGGGCTTATTTTCATACCCATAAACTGCCGGTTACGATTTCCAACTGCACCAACAATTATGGCCCCTACCAGTTTCCGGAAAAAATTATTCCTTTGTTTATCACCAATTTGCTGGAAAATAAGAAAGTACCGATTTACGGAGAAGGAAAGAATGTCCGCGACTGGATTCACGTTGACGACCATAACCGCGGCGTTGAATTGATTATCCAAAAAGGCCGGCCGGGCGAAACTTATTGTTTGGGCAGCAACCAGGAAATTTCCAATCTTGATTTGACCAAAAAGATTTTAAAATTAATGAACCGGGGCGAAGAGATGATAGCATACGTTCAGGATCGGCCGGGCCATGATCTGCGCTATGCCATGGATTATGCCAAAGCGAAAACCGAGTTGGGCTGGCGGCCCGTGATTAACTTTGATGACGGCCTGAAAAAAACGATTGCCTGGTATCAAGACAATAAAAGCTGGTGGCAAAAGATTAAAAGCGGGGAATATCAGGAATATTACCGGCAGCAGTATGGGAAATAGGCGGCGGCAGTGATTGCCAAAAGGAAAATTTTAGACAGAGATAGAGACGACTTCATATAACATTAACCCTGGAAGCGGATTTAATTGGCATAGTTTTTTTGTTTCACCGCCTATCCATTTGACAAATTATACTCAAATGGTATAATTTAGATAGTTATCTAAATATCTAAATAATCATTTATTTTAAGGTTGGTACGTTTTAGTTAACCAAGCTTTTGTGGTATAATTCATTTAAACACCAATAAACGCAAATATACAAATATTGTTTATTATTACTACGCGTTATAGCCGTATTAACGCTTTAGTTTAATTTGCGTTATATTTGTAATGATTTGTAATTTGTAATCTTATTATGCAATCTTACTAACAACGTACGATTATTATTATGAAGTTAAGTAAAACAAAAATTATATTAATAATTGTTGTTCTGATGGTTATCGGCGGGATTGTTTTTGCTTCCACCCGGGAGAAGAAGGTTGAATATACTACCGTCAAAGTTGAAAGAGGAAACTTAATTCAGACCGTGAGCGAGGTGGGTACTGTCAAAGCCGCGCAGGAAATAGAATTAAATTTTTTGCAAAGCGGCAAGGTGGGCAATGTATTGGTAAATATCGGAGACAAGGTGGTTAAAGATCAGGTTTTAGCCGAACTTGATTATGGTTCTTTAACCATTAAAGAGCAGGAAGCGCAGGCTAATTTAGATATTGCCCAGGCCCAGCTTAATAAATTATTAAAAGGAGCGACCAGTCAGGAAATAGCGGTTAGCCAGGCCAATGTTGATAAGGCTCTGGCCGCTTATAATTCCGCCCTGGATGAACTGGAAAAAACAGAAGCAACCGTAGCCGAGGATATTGCCCAGGCCGGGAAGATCCTGTCCGACTTGGAATCAGACGGAGCGGATAATGTTACCTCCTACGAGCAGGCGGTTACCACGGCGCAAGTTAATTTGGATAACGCCAAGAGCACCTATCAACAATCCATTGATAATAAAAAGAAAACCCTTTTAACGGCCATAGATAATAAATTAGCGGTCGCCAATACCGCTCTGGATAATATTAAGACTGTTTTAAACGATAGCGATGCCGATACGGTTTTGAGCAGAAAAAACCCGATTTATCTAAATTATACCAACACTTCCTATAGCGCCGCTCTGGGTTTGTTAACTGCGGCCAAGAATAGTTTAATAACGGCAAAAGCCAATCAAACCGATATTAATATTGCGGCCGCGGCGGCTGATGCCGAAAGTTCTCTGGACAAAGCTTTTGAAGCTTTAAGTTATTGTTACAATGCTTTGGAAAATACGATTGTTTCTTCTTCTTTTACCCAGGCAGAACTTGATGCCTATAAAACCAGCATTAGCGCCCAGATAACGGCTGTTAGTACCGGCATTAGCGTGGTGGAAACGGCTGAGCAAGACTGGACCGAGGCCAAGCTTACTTATGAGACGAAGGCGGCGGCGGCGGAAGACAGTCTGTCTGACGCTCAAGTTGATTTACATGATGCCATTAACGCTGCCCGCAACAGTCTGGCTTCGGTCCAATTATCCGGCAACCAACAGATTGTAACCGCGCAAGCCAAGATTGATGCTAATTATAAGGCCTGGCAGGTGGCCAAGGCCCAATTGAATGAATTAAAATCGCCGCCCCGGATTGAGGACGTGTCCCTGTCCCGCGCCCAGGTTAAACAGGCCGAAGCGGCGCTGGGTTTAGCCGGAAAACAGATTGAGGATAGCATTATCAAGGCGTCGATTAACGGCACGGTGATTAAAATAGAATATGAGGCCGGTGAGCAGGTGTTGGCCAATAAACCGGCCATTGCTTTGCTGTCGGAAAACAATTTTGAGATCGAGGTTGATGTTTCCGAAGCCGATATTGCTAAAGTCAGTCTTAATAATCCGGTGGAAATCACCCTGGACGCTTTCGGGGACGAAGTTAAATTTTACGGCAGTGTTTATTTTATTGAGCCGGCCGAGACCGTTATCCAGGACGTTATTTATTATAAGGTTAAAATCAGTTTTGATCCGGCTAAGTCGGATGTTAGTAATGTTAAACCGGGTATGACCGCCAACGTCATGATAACTACGGCCCGTAAAGACAATGTTTTAATAATTCCCGGACGGGCCATCGTGCAAAAAGACGGCGACCGCTACGTCAGAATATTGCGGGGCTCGGAGTTAACGGAATCATCGGTACAGACCGGCTTAAGAGGGGACGAAGGCATGGTTGAAGTTTTGTCCGGGGTTAAAGAAGGGGACGAGGTGGTTACTTACGTGCAAGACGGCGGATAAAATGATAATTTGAAATTCTAAATTGGTACTTGGGAAGTTGTTTTTTAAACATTTGGGATTGGCAATTTTAAATTATGTTTATTTTATGAAAGCGTGTAACACTTGAAAAGTTAGTATGCAGAAACAAAAAATAAATTTAGATTATTATGTTGATTAACGTTGAAAATCTGAAAAAAGAATATCGGAATGACGAGGTCGTGACCAAGGTTTTGCACGGCCTTTCTTTTAGTATTGATAAGGGTGAATTCGTAGCCATTATGGGACCGAGCGGCTCCGGCAAATCCACCCTCATGCATATTCTGGGATTGTTGGATCGGGCTAGCAGCGGCATTTATGAGTTGGAAGGGGAAAACGTGGCTGATTTTGATGATAATGAGTTGGCACATTTGCGCAACCAGAAAATCGGATTTGTTTTCCAGTCCTTTAATCTGCTGGCCCGGACCAGTGTTTTGGATAATGTCAAACTGCCCCTGACCTATGCGGCGGATAAACATGATATTGACCGGCGGGCCGAAGAAGTTTTGGAGAGCGTGGGCCTGGGACACCGTCTTCATTATTTTACCAATCAGATTTCCGGCGGGGAAAAGCAAAGAGTGGCGATTGCCCGCGCTTTGGTCAATCAGCCGTCGGTGATTTTTGCGGATGAGCCGACCGGCAACCTGGATTCAAAATCCGGTATCCAGGTGATGGAAATTTTACAGCGCCTCAATAATGCCGGCAATACGATCGTGATGGTTACCCATGAAAAATATACTTCCGAGCACGCCAAAAGAATTATCCAGATTAAAGACGGCATGATTACGCATGATTATGAAGTTAAAAATAGAAGGATAGCCCGGGACGGAATGTTTTTAAAGTAATGCGAATCTGTAAACCCGCCAGCTGGCGGATTCGGATAAATTAGGATTATATTATGATGTTGAATTTAATAAAACAATGTATCCGCGTTTCCGCTACCGCACTTCTGGCTAACAAGGCGAGGAGTTTTTTAACTATGCTCGGAATTATAATCGGCGTGGGAGCGGTTATCGTTATTATGGCCGTGGGCGCCGGGGCGCAGAGTTTAATTTTGGCCCAGGTTAAGACTTTGGGGACTAATTTAGTGGGTATTATGCCGGGCAAATCGGAAGAGGAGGGTCCGCCCGCTTCGGCCATGGGCATCGTCATTACCACCCTAAATTACGAAGACGCTCTGTCTTTGGAAAACAAAAGTAAAGTCCCGAACGTTGCCGCCGTGGTGGCTTATACCAAGGGCATTGGCACGGTCAGCTGGGGGGCCAATACTTATGATACCAATTTGAGCGGTTGCACGGCCGGTTTTTTAGAGGTTGAAGACGGCGAGGTAGCCGCGGGTCGTTTTTTCAATCAGGAAGAGGAGAAGAATTTGGCGCGGGTGGTGGTTTTGGGCAGCACGGTTAAAGATGAACTTTTCGGGGAGTCAGACGCTATCGGGCAGAAAGTTAAAATTAAGAAGCATACTTTTGAAGTCATCGGGGTAATGAAAGAAAGAGGCACAGTCGCTTTTCAGGATTATGACGATCAGGTTTTTTTGCCGTTAGCCACTATGCAAAAGTTGATTGCCGGCGTCAATTATGTGGGCTTAATTCGGGTTAAAGTTGACCACGAAGATAATATCCAGCGGGCGATGGCGGATATTGCCATGACCATTAGGGAAAACCATGACATTCACGACTCCAGCGGCACTGCGGACGATTTCACCGTTAGGAGCGCGGCCCAAGCCCTGGACGTGATTAAAACCATTACCAATGCCTTAAGATATTTTCTGGCCGCCATGGCCGCCTTGTCTTTAATCGTCGGCGGTATCGGCATAATGAACATTATGCTGGTGAGCGTCACCGAACGTACCCGGGAAATCGGCTTAAGAAAAGCCGTGGGGGCGAATAATGGCAATATCATGAGCCAGTTTTTAATGGAAGCGGTGGCGATAACCCTAACCGGCGGCATAATCGGTATTGCCGGCGGCTCCGCGGTTTCTTTGCTAATTGCGCTGGGAGCCAAAGTTTTGGGTTATGATTGGGCTTTTATCGTTTCGTTTTTTTCCGTGATTTTGGCCGTCGGGGTTTCTATGCTGGTGGGTTTGGTATTCGGTTTGTATCCGGCCCGCAAAGCCAGCCGCCTGGAGCCGGTAGAGGCCCTGCGGTATGAATAAAAGAGTTATAAAGTTCATAAAGTAAAAAGTTTATAAAGTTATAAAGTTTGTAGTGTAATACTTTTAACTTTATGAACTTTATAACTTTATAACCGAAGTTATGAATATTATTTTTACAATTCAAACCGCTTTGCAGGCGATGCGGGCCAATAAAGTCAGGACCGGCTTGACTGTTTTGGGGGTGGTTATCGGCATTGCCAGCGTTATTATCGTTTTTTCCGCCGGGGCGGGCATTAACAGCCTGATTTTAGGCGAGGTTGAATCCTTTGGCGGGTCGGACATGATTGAAACCGAAATTAAGGTCCCGAGCACGCAAAAAGGAACAAGCAGCGACATTCAGGCGGGGGCCAATTTGGCCCTGGGAGTGCAGGTAACGAGCTTGACCCTGAAAGACATGGACGATATTGATAAATTGCCTTTGATAGAAAGAAGTTATGCCGGCATTATGGGCCAGGAACAGGTAAGTTATAGTAATGAATTGCGCAAGGTTTTTTTGCTCGGCACTACGGCTGATTTTATTGAAATTGATAAAAGCGAAATAGATTATGGTCGGTTTTTTACCGAAGCGGAGGATAAGTCATTGGCCCAGGTAGCTATTTTAGGCAGTAAAATAAAAGATAAGCTGTTTGGTGATTCTGATCCGATTGGCAAATCAATTAAAATAAGAAAAGAGAAATTTAGAGTAATTGGGGTGCTGAAAGAAAGGGGGGCGGTGATGACGATTGATTTTGATGATTTTGTTTA
Source organism: uncultured Gammaproteobacteria bacterium (assembly GCA_964395755.1). GTDB lineage: Bacteria > Patescibacteriota > Patescibacteriia > Patescibacteriales > CAYMCJ01 > CAYNBD01. Next base: position 25,072 of record CAYNBD010000002.1, read on the forward strand.
TGTTCCTATTAGGACTTTACAGAAAAAAGTTATGGGTATTGATCATGTTATTTATTTAATGCATCAGGTTGTTGATCAAAACCGGGTGGACGAGGCGGCCGAAGAAATTCGTTATCTTTTGCGGGAGAATCATGATTTGCCCCAGCCGGCAGAAGCGACCGGTTGGACCGGAGCGAGCAAGGATGATTTTCGGGTAACTGCCATGACTGAATCAGTGGAGATAATGGAAACAGTGACCGGAGCGATTACGCTTTTGCTTTTGGCCATCGTGGCCATTTCTTTAATCGTGGGCGGGGTGGGCATCACCAACATTATGTACGTTGTTGTTGTTGAAAGGACCGCGGAAATCGGCTTGCGCAAAGCCGTGGGCGCCAGCTACGCCGATATAATGCGGCAGTTTTTGTTTGAATCGGTTTTAATTACGGTCGCGGGAGGAATCATCGGCATTATCGCCGGGGTGATGGTTTCCTTTGCAATTTATTTAGGGGCGAGCGCTTACGGGCTGGATTGGCGTTTTAGCATACCACTGGAAGCTTATATTGTAGCCCTGGGTTTTTCTTCGGTTTTTGGCGTCGCTTTCGGGGTTTATCCGGCGCGCAAAGCGGCCCGGCTGGAGCCGGTTGAGGCATTGCGCAATGAGTAATTGGATAGCCTAGACATTTTATTCAAATAAAAAAAGGCAAGGTCGTAATTCGCTTGCCTTTTATGGTTTTGGGGGAATGTCCCCATTACTGCCCAGCGATTTTTTTTCGGTCATTGAGCATTATATTGTTTTGTTTCGCTATGAGCAGACATATATCTTGCGCTAACAAATTTTCCATCCGTCTTGATTCTTGATTTTATTCCTCCATTTTTATGTGTTTTTGTATAAATAATGCTTAATGATTGCGTGAATTTTATTGACGTTTTATCTTATCAGAACCTTGCTTTCCCGTCAGATTTTAGGTATATTATAGAATGTTACATTGTTAAATTGTTACATTGCTAGAATTGCTAAGCCGTGATTACTTCCAACAATTTAACAATATAACAATTTAACAATGCAACAATTATGTTTAAGCTTTCCCATTCAAAAAATATCAATTTTGCCCGGATTGCCGCCAAATCTTTGGATTTGTTCAATTCCGTTCCCGCGGTTAAAAGAAGAAAAAAAATACAAAGGGCGTTTTTTGTTTTAAAATATTTCGGTTACGGAATTATCGGGTTGGGTATTTTATTACTGGTGATTTTCGGAACGTCTCTGGGGAATTTTTTTAACGTTTACCGCCAAGCCCTGGCCGGCAGAGATAATCTGGAGCAGGCAGTTGATTTAATTCAAAGCGGACGTGATTTTTCCGCGGCGGCCGAGTTTTCTGCCCGGGCGGAAAATAATTTTCAGGCGGTGCGCACTGACCTGGAAGAAGCGGGCGTCGGTTTTTTCGTTTCCCGTCTGCCGTTCGTGCAGAATGAAATAACCGATTTAATTTATTTGGCCCGGACAGCGGAGATTTTAAGCAAAACCTTAAATCAGGGAGCGGTTTTAGGTCAAAGCGTGGCCGTGACTCTGGATAAGGCGGGCAATACCGGTTTTTCCAGCCTGACCGTTGAAGAAAAAAAGGAAGTTTTGCGCCTTATCTATCAGTCCGGACCGGAATTAAACGGTTTGAGCGCCGGTTTGGATTTAGCTTATTTGAATTTAGAACAAGTTAATCTAAGCCCCTGGTTTTTTCCCGTTCAGGGCCGGGCGGAGAAATTAAAATTGCAAATCCGGACGGCGCGTGATTTTATGTCCCGTCTGACGCCTCTCTCCCAGATTTTGCCGACGCTTCTTGGTTATCCCGAGAAGGGAGAATTTTTATTGATTTTAAATAATTCGGCTGAACTCCGGCCCGGCGGCGGCCGGCCAACAGTTTATGGGATTGCGGAAACGGCCAACGGTGACCTGGCGGCACTTCACACCGCCGCCGTTTCCTCTTTGGACAAGGCGGCACAAAACAAGTTGAACATTAAGCCGCCCGCTTCCTTGGCCGAGAATTTGGGCGTTAACCGCTGGTTGCTGGGTACTGCCGGCTGGTCGCCTGATTGGCCCGCGGCCGCGGCGCGCATTGAATGGCTATACGGGCGGGAAAGAGAATTTTCTTCCACGCTGGCTGATAATTTTGCCGGAGAGTTCACTGGCGTTATCACATTGAATCCAGAATTTATTGTTGACCTGATGCGCCTGGTTGGGCCGGTGACGGTCGGGGGCAGCGAATATAACCAGGATAATTTTATTCTTTTGTTAAGGGAAGGCGAAAACGACCCGGCCGTGCTGGCGGACAAAGAAATCGTTGGTCGGGTGTTGAATGAATTAAAAATAAAATTATTTTCCTTACCCCTTGATTATTGGCTGGAAACGGTTGATATTATGGAAGAGAATATTTTAGAAAAGAACATTTTGCTATTTTTTAACCAACCGCCATTGCAAGATTTAGCCGTGGATTTCGGTTTAGCCGGAGAAATCAAGCAGACCGCGGGTGATTATTTAATGGTGGTTGACGCCAATTTGACCGGCGCGGCCGTAGATGAATCCGTCAGCAAAAACATCAGTTACAGCCTTAATCAAAATGCCAATGGTCTGTTCGGCAGGTTAAAAGTTAATTACGCTTACGGTCATAATTTGACCGGGCCGGACATTTCTTACAGAACCTATACCCGGGTTTACGTTCCGGCCGGCAGCCAGCTGGTAAAAGCCGAAGGATTTTCCGCGCCGGCGGCGGCCAGCGGCAGTGAAGCGGGAAAAACTTTTTTCGGCGGCCAAATTGCAGTGGCGCCGGGAGAAATCGCGAGTCTGTATCTGGAATATAAATTACCGCTGGAATTGGCCGAGCGGCTGAATTCAGGGGTTTATGATTTATATATTCAGAGACAGCCGGGCAGCAGGATGGCCGGACTGACAGTTGACTTAAATACCGATAACAGGATAGAATCATATAGACCGACCGGTTTTTACGCTGACAGGTTGGATCAGGATAGAATCAGGTGGATTACCGGCCTGGAGACGGATAAGGCGTTTGGTATAGCAACGGATGCGCGATAATTGAAAAAATAAGGGGTAAATGCGAAAGAAACGAAGGTGAAAAATAAATCAGATAAGAATGAGCAGAAGACTGGAATCAGGAATTAGGGGATCTGGAATTAGGGCTTAGGTACTTAGGGCTTAGTGCGACTGATAAATAAGAATAAAATTGTTAAACTGCTGTATGTTACGTGTTACGTGTTACGTGTTGCATGTTTACTGTCGTCTGTTTTCTGTTTACTATTTAATTTAACTAATTAACTATCTAACTGATTTAACCAATATTATGTTTATCAAGCGCATTGGCATTGATTTGGGCACAACCTATACTTTGGTGCATTTGCCGCGCCGGGGCATAGTTATAAATGAGCCCAGCGTGGTGGCGGTTTCCATGGATGACCGGAAAATTTTGGCAGTGGGCAATGAAGCTAAAGACATGCTGGGCCGGACTCCGGATACGATTATCGCTTTGAAGCCGTTAAAAGACGGCGTGATTGCCGATTACCGCACTACCGAAGCCATGCTTAGATATTTTATCAATAAAGCTTTGGGCGGGATGAGACTTTTCCGGCCGGAAGTTATGGTAGCGGTGCCGGCCGGAATCTCTTCTACCGAACGCCGGGCCGTCACCGAGGCCACCATCGCCGCCGGCGCCAAAGCCGCTTATATCATTAAAGAACCGATTGCCGCCGCCATCGGAGCCGACATCTCCATTGGTTCGGCTTCCGGCCACATGATCATTGACATCGGCGGGGGAACCGCGGAAATGGCGGTTATCTCCCTGGGAGGAATTGTTTCTTCCATTTCCGTACGCATCGGGGGCAATAAATTTGACGCCGCGATTTTGGAATATATCAGGCGCAAATATAATTTGGCCATCGGCGAAAGAACGGCGGAGGAGATAAAAATCAATATCGGTTCCGCCCTGTTTTTGGAAGATAAGTTAAGCATGGAAATCCGCGGCCGGGACATTATCAGCGGTTTGCCGCGCAGCATTACCGTTACCAGCGATGACGTGACCGAAGCGATTCAAAACGAACTGGAAGCCATCATCAATGCCACCAAGAAGGTTTTGCATGAAACCCCGCCTGAATTGGCGGCTGACATTATGGACAAAGGCATAGTCCTTTCCGGCGGCAGTTCCTTATTGCGCAACATCGATCAGCTTTTGTCCCGCACCATCGGGGTGCCGGTTTACGTGGCCGATGACGCCCTGTTGTGCGTAGCCAAGGGCACCGGCATTGCTTTGGATAATCTTGATTCCTATAAGCGGAGCATTTTGGCGACTAAATAAAAAATAAGAAAAATAAGAGAAATAAGAAATTTATCCTCTTGTTCTTATTTTACTTTTTATTCTTATTTTATTTATTTTATATGGTGATAGGCATTGATGCCTCCCGGGCTAATCGGGACCACAAAACCGGAACCGAGTGGTATTCATATTATTTAATCAGATGGTTAGCCAAGCTGGATTCCAAGAACCAGTATATTTTGTATACTGATCAACCGCTTAAGGGCGGCTTGTTGGATTTGGGCACTAAACAATATTTTGCCCCGGTCGCGGAAGAACCGGCGCCGGCATACGACCGGGACGGCTATCAAAAAATCAAAAGTCCGCATCATAATTTTAAAGCCAAGGTTTTGGCCTGGCCTTTTGGTTTTTTTTGGACTTTAGGCAGGCTGTCCTGGGAGATGCTGCTTCATAAGCCGGACGTTTTATTTGTCCCGGCTCATAGTCTGCCCCTGCTTCATCCCCATAAGACCGTTAACACTATCCACGACGTGGCTTTCGCCAGGGACAGACAGCTGTATCGGCAGGATGAGATGGGGCCGCAAGAAGCGAAATACAGGCACTTGCTTGATTTTTTTATTAAAGTTTTCACTTTAAATAAATATCACGCCAACTCCCTTGATTATTTAAACTGGTCGGTCCGTTTTGCCTTAAAGCACGCCCGCAAGATCATCACCGTCTCCAATTTTTCCAAACAAGAAATCATGGACATCTACGGCGCCAAGGCGGAGAAGTTAACGGTTATTTATAACGGTTACAATAAATTTTTATACAGGCAAATTGCCGACAATAATGAAATAGCAAAAATTTTAGACAAATACGGCATAGAAAGGCCGTATCTTTTGTATGTCGGCCGCCTGGAGAAAAAGAAAAATGTTTCCCGTTTGGTTGAGGCGTTTGCGATCGCGAAAGAGAGCAATAAAAACATAAAGCAAAAATTGGTCCTGGTGGGCGACGCCGGTTTTGGTTATGACGAAATTAATTACGTTATCCAGGAATTTAATTTGACGTCGGAGATAATCATGCCGGGCTGGATTGCGGAAGAATATATACCCGCCATTTATAACGGCGCTACGGCTTTTATATTTCCTTCGGAATACGAGGGGTTTGGCATTCCGGTTTTGCAGGCCATGGCCTGCCGGGTGCCGGTAGCCGCTTCGTCCATCCCGACTTTGCGGGAGGTGGCCGGGGAAGCGGCTTTGTTTTTTGACCCCGATGACGTTCGTTCCGTTGCCCGGGCGATTGAAAAAATATTAACGGACAGCAAATTAAGGGAACAATTAATCGGTCTGGGAGAGAAACGAATAAAGAAATTCAGTTGGGAAAAATGCGCTCGGGAAACGCTGAAAGTCCTTAATGATTTATAGTTGGTCATCTCTTATATCAAATTGTAAATTTTAGTAATTTTTTGTTATAATACGAATAAGCTTTAATTGTTTTCTGGTTAAAATAATGAACATACCAATGAACATACCATGGTATGTTCATTGATTAAATACAGAGCGATAAACCGGAGCGGAACGCGCACATTGTACGAAATAAATTTTTATCTTAGTGGAGTTTTAATATTTAGGCGTTTTGAACATGACAAAAATTTAATTTTTTAGTAATAATTATATGTATAAAATTTTAATAATACTTACTATTTTTTTAGCGGGTTGTTCATCCTTGAACCAGCACGATCAAAGTGATTCCGTAAAATCAAGTATTAACACTAATTTAGATGACAGATTAAAAAAAGAGCTTATCGTCTATCTTCAATGCACAAAAGATGAAATAGATAAGGAGGGCACAGATTTTGATATAACAATTGCAGAATGTCTTGATGTTAAAAACGCTCTTGTTGATATGATATATTACTCATGTTACGAAGAAAACAAGCAAGATTTTTTACTTGATATAGATGAATTAGATATTGACAATAAAACACTACTTAGACAAAAAATCGATAACTCAAATGAAAAAATGCATATAATTATAAAACAGTGCGTTATTCATAAACTTGAAAAAGAAAATTTAAAAGATTTATACAATGATCTGGAAAAAATTAATAATAAAAATAAATGACAAATAAATATATTGGCTATAGAAAATTTTTCTTTGACCGATTTATTAAGGTAGCCCAAAACCCACTCAAAAAATTGAATAAGGCAAAAATTGACTCCAAAATAAAACTTAATGAAAAAGAATTATTTGTATTAAAAATCGGTCAGACTCTTGCGGAAATTGAAAGTCAATTAAGTTTGCTTAATTTTTTTCCAAAATTAATTAATTCTTCGAACTACTACCTAGAAAAAAAGGGTTTTTCTAAAATTGCACAATTCCGATATCACTTGGAGTGCTATTTTTCTGAAATCTATATACTAGATCAAAGACTGAAGAAATTAATAAAGATTCTACAAAATGAATTAGAGGATAAAAGCAAAAAAGAAATTTTAGGAAAATTAATAAAAAAACAGCACGAAATGCTTGACGGATTAATAAAGACCAGGGGACTTCATGTGCATGAAAGAAAATATCAAGATGGCGATTTGTACTATATAGAACTATTGGATCAATATATAAAATCAAATCCACAAAATGAAAAAGTAGTGAAAGATGAAGTAAAATGTTTCTTAAATAGAAATAGAAAAAAATGGAAAAAAATCATTGAGAATAATATCCATAATATCAGCAGAAGCATTGATGAGATTTATTACATTGTTTTTAAAGAACTAGAGTTATTAAAAAAGATTTTAGAAAATTTATCATCTCAATAAAACGTGAAGGAGTTTTAGATAAAGGGCATTCACCCCAATCTTACTACAAAAAGTTTGTATATATCTGTTGACATAATATATACAAACTGCTATACTTTGTATATATCTATATAAAGATGTAAACAAACTATGAATATTATTAAAATCGGCTCAAATATTAAACAAAAACAAGGATTTAATGCTTTTATTCCCCGCCCTTTTCCACCAAAAGGGGGTTTTAATTTTGATCCAAAAATTTTAAAAAAAGACAATGAAGCCACGCGTTTGCTCGGCAAACTTGACGGTATAACCAAGCTTCTGCCTGACGCTGATTTTTTTCTTTTGATGTACTTGCGAAAAGACGCGGCTTCTTCAAGTCAAATTGAAGGAACCAGGGCGACAATGATTGATGCGATTGAAGCCGATGTAAAAATAAAGTCAAATATACCGGAAGATGTTGATGATATTTTGCATTATATACAGGCGCTTAATTACGGAATCAAGAGAGTCAAAACGGATAATTTTCCCATGGCGCTTAGATTTATACGAGAACTGCACAAACAGCTTATGCATAAAGCGCGCGCCACTCATTTTTCTGATCCGGGCGAATTTCGCAAAACACAAAATTGGATTGGCGGCACCAGGCCAGATAATGCCCGGTTTGTTCCGCCGCCTGTTGATAATATGCAAAGCGCTCTTAACGATCTGGAAAAATTTATTCATTCAAGCGATACTCTGCTAACTATAATCAAAGCCGGGCTTGTTCACGCCCAATTTGAAACTATTCATCCGTTCTTGGACGGCAATGGCAGAACAGGCAGAATGCTTATCACCTTTTATCTTTGGAAAGAGGGTTATTTGGAAAAACCGGTTTTATTCTTATCGTCTTTCTTTAAAAAACACCAAAAACTATATTATGAAAAATTATTCGGTTATCATAACGGAAATGTTAATGATTGGATTGATTTTTTTCTTGAAGGCGTAATCGAAATCGCGAATGAGGCCATTGATATTGTTGATAAAATAACCTCCTTGCGTGATAAAAACACATTAAAAATCCAAAAACTAGGGAAACGCGCTTCGGAAAGCGCCAGTTTGGTTTTACCCAAACTTTATGGCCAGCCCATAGTAAATATTAATGTCATTCAAAAATGGACAGGATTTACTCGCGCTGGCGCGCAAACTGTTGTTGATAGATTTATTAAAATGGGCATTTTATCACCCAAGAATAAAGATATAAAATACGGACAATCCTACATATATAAAGAATATGTAGAAATTTTTAATAGTAATGAATAATAAGGAGTTTTAGGTAAAGGGCATTCACCCCTTAATTCCCTCTGCTTTTTACCAACCGAAATTGACTGATTATTTTTAATTGGACATAATTGGATATAGTTAATATATCCAATTAAATTTATAGGAAAAAACGCCCAGCCATAAATGGCAGGGCTAAGATATAAAGCCCGATAAATCGGGCTGGATTAATAGCAAATATTCCGCTTTAGCGGGATTGAAAAATTTAGCCTAACCATTCATGGTTAGGCGGAGCTGAACGGAAGCGGAATGGAAAAGCCTGTCGGTCAACAAGGGGTTGTAACCCCTGGTTGCGTAATTTTACTTGCATAAATAAAATATGTTATAATAGAGATGTTATGCAGAAAAAAATAACATCTTTTTTTATAGGCTGGTTGTGCCTGGCAATAGCGGGCGGAATTTTTATGACCGGATTGCCTTTGCCGGCCCGAGGTAGCGGTGTGGCCGTCGGGGTTGATGATAATGATGGTAATAATATCGTTGATCTTGAGACGGCGACGGAATTGTTGGTTAAGTTTAGGAACAGGCAAGACGTCAGTCTTTTTAAGGTGACAACGCGCACCAAAGAGATGGTGAAGACATTGGCGGAGAATAAGGATAAATTTAACGTCGAATATATTGAACCGAATTATTTTTACCAAGCGGCGGTTATTCCCAGTGACACCTATTACAGTAACCAGTGGTATTTGGAAAGGATAAGGGCGCCGCAGGCCTGGGATGAAGTTAGGGGCAGTCCCAACATCATTATCGCCGTGATAGATTCAGGCATCCAGATTAACCATCCTGATTTAAGCGATAATGTCTGGCACAATGAAGATGAAATCGCCGGTAACGGCATTGACGATGACCGGAACGGTTTTATTGATGACGTGGCCGGTTGGGATTTTCTTGATAACGTACCCGACCCCGCGCCTAAATTTGAGGAGGGCTTTACCGAGGCGGGAATTTTGCACGGCACGATTGTGGCCGGGATAGCGGCGGCTTCCGGCAACAACGGCGTGGGTATCACCGGTATTACCTGGCGGGCCGACATTATGGCTCTGCGGGTATTGAATGACGCTGGAGAAGGGAAAACCAGCGAGGTCATTAGGGCGATTGATTATGCCATCGCCAACGGGGCCGATATTTTGAATCTTAGTTTTACCGGTTTTGGTTATAGTCAGGCCCTGCAGGAAGCCATTGCCAGGGCTTACGATGCCGGTTTGGTGATCGTGGCCGCCGCCGGCAATGAGCAGGCCGAAGGGGCGGGCTATAGTCTGGATCAGGTTCCCATGTATCCGGCTTGCAACGACGGCAACAACGGTGAAAATATGGTTATCGGCGTCGCTGCCACCGATGCGATTGACCAGAAAGCGGCTTTTTCCAGCTATGGCTTCAGCTGCGTTGACATTTCCGCTCCCGGAGTGAGTATTTTCAGCACGGCGGTTTACGCGCCGACTGAAAGTTACGAGGGCAAGCCGTTTGACAAATATTATAATGGTTATTGGTCGGGAACTTCCATGGCGGCGCCGATGGTCAGCGGGGCCCTGGCTCTGATTGAAAGCGCTAACCCGAAATTAAACTACAACCAGGTGGTTGATACTGTGCTGGGGAGCGCTGACAATATCAGCCGTCTTAATCCTTCCTTTTTGGGCCAGTTGGGCAGCGGCCGGCTTAATTTAGAGCGGGCGGTTGACCAGGCGATTGAATTGTCAACCAACCAGGATATTAAAATACTGACTGCGCCTTACT
>CAYNBD010000003.1:0-13931 GCA_964395755.1 uncultured Gammaproteobacteria bacterium
ATTCCCTCAACTGGATACCGATTGGCGGTTTTGTAAAAATTAAGGGCGAGAACGGTGAGAACGATAATGAATCCGACAGTTTTTCTTCCCGACCGGTTTGGCAGCGAAGCGTTATGTTAAGCGCCGGCGTGACCATGAACGTAATTTTGGCTTCAGTTTTAATTTCCATCGGTTTGATGATTGGTTTGCCCCAGGCCCTGGGTGATGATTTAAGTTCCCGGGCGCGGGTAAGCGAGCGCAAAATCCAGATAGCGCAGGTTCTGCCCGATTCTCCGGCCCAGCAGGCCGGCCTGATGATGGGCGACACCATCGTCAGTATCGGCGGCCAGGAGTTTGCCAGCGAAGCGGAATTGCAAAATTTTGTCGGCGATCGGGCCGGCCAGGAGCTGGATTACCGGATTAGCCGCGGCGGGGAAGAACTGGATTATGCAATTACCCCGGCGCTGATGCCGGAAACCGGCCAGGCCGGCGTCGGCATCGCCATTATCACCACCGGCCTGGTAAAATACCCCTGGTACCTGGCCATCTGGGAAGGGATGAAAACCACGGTTTTTTTGGTTTGGGCGATTATTTTGGCTTTTTACGGCTTGTTCCGGGATTTGTTTACCGGCCAGGGTTTAAGCCCGGACATTGCCGGCCCGGTCGGCATCGCCGTTTTAAGCGGCCAGGTGGCCAGGATGGGCCTGGTATATATTCTGCAGTTCGCCGCCCTGCTTTCCATTAACCTGGCGATTCTTAATTTCCTGCCTTTTCCGGCTTTGGACGGCGGCCGGGTCTTGTTTTTAATCATTGAAAAGATCAAGGGCTCGCCGGTCAAGCGGGAAGTGGAGGCGGTCATTCACAACACCGGCTTTATTTTGCTGATGATTCTGGTATTGCTGATAACCTTCCGGGACGTGGCCAGGTTCGGAGACGTGTTTAGGGGGATTTGGGAAAGAATTTTCTAAATTTTTAATTTTTAATTTTAAATTTTGATTGAATTTTGAATTTCTAATAATTTAATTTTTAAATTTTATGTTAGGAGGCGATCAATCTAATTATGATTTAGAAGACAGAACGGCTAAGTTCGGAGAAGAAATTATAAAATTATGTAAAAATATCAAGCAGGATATAATAACAAAACCAATTTTAAACCAAGTTATTAAATCCGGAACCAGCGTAGGGGCAAACTATATGGAAGCCAACGGCGCGAGTTCAAAAAAGGATTTTAAAAATAAGATACATATTTGCAAAAAAGAAATACAAGAGACAAAACATTGGCTAAGGATGATTGCTACGGCAGTTCCTGCTCAAACAGTGGAAGCTAGAAAATTATGGCAGGAAGCACAGGAATTAACTTTGATATTTGGCAAAATTGTGTCTTCGTTGAAATAACCGCTATTGTTAGTTTTAAAATTCAAAATTAAAAAATTAATCATTCAATCAAAATTCAAAATTATAAAATTCAAAATTAATTATAATCGTATGTTCAAAAAAATCATCCATTTTATAAAGTACAACAACGCCACGGTTTTGATTTTGGCGGTTTTCCTGGTTGCCGGCGGCAGCGTGCTGGCGTCGGAGCCGGGCCGGGAGGCGATTGGCGCCCGCCAAACCGACGTGGTCGGGGTGGACAATACCCTTTTGCTGGCGGCGGATTTGGCCGATTTTGACATGGAATTCAAGATTGAAAAAATTGAGGCGGATAACAAGATGTATTACGTTACTTACACTTTCCTGGATTTGGCTCTAATCAATAACGCCTGGCAGTATCAGGCGCGGGAGAAAACGCGGCGGGTTTCCAAAGACTTAAAACAGGACCTGGGGCTTTATCTGGCCGAAGAGTTAAGCGAGGAATACCAGGCGCGCCTGAAAGAACTGCGGCAGGCGCAGGCCCGGGCAAAAGAAACCGGGGAAGAAAAGCGGGTGGAAGTAACCGCCTATAGCGGCCTGGTCGGCAAGGCCTTAAACGCGGCCGGCCGGGTTTTTCCCGGCTACCGGGCGGTGAAAAAAATAGAGCTGGCTTCGCCGGCTGATTTATCGTCTCTGCGGCAGGCGCCCGGCCAGGAGAAGGCGGCCCGGGCGGAGTTTTCGCCCGCGGACGACTTGACCCAAATTTATTTGGATTATATGATGGAAAATGACCCGGACGAGGATAATGTTTTTGCCCGTAATGACAATTGCCCGGCGATTTACAATCCGGATCAGGCAGACCAGGATGAAGACGGCGTGGGCGATGCCTGCGACCTTGATAATTTAAGCGCCAATCCGGGCGGCGCGCCGGCCGGAGCAGAGGTGGCGGGTGTCGAGGACGAGGCCAGCGCCGATGAAGCTGTCGCCAGCGCGCCTTTTAACGAAGATGAAATTGACTCGGTGGAAGTAGTGGACCTGAGTGAGGGCGTGGAAGCCGACACCGAAACAGAGACGGAAACCGAAGCCGCGGCCGACATTGAAACAGAAGCGGAAGCCGGCAGTGGCGCCGGCGCCGCAGAAGTCCGGGAACAGGCTGATGAGCAGCAGACTGATGAGCAAGTCGGGGAAACAGCAGAGGCTGGCCAAACCGTTGGAGATGAACAAGCCGAGGAGGCGGGAACAACCGTTGAACCAGAGGCGGCGGCGGAAGGGGAGTAGAAATTTAAAAATAACCAGGCGATAATGGTAATAATTTTGAATTTCAAATTTTTAATTTTGATTGAATGATTAATTTTGAATGTTTTAAAGATTAAAAATTAAAAATTGATTCAAAATTCAAAATTAAAAATTTTAAATTTGTTTGGTCTATGAATAATTTTCAAAAAACAGTAAATTTAAAGCCCAAACGGCCGGTGCGGGAAGCGAGCGGGATTGAGCGCGTTTATCATGATGACGAGCGGGGCAAGGGCGGGGAGCAGCAAATCGAAAGGCCAAAGGCGGCGCGGATAAATGAACACTGGCTCAAGCGGGTAGTAATGATAATGGCGGCGGTGGCGGTCTTGGCAGCGCTTTATTTTGTCTTGACCGGCCGGGACGAAAAACAGGCCACGGCCGGCCAATGGTACGCTCTTAAGCTGGTGAACGGCGAGATTTATTACGGTCAGGTTGAGGATACGGCGGCTGATCCGGTAATAGTGAACAACGTTTACTATAATTATGACCAGCAGCAAGGCAACAAGGAGCCGAGTGAGATCGGTAATTTGCGCCTGGTAAAAAGGGGGCAGGAAACGCACGGCCCGGCCGGCAGCATGGACATTGTCCGGGCGCAGATTTTGTATCTGGAGCCGCTTAAAGATGATTCTAAGGTCTTGGAAGCGATTTTGAATTATGAGAAATAAACGTGAGGTACTTAGGGCTTGGGGCTTGGGATAATTGTAAAAAAGGAACGAAACCGGGAGTGGCCGGTTTTTTAAATAGAATGTAGAATGTGGTTATCATTAGAGCCCCTTTTAGCAAGTCCGGAGAGATTTTGACGCGACGGGAAAACCCCACCCCAACCCTCCCCTAATTAGGGGAGGGAGCCTGAGCGCAGCGAAGGCGGGAGGGGTGAGGCGAGAAAATAAATTTTTAATTTCGAATTTTAAATTTTGATTGAATGATTAATTTTAAATGTTTGAAAAATTAAATAATTCAAAATTCATTAAAAATTCAGAATTATAAAATTCAAAATTCTATGCAGACTTATCATATCATCACCATCGGCTGCCAGATGAATAAGAGCGACAGCGAGCGGGTGGCGGGATATTTGGAAAAAAATGGCTATGCGCCGGCCGCTGACAGGAAGCGGGCTGATTTGGTGATGGTTAATACCTGCGGGGTGAGGCAGTCGGCCGAGGACCGGGTGTACGGCCTGGTGCCGAAAATAAGGGCGGAAAATCCGCGGGCGACAATAATAATAACCGGCTGTTTAAGCGAACGGGAAGATGTGCGTCAGCGGCTGGGAAACAAAGTGGACGTTTGGCTGCCGATTGCTAAAATTTCCAATTATACCCCACCCCTAACCCCTCCCCTAATTAGGGGAGGGGAATTAAAGGGGAGGGGTATTGATTATTTGAAAATAAAACCCAAATACAGTTCCCGCGTCAGCGCGTTCGTGCCGATCGGCAACGGCTGCGACAATTTTTGCGCTTATTGCGTGGTGCCTTATGCCCGCGGACGGGAAGTGTACCGGCCGGCGGCGGAAATTCTGGCCGAAGTGCGGGGCCTGGTGAGCAAGGGTTATAAAGAAATTATTCTTATTGCTCAAAATGTGAATTCGTACGTAGACGGCAGACGGCAGACGGCAGACGGCAGAAAAATGGTTGACTTCGCTGATTTGCTCCGAATGGTTAATGACATTCCGGGAAAATTTTGGTTAAGATTCGCTACCAGCCATCCCAAGGATATGAGCGCCAAGCTGATTAGCACTATGGCTGGTTGTGATAAAGTTTGTGAGCACGTGCACTTGCCGGCGCAGGCCGGAGATGATGAGGTATTAAAAAGAATGAGACGGGGGTATACACATAAAGATTATATTCAGTTGATTGATAAAGTTAAAGGAGTTTTTAAATTACGAATTACGAATTACGAATTACGAATAAATTCTAAATTTAAAATTCTAAAATCCAAACTTTGGGTTCCTCCGGTAGCGATTACCACCGATATTATCGTCGGATTTCCCGGCGAGACGAAGAAACAGTTTCAAAATACGGTCAAGTTGTTCAGGGAAGTTAAATTTGATCAGGCCTACATCGCCCGCTACAGTCCGCGGCCGGGCACGGCGGCGGCCAAGCTGGAAGACGATGTTCCCGCCGCGGAGAAGAAAAGACGGGAAGAAGAACTGATGCAGATTTTAAGGCAAACCGCGCGCGCAAATAATGAAAAATATGTGGGCAAAACAGTAGAGGTGTTGGTGGAAGGACAAGGCCGGGACGGAAGCTGGCGAGGGAAAACCATGACCGGGAAGACGGTGAAAGTCAGAAGTAAGAAGTTAGAACTAAGAAGTAAAAATAATTTAGCGGGAGAGTTTGTTAGAGTAAAAATTACCGGAGCAGGGGATTTTGGGCTGGAAGGGATACTTAATAACCAATTTAAAATTTTTAAATTTTGAATTTTGAATGAATTTTGAATTATTTAATTTTTAAACATTGAAAATTAATCATTCAATCAAAATTAAAAATTCAAAATTACAAATTATTATCTGGTTATTGTACCTTGATTATTTAATATATTTTGATTTATTTTAACTTATGAAAAATAAGAAAATCATCGTCATTTTAGGTCCAACTTCGGCCGGCAAAACCGGTCTGGGGGTGCGCCTGGCTTATAAATTTGACGGCGAAATCGTGTCGGCTGATTCCCGCCAGGTTTATAAGGGGATGGACGTCGGCACGGGCAAGGATTTGGGGGAGTACGTGGTAAAAATAAAAAATAAAAAACAAAATATAAAAAATACAAATGAAAAATGTAAAAATTTTCAGGATACAAAAATAAAATATCATCTTATAGATGTAGTTAAGCCGAATAGCCAGTTCAGTTTGGCTAAATATAAGAAGTTGGCGGACAGGGCGATTAGCGATATAATTAAGCGCGGGAAAACGCCGATTATTGTCGGAGGCAGTGGTTTGTATTTGCAGGCGCTGGTGGATGATTATAAATTGTCGGCGGCCAAGCCGGACAAGGCGCTAAGGGCCAGACTGGAAAAACTGCCAACGGATGCTTTATTTGACCGGTTGGAAAAATTGAATTCCTGCTTTGCCCGGAGGTTAAACTTAAGCGATAAAAAGAATAAAAGACGCTTGATTAGATACCTTGAAATATTTAAAAACAAAAAAATAGAGGACTCCATAGAGGACTCTATGGAGTCCTCTAAAATAAAAATTAGCAACTATGATTATTTGATTATTGGCTTGACTTATCCGCGTTATGCATTACAAAAGCGGATTTATCAACGGCTGTTGGACCGGTTGGAAAAAGAGGGGCTGGTGGCGGAAGTGGAACGCTTGCGTAAGGACGGGATAAGCTGGCAGCGTCTAGAAGAATTCGGCCTGGAATATAAATACGTGGCTTTGTATTTGCAGGGGAAGCTGAATTATAAGGAGATGGTGGAAAAATTAAACATCGCCATCCGTCAATTCGCCAAGCGGCAGCTGACCTGGTTTCGGCGCTGGGAAAAGCAGGGCGCTAAAATTCACTGGGTGAAAAATAAAATTGAAGCCGAAAGATTGGTTGAGGAGTTTTTATTACGCTAAATGACGCCAATTGACGCCAAGATACGCTAAGTACGCCAAATAAAAAGAGGGGTTAATTAGTTAGACTATTAACCCCTGTTGTTTTTGGTAGCTTTTAAGCTACGTTAGAAAGGCCGGCTTGGACCGCTGCTACCACTGAATTTAAAATGTCGGGCGGTATCTCTTGACCATTAAACTCAGCGTTTAATACTGTATTGGCGTGATCTTCCGGGATTAATTTTACTACCAGGCAATTTTCCCCGTCATTACAAGGAGTGCCGTTTAATCTTTGCCGTATTTGCGAGCAGTCGCAGAGCGCTTTGTCGCCCTCATACCCCAGGTTTTTCATTATCGGACAAATTATTTTCATTTTTCCTCCTTTATTTTTTTAGATTAATTTTAGACCGGAAGCGGAAGCTCTTGCTTCACGAATTCAGGAAAAGATAGTTTATGTGTTTTAATGCAACCCAAGCAAACAAATGGTTTGTTAGGGTTGCCGGTCGGTTTGACCCCCTTTGCCTGATTACAGTAGCTGCATGTTCCCGGAAAATTATTGAGAGATGGATAAATGCATTTGGCTGGATCGCATCGATCACTTGCCTGGCGGCAATGCTCAAAAAATCTGCAAGGCGGTTTTTTTTCCTCCGGCATAAGGCTCCTCCTTTCTTTTAATGATCAAATTTTAGCTATAAAAAAATTCCCCCTGGAGAGGAGGAACTTTAAACAATATCCTTATTCCAAGGCGCGGTCGCCTTGGTTTTTGTTAAGAAAAAGTATGTAATTTTAGCTAAAAATAAGTTTACCGGCACAAAATTTTTTATTATAATTATTTTATTGTTATCCACAGTATAGCGCAGGAGTTATGGTTTGTCAAATAAAATTTGTTTAATACCTAACACTCAATAACACCTTGTCATTGCGAGGAGCGACCCGCCAGCTGGCGGGGAGCGACGTGGCAATCCCGTCAATCATCCTTGCGCATGAAAGCCCGCCCCGGCTATCCACGGGATTGCTACGCTCCTTGCAGCCGCTCGCAATGACACGGTATTATTGAGCGCTGGATTTTGATTTATTTCAATAATTTTTTCAGGATTTCCATGGCCGTTTTCGGATTGGCCTTGCCTTTGGTGGCGGCCATGGTCTGGCCGACAAAATATTGGAGAACGTTTTCTTTCCCGTTTTTGTATTGTTCCACCTGGGCTTTATTTTTTTTGAGAATGCCGGCGATAATTTTTTCCAGGGCGGCCGCGTCGTCAATCTGCTCCAGCCCCAGTTCGGCCATAATGTCGGTCGGGTCGCCGCCGCGCTTATACATAATCCCGAGAATGTTTTGTCCGGCCGAAGAATTTATTTTTCCCTGGTAAATTAGCGTGATCAGCTCGGCGAAATTTTCCGGCGTGATTTTGATAGTGGTTATTTTTTGTCCGCTGGCTTTCAGATGTTTGAATAACTCGCTTATTAGCCAGTTGGCGGCTGCCTGGGCCAATTTTCTTTTCTGCCGCTCCCAGCTGTCGCCGGTAGCGTCCACCCAGGCGCGCAGTTCCGAAATCACTTGCTCGGTATAATCGGCCAGATGCTTATCGCTGACCAGGATTTCGGCGGTATTATTGTCAAAATTATACTGGGTGATAAAACGTTTTCTTTTTGCCGGCGGCAGTTCTATGAGCTGTTTTTTGATTTTATTGATCCAGGCCGGGCTGACGTTAATTGGCGGAATGTCCGGCTCGGGAAAGTAGCGGTAATCAGCCGAGGTTTCTTTTACCCGCTGGCGAACGGTCTGGCCGCCGGCCTCGTTCCAGCCCCGGGTTTCCTGCGCTAATTTTTCACCCTCTGCCAAGGCTTTGGCCTGCCGTTTTATTTCGTAAGCGATCGCTTTTTCCACCGCCCGGAAGGAATTTATGTTTTTTATTTCCACTTTGGGATTTAATTTATATTCGCCCAGCGGCCTGATTTCGCAATTGCCTTCGTATTTCCACTTGCCTTTTGCCTGCAGGCTGACATTGGCTTCGCAGCGCATCTGCCCCTTTTCCATATCGGCGTCGCTGATGTCCAGATAGCGCAGGATTTGCTGGTAGGTTTGGCAGAATTTTTTGGCTGTTTGGGCATCGTGAATCACCGGTTCGGTTACCATTTCAATCAAGGGGGTGCCGGCGCGGTTAAGATCAACCAGGGAATATTTTTTGTTAATGGGGTGGGTAAGTTTACCGGTATCTTCTTCCAGATGAATGCGGGTAATTTTTATTTTTTCACCCGCCGGAGTTTTGGCTGCCGCTGAACTGATTTCCAGCCAGCCGCCATAGCAGAAAGGCAGGTCGTATTGTGAAATCTGGTAGCCCTTGGGCAGGTCGGGATAAAAATAATTTTTGCGGTCAAACTTGGACAAGCGGTTGATTTTGCAATTCAGGCCCAAACCCAAAAGCATGGTCCACTCAATCGCCTGTTGGTTGGGATAGGGAAGGGTGCCGGGATGCCCAAGACAAATCGGGCAAACAGTCGTATTCGGCTTTTTTCCTTCCGCGTCGTTATCGCAGCGGCAGAACATTTTCGTTTTGGTTTTCAACTCGGCGTGGATTTCCAGGCCGATGATTATGTCGTAGTCCATATTTTTAGAAAACAGTAAACAGAAAACAGACGACAGCCAAAAAATTAGTTAACTATTTATAGCTTGCTACTAGATAATTTCTAATTGTCTAATTTCTAATTCCTAATAAAATTCCAAATGTCCAATGACTAAAGGCAAAAATATTTTGACATTAGAAATTTTTGCCTTAGACATTTTATTAGAAATTAGGTGAATTAGAAATTAGAAATTATACAGTGCATATAGAATTCTGCCGTCTGCTGTCTGCTATCCGCCGTCTTTACAATATTTTTTCACTATTTGCCAGAGTTTATCATGGATTTCTTGTCTGGTTAAGATTTTATTATTCCGGGTACACTCAATTAGTTTGATTTCAGGGTAATCCCGGGCGATTTTTAAATAGGTTTTTTCCGTAGAACGCAGATGTTTGCTGTCGGTTTCATGGATGTCCGGCCGGGAATAATTAATATTTTTTCGGCCTCTGGCGTTAAGCAGGATTCGGGTGATTTTTATCGGGACATGCAAAATTATGTTTATGTCCGGCCGGGGAATTTTAAAAATTTCATATTCCAGGTTAAGGGCCCAGGTAAAAAACAATTTTCTTTTTTTAGGGTCGGCAATTTTTCCGCCCTGGTGGGCCAGGTTTGAAATTACATAGCGGTCGGCGATTACTGTTTTTCCTGCCGTCAGCCATTTTCTTATTTTAAAGCCGGCATCATATCTGTCAGCCGCGTAAAAGGTGGCGGCGCGGTAGGGCCCAACCTCGCGGGCCGAACCGTATTGTCCGGCCAGGTAATTTTCAACCAGCCAAGCCGATTTTTTCCCGTAGCGGGGAAAACAGATGATTTGCGGCCGTGCGCCGTCCCGTCTTAATCCGGCGGCCAATAATTTCGCCTGAGTGGCTTTTCCGGAACCGTCTGTGCCTTCAATCGCTATTAGTTTTCCTTTTTTGGTTTGCATGATTTTATAAAAAGAAAAATAAATAAAATAAGTGAAATAAGTAAAATAAGATAAATAATAATGTTTTAGTTTTTCTTATTTTTCTTTTTATTCTTATTTTACTTATTTTTACTTTATTTAACCAATTTTTTCATCATCATTTCAATTTGCGCGTAAAATTCTTTCCAGGTGCCGTTATTGTCAATCGCCAGATCCGCTTTTTTCATTACTGCCGGGACCTGGGCCTCGGCTTCCCTTTGCTGGTCGGCCAGAAATTGCTTAAAGGTTTTTTTGTTGTCGCCGGCGTTTTCATTGCGTTTTATTAGCCGTTCATACCTGATTTTCGGGTCCACCACGATTTTAATCAGTTTAAAGTCGGGTAATTTCTTTAAGTATTTGATGTCCACCAGCCGCCTGATGCCGTCAACGACAACGACCCGGTGCTTGTCTTTTTTGACGTCTTCGGCAATGGCCCGGGCCAAGACGTCTTCGCCGAAATTTTTACGGATGATTTTTGAAAAGATACTGATATTTTTCCTTGATTTTTCAATATGCAGTTTGTCCAGAGCGTCCCGGAGAATAGTGGAGAAGCGGTAGCTGGCGGCGTTATATTTTTTTTGGGCGTACTCGGCGATGGCGCCTTTGCCGGACGAGATTTGCCCCACCAGGCCGATGATGATTTGTTTATTTTTTTTCATAATTTTTTTCTAAAATATCATTTAATTTTTTATATAAATCTTCTTTACTGATTGCTTCAATTTGTTCCGTGACAGCCGGGTTGCCCAGGGCCATGCGGCTGATTCTCTCGCCCTTAAACCACCACAGGATTATATTTGCGGCGGTAATGCGGGCTATTTCCAATTCGGCTCCCGTTCCCAAAGACGGTTTGCCGACGTAAGCGATGAGTAAATCGGCGGTAGCTACCTGGCGATGGTCTCTTTGCCAGACCTCTGTTGGTGAAATATCCGGATTGCGAACCGGGTCGGTGCCACCGGCATGGGGAACATAATTATTTGCACAAAAAGGCCGGCATATTTCAGCGACTTTTTTATAAACGGCTTTTATTTCTTCGCCAGCGTGAGTTAATTCGCCCGAAACATATATTTTCGTGATCCTTTTCATCGTTTTTTACGAATTCAAATTTTTGCGAATATACGAATGCTTTGTATTATGAAAGATGAATTTGTATATTCGTAAATAATTCATAATTCGTAAATATCATTTTGTTAATTCAACAAATTTGTACTTAATTCCATTATATTCTTTTTTTTCTTCCCGGACAATGTTTTTGAAGTCGGAATAATCCGGGAAAAAAGTATCGGCTTCCGGTTCATCTTCAACCACGGTTAAATATAATTTGTCGGCGTAAGGCAAGGCCTGGGCGTAAACTTGGCCGCCGCCGATGATGAAAACCCCCCCCTGACCCCCCCCTTCTAAAGGGGGAGGAACGACCCCCGCCCGGCCTTTTTTTGGGGACGAAGGAGAAATTTGTTTAGCCAGCTTTAAGGCATCTTTCAGGGAATGGGCGATGGCGCAGTTTTTGGCCCGGTAATTTTGGTCGCGGGTAATGACGATATTGCGGCGGTCGGGCAGGGGACGGCCGATGGACTCGAAAGTTTTTCGGCCCATAATCACGGTCTGGCCGCTGGTAAGTTTTTTAAAGCGCGCCATATCTTCCGGGAGGTCCCAGAGCAGTTTATTATCTTTGCCTAAAGCGCGGTTTTGGCCGATAACGGCGATGATTGATATCATGTAAGTTTAAAGTTATAAAGTTGAAAGTTTGTAAAGTTTTTAAAGTTTAACAGTTTTTATTAAATCAATCAGGCTTCTTCTGCCAGCATGATATTCTTTTTTATTTATAAATTCATTTTTTGTTATCCATCTATATTCAATATGTTTTTCTCTGGCCGGGTTTTTTAATAAGTTGACTTTAAAGTTTTTGGGTTTGCCCAAGAAAGTCGTGCAGATTATTTGTTGCTTAGTAAATTTATAAATGAACCACCAAATACCCACTGGTTTTGTGATTTTTATGTCTAAGCCAGTTTCTTCTTTTATTTCCCGGATAAGAGTATTATAGGGGTTTTCTCTATATTTGATTCGTCCACCTGGCAAATCCCAAATCATTAAATCTTTTTCAATATATTTTAAGATAAGGAATTTATGATTTTTAGTAATTATGGCTTTAATTGAGGGGAGCACTTTTAACATAAATAAGTTGCAGGTTTATAAAGTTTTTAAAGTTATAAAGTTGAAAGTTTGTAAAGTTTATAAAGTTTACGGATAACAAATACTTTATAACTTTTAACTTTATGAACTTTATAGCTGTTTTAGAAGCCGCCGATGGTGGCGATAGCCGCCTTGAGGGAAGGATGGGACTGGTAATTTTCCAGAGTGATGTCTTCCAATTTATAGTCGTCAATGTCTTTTATTTTCGGGTTGAGCTTGACCGTCGGAAAAGGATAGGGCGTTCTTTTGAGCTGCTCCTTGACCGCGTCGAAATGATTGGAATAAAGGTGGACGTCCCCAAAGGTATGGACGAATTCTCCCGGCTCGATGCCGGTAACTTGCGCGACCATAAGAAGCAGCAGGGCGTAACTGGCGATATTGAAAGGCACGCCCAAGAATAAGTCGGCGCTGCGCTGGTAGAGCTGCAGGTTTAGTTTTTCATCCGCTACCTGGAATTGATACATCGTGTGGCAAAAAGGCGGGACATGGGATTTTTGCCCCTCGGAAGCCATGGCGTAAATAAAATCCGGGTTCCAGGCGGAGACGACGTATGATTTGCGGTAGGGCTTGTCTTTGAGGCCCCGGATGCACCAGCCCAGCTGGTCAATTTCCCGACCGTCGGAAGCCGGCCAGCGGCGCCACATGCGGCCGTAAATAGTAATCAGGTCGCCCCATTTGACTACGAACGGGTCATTAGCCGGCAAGTCAGTCAGTTTTTTAATAAAATCCTCCTGGTTTAAATCTTTTTCCGGCGCGTGTTCGGTCGCCCACATATGGTAATGCTTCCAGGCCCACTCGTCCCAGATATGAATATTTTGGTCAAGCAGGGGCTTAATATTGGAAGAGCCGGATAGAAACCACAATAATTCAATCACGACACCGCGCCAGAATGTTTTTTTAGTGGTCAGGAGGGGAAAACCCTGCCCGAGATCAAATCTGATCTGGCGGCCAAAAACCGAGCGGATAAAAGGCGGTTCTTCGCCTTTCTTCTTGTATTCATCCAGGATAACCTGGTTAAAAAAAAGTTTTTTGTCGGCGCCGTTTTTTATGATATCCCGGCAAAGATTTAGATATTGGTATTCGGGATGGTCGTTCATAAATTTTTAATTTTTAATTTTTAAATAATTTTTAATGCTTAAATTTTTAATAAATTTCTTTGATGAATTTTATTACATTTTCATTATTATTTGTTTGTCTTTTCGTGCTTTGTATCCATAACATTTTATCCGCCGACCTGAATGATAATAGTTCGGGATTTTTAACGAAATCTTTTAAATATGGGCTTTTAATCATGATGTTTTTATTTTTATTGATTATACTTTTTGATTCTTCTATTAATCTTTTTTCTACTGAAGAATAAAATTTATTATAATAATAAAAATAATTACTATAGCTGGATAATATATTTTTTTTGATTTTTGTTCCCCGTTCTTTTATCCACAACCACAAACTATCCTTGGAGACACTGTCATAGAGGGGTAATCTGCTTGGCAATAAGAGAAATGATATTTTGCTGGCCAAAGATATACATTTTTTATCACTAATATTCTTTTCTTTTATAGCTTCCGCAATTTTATCAATTAGTAATTCCGGTTTTGGGCTATTTTTTAATTTTGGAAAAAATTTATCTAAAAACAATTTTAATAACTGTATTTCCTTGTCTTCGCCCGCTGAAAAATTTCTTCTAATCGAATAATCGTTTAAAAAATAATGGAATATTTTTTGCTGGTAAAATTTTATTTGTTCATTATTTATTTTTTTATTATTTTGATAGTTATCAGATAATAATTTTATAGATTTTGAATACAGGCCTTCGCCTTTTTCCCAGTGAAAAATTGTTTCCAATATTGCGGTTTTGAAAGTTTGAATATTTTGCATAGTATATTTGGATTTGGTGTTTTATTTAGAAATTAGAAATTATAATTTAGGAATTTAATATTAGATCTGCGTCTCTTTTCCCTCTGTTCCTACCCGGCCGCCCTGCCACTGGCCGCGATAATGATTGCCCTCGCCCCGGACCTCAT
>CAYNBD010000003.1:14031-28504 GCA_964395755.1 uncultured Gammaproteobacteria bacterium
TTAACCTCGCAATAAATTTGTCCTTCGTATTTTCTGATGGTTATTCCCCGCCGCTGGGCCAGTTCCAGAGCTTCGTCTTCTTCTTCTTTGCCCTCGCCCCCGGTTTTGATGCGTTCGTATTTTTCGTAGTAAACTATTTCCTTAATGCCGACGTTATTAAGCGCTTTCAGACAGTCATAGCAGGGAATGATAACCGAGTACATCGTGGCGCCGCGCAGTCTGCGCGTGTCCTGGGCGTTGATAATGCCGTTAATTTCCGCGTGCGCGCCGCGGCATCTTTTTAATTTTCCGGTTTTAGGATCGCCGTCAACTTTGGCGCAGCCGACTTCCAGGCAATGATAATCACCTTCGGTTGGGCCGTTATAGCCCATGGAGATAATGCGCTTGTTTTTATCAACGATGACCACGCCGGCGGTATGGAATTTGCAGGCGGTGCGCTGGGCCACTAACAGGGCCAGATTCATAAAAGTTTCATCCCAGCCCAGCCGCTTGGTGCGGGGATGGTTGAGATCGGTGGTAAGATTGTTTTTCATAGTGTTTTCGGTTAACAGATTGTCAAAATAAAGTTAATTAGTGTTAGAATGTGATATGGCTTATAACACGGGTGACACAGATTCAACGGATTGGCGCGGATAATTACGGATGATGGTAGTTTTTGAGCAGTCTGACACGCGCAATTAGAGATAAAAATAAGGTCATTTAAACCTTATTTTTTGTGGATAAAGTTATTAAGCGTTCTTTTATTTTAGCAAACATTTTCCTGGCGTGCAAATTAAAAAAATCCCCTAAGCGGCCGTTGACACCACCTAGGGGTTAAAGCATTATGACTGATCCTCTGCCAGGGGATGGGGCAGATTCTGCCGGTCGCCGGACAGGTCCAGAACTTCTTTCGCAAGCTCTAATTTGTCTATCAACCTGCCGGTAAATTTTGTCAATTCATCCTTTTTATCATTCCTTTCAATCGCGGCTATGATGTCATTCGCCGCATCCGCCAGGCCAGATAAAGCTTCGTCTAACTCTGTTGCCAGGTCTTTGAGCTCGTCAATTTTTACCAGTAATGAGATTTTTTCTTCCCGCAAGCCTTGATTTTCCTGTCCCAGAACCTGAAGTTCTTTTGCCGTTCTTTTCTGTGCCATCTCGTCCATTTTATCCTCCTTGTCAATATTTTAAGAAATTTCCACCCTGATGCCCGGGCCCATGCTGGAGCTTAAGCTGATGTTGCGGAGATAAATTCCTTTGGAGCCGGTGGGCTTGGATTTTTTTATGGCTTCCAGGAGCACCTGGTAGTTTTCCAGTAATTTTTTATTGTTAAATGATGTTTTGCCGATTATTGCGTGCACATTGCCGGTATCGTCGTTTTTAAAGCTGATTTTGCCTTTTTTTAATTCCATGACGGCCTGGGCCGGATTAGGGGTAACGGTGTCGTTTTTGGGGGAAGGCATCAGGCCGCGGGTGCCGAGAATCTTGGCGATTTGCGCCAGATTTTTCATCAGGGCCGGTTCGGCCACGGCTACCTGGAAATCGGTTTTTTCGGTTTTTTTGATTTCGGCGATTAATTCTTCGCTGCCGGCGTAATCGGCGCCGGCCGCCTTAACTTCTTTTTCCTTGTCCGCGGAAACAAAAGCCGCCACTTTGACGGTTTTGCCGGTACCGTGCGGCAGACTGACGGCCGCGCGAATCTGCTGGTCGCCTTTTTTGGGGTCAATGCCCAAGCGGAAATGCACTTCCACCGAAGCGTCAAATTTGGTTTTGGATAATTTTTTTACCAATTCCAGCGCTTTTTCAATCGGATAGGCCTGGTTTTTGTCGAATTCAATCTTTTTTTCTTCTGTCTTTTGGTTTTTAGTCATATTGAAGTTAAAAGTTATAAAGTTTATAAAGTTATAAAGTAACTGTTTAAAACATTGTCCTTATAACTTTATAAACTTTATGAACTTTCAAACTAACTATTTAATTTCCACCCCCATTTGCCGGGCCGTACCGGCGATGATTTTGGCCGCCTGTTCCAGGTCGTCGGTGTTAAGGTCAGGCAACTTAATGGCCGCGATTTCCTTGACCTGGGCGCGCGTTAAGGAGCCGGCTTTTTCCAGCAGGGGATTGCCCGCGCCTTTTTTGATGTTAGCGTATTTTTTAATCAACTCGGCGGCCGGCGGCGTTTTCATGACAAAATCATAACTGCGGTCTTCATAAACCGTAATTTCCACCGGAATGATGTCGCCCATTTTATCTTTGGAGGCGTCGTTGAACTTAGTGCAGAATTCCTGGATGTTAAGTCCGTGCTGGCCCAAAGCCGGACCCACCGGCGGGGCGGGGTTAGCCTGGCCGGCCGGAATTTGTAATTTAATTGTGGTTAGTATTTTTTTGGACATACACTTGAGTTATAAAGTTATAAAGTTGAAAGTTATAAAGTTTATAAAGTTATAAAGAAAAATATTTTAAATGGCGACTTTATAACTCTATAAACTTTTAACTCCGTTATAATTTTTTAATCTGCAGAAAGTCCAGTTCCACCGGGGTTTCCCGGCCGAACATTGAAACCGAAACCTTAACTTTGCCTTTGGCTTCGTCAATGTTGGTAATTTTTCCTTCCAGGTTTTTGAAGGGGCCGTCGGTGATTCGTACCGGCGAACCGAGCGAAACGTCAATTTTGAATTTGGGTTCTTCCACCCCCATCCGTTTTTGCAGGCCTTTGATTTCTTTTTCATCAATCGGGGTGGGAGTGGTGCCGACGCCGATAAAGCCGGTAACGTTGGGCGTATTTCTGACCACGTACCAGGATTCATCCGTGACGATCATCTCCACCAGGATGTAGCCGGGGAAGATTTTTTCCTCCACCACTTTGCGCCGGCCGTTTTTGATTTTTATTTTCTTTTCTTTCGGTATCAGGATATTAAAAATCTTATCTTCCATATCCATGGATTCAATTCTTTGTTTTAGGTTATGGGAGACGTTTTCT
Source organism: uncultured Gammaproteobacteria bacterium (assembly GCA_964395755.1). Classification (GTDB taxonomy): domain Bacteria; phylum Patescibacteriota; class Patescibacteriia; order Patescibacteriales; family CAYMCJ01; genus CAYNBD01. Next base: position 16,988 of record CAYNBD010000003.1, read on the forward strand.
TCGTAGCCGGAATAGGTGTGAAGGACGTACCAGCGTCTTCCCTGGTCCAGAGTTTGTTTAGCCATACACTTTTTGATTAAACACAGATCACAGATAGACAGTCTTTGGCTTTATAGTCGCCAGCCGTTTATCTGTGATCTGTGTTTATGATATTATTTTATGATAAGTCCCAGGCCGACATTGAAAATATAATCAAGGGCGCCCAGAAAAGCCGCGATGGCCAGGCTGATGCCGATAACCAGCAGAGTGTAATTATAGGTTTCTTTTTTGGTCGGCCAGGTTACTTTTTTCATTTCCTCGGCCGAGGCTTTGACATAGTCTATTATTCTCATATTAGTAAAAAGAAAAATAAGAGAAACCTGCCTGCCGGCAGACAGGTAAGAAAAATAAGAATGTTTAAATGTTTTCGTTTTTCTTATTTTTCTTCTTGTTTCAAGCTAACTAAAAACCGCCTGTCCGGCAGTTTTTTGGCTATATTTTTGGCTACCTATAATAATAAAGGATAAGCCATTGCTTGTCAAGTAATTGTGTGATAAAATATAAATGTTGCAAAAATGTGATAAATTTAACTTTTTGTCTAAATATATTTTAAAATCAGTAAAATACGTTATTAGTTTAACTAATTTAACGTATTTTACCTATAACAAATTTGTTATGAAAAATCTTTTTTCCGCCATCAATAAAAAAATTAGCGGATTTATCTGGTCATTCATCGGTACGGGATTTTTTTTGCTTATTTTGGGCGTCTTAATCGTCTGGACCGATTTCGTGTTGCGTTTGCTGATCGGCCTGTTGGTGATTGCCTTGGCCTATGCCTTTTTTTACGGCGCTTATAAGGCCTGGACCCTGAAAGGAGAGATTAACAAGCATATAAAGTTTTTGAAGTAATTTTGATGATTAGATAGTGGATAGCAGACGGCAGATAGCAGAGATTATTAATGCAAACCGCAAAAATCAAAATGTAGAATTTTATTAGTTTATTATCGTTGCGCTATTTATTGGTTGATTAAACTCATCTGATGCAATAAAATAATAAATTAATAAACTAATAAATTGAATTTTCACTAATAATTTATTGTGATTATAATTTGGCGCGAAGATATCTGTGCCGCTGGTTTTAAATTTTATGAATAAAAAAATTCTCTCATTATTTTTCACCCTTTTCATTTTTGTCCTGTTATTATCCGGCTGCGGCCAGGAGAATCCGTTTATGGATTTGTCCCGCGAGGACGGAACTTATTTTTACGAGAACCGGGACCTGGGCTTTAGCCTGGTCCTGCCGCCGGAATTTATTTATTACCAGACCCAGCGCCGGGAAACCGCTGATTTTACTGATTTGGAAATTTTTGTGCCCACTTCCGATACCGCTTATTCCCAGGAAGTTACCGGTTATGCCAAGCCGATTGTGATTCGGATTTTTAATAAGGACTATTGGCAGAGTTCAGCCGGCAATGAAAGCTTGTATCAAAAGTTGGGAGAAAGCAAAAAAGGAGTTTATACCATTGATTTTTGGCTTGATATTCCCCTTGATTGGCAGACTAAATGGAGCGAGGAAATGAAGCAGGGGATTATAGATAATTTTAAGATAGAATAAAGATATATTTTATAACCTCACCCCGCCTCTCCCGCCAAGGCGGGATCGGCACCCCTCTCCTAATTAGGAGAGGGGCCGGGGGAGAGGTGAGATATAAGATTATGGCGAAGAATACGAAACTTATACCGATAGCGAAACATTTGAGACAGAGGATGACCAAAGTAGAAAAAATTATCTGGCGGGAATTAAGAAATAGTAAATTAGGGATAAAATTTCGCCGGCAAATGCCACTGGTCTTTGGAAATTGTCATTATATAGCTGATTTTTATTGCGCTCAGAAAAAATTGATAATTGAAATAGACGGTAGTATACATAATAAACGGGGAGAAAAAGAGTATGATGAGGCAAGGGAGGACGTATTAAAATCAGCTGGTTATACAATAATCAGGTTTAAAAATAAGGAAGTTGAGAATAATTTACCGAAAGTAATTGAAATGATTAAAAACTTGTAGCTATTAAAATAGCTATTTTAATAGCTACAAAAAAACACCCCGCGGATCCGCGGGGTGTTTTTTATGTTTAGCTTTCTCTATATTTATCTGGTAGCGCCCGAATAAGCAATCGCTCGGACAACGTCCCAGGCGGTGGCTGCGGATGGATCATAACCGTAGATCGCCCGGAAAGTTCTAATGGCGGTTTTTTCGCTGTTTAGATTTCGGTCGGCCGGCCTTAAGCCGTAAGCCATAACCGTAATGGCGGCGTCGTCATGAGGATTATTTCGATCCGGATCTCTTAAATAGATTTTGCGGAAATTAACATTAGCTCTTTCTTCGGCGGCTGTGCTGCGCTGGGTAGGCCAGCGGCCGTTGGCGATTTTAATAACGTCGTCCCAGTCGTCAGCCGTGGTCGGCAATTTGCCCAGGGCGGCCTGAAAGCTGTTGACTACGCCGGCCCGTTCTCCGGCGCCCAGGGTTTTAGTGGCCTTGGTGCCGTAAGTGACGAAATTGATGATGGTGTTGCGGGCCTGGGTGGAGATACTGGCGTTAGCCACGACTTTGGCAACAATGGTGTTATTATATTCAGCTTCACTGGTTAGATTTCTGGCTACTCCCATTTCCGCGGTTACCTGGTTAACGTTTCCGGAAACTATGGTCGTCGCATCAGTGCTCATTTGCTCCAGGGTAACCTTGCCGGCGCTGTCTTTGGCCGGCACCCCGGGAGTAGTAGAAACGGTGTCGGTGGTTGTGGGCGCGGTGGTTGTGGGCGCGGTGGTTGTGGGCGCGGTGGTTGTGGGCGCGGTGGTTGTGGGCGCGGCGCTAAGGCCGCTGCTGCCGGTACTGCTCGCACCACTACCGCTGCCGCTACCGCTAATATCACAGACCGCGTCTACTCCCGTGCCGACGACCGCATAACCGCTTTCGCAGGTAGCGGCGCCGCAATACGAGTTATAAGAGTTGGTATTAGGCAAATTCCAGCTAGAGGGATAAATGGTATAAGCACCGGCCGTCGTCGGCAGAGTAACATAATCAGAGCCGGCGGAATCATTCTTTTTACAAGCTACGGTGTTGCCGTCAGAATTTTTTACCTGGATGGCTTTGACGGTATTTTCATTGCAGGAAATATTAAAAGCGGCGCCGGGATTGGTAACCGTGAACGTCCCGCCGCTGTATGATACACTTAGCGCCGTTGAGCCGTCTAGGATAGTCATATCCACTGAGCCAGCGCCAAAAGTAACGTCAGCTACGGTAATATCGGAATTAGCCGTAAATTCTCCCGCTGCCCAAACCGGCATCATCGCGAAAAGCAAAGCTAAAACAGTTATTACAATGGTTTTTCGCATAAGCTTTTGATTAATTCTTAAGGTTTTAATTTAGCTTAATTAGGGACAGGTTACTACTCCGATGCTGATGACGCCGTTTAAGACGGAAATTTCCGAACATCCGGCGCCATCGGTGTCTTCCAGGATAATAGAGGCGCCAACCGCACTGGTGGAAGTGCTAGTCATATATAGAGTGGTGGAACCCGTACCCTGAACATTTATATTTTTCTGAAAATCAGTCGTGCCGATTCCGATTTTACCGTCATCTTTGACCGCAAATAAAGTAGCGGTGGATGAACCGATGGTAAAGGGAGTAACTCCGGCCTGGCTTTCCAGGGACAGGGTGCTGAAAGGAGTGGTGGTGCCAATTCCGATTTTATCCGCGGAAGCGTCTAAGAAGAATAGGTTGGAGAGAGTGTCGCCCTCCATGCGGACATCGCCCGTGGCCGCGCCACTGTCGTTAACGGTCAAAGTCCCGTCCACGGATACGTTGGTACCGATAGTGGTGGCTGCCACCGCTCCGGCTACGATCAGAGTGGTGATTAAAGAAGCCAGCACTATTTGCAGCACGAATTTTGATTTAATAAATTTGGTCATAAAATTGTTGTCCTCCTTTTTGATAATTTTCACTCGACTTTTAAAGTTGATTTATCAAAATGAGTTCTTTAAATAATTTTTATGAGATTTTTATTTTGTGATAACTAGTGAATAGGCCTATGTCCGCTAGTTATCATCAATAAAAACAAATTTCATCCCGGCGGTTTAAGCCGGAATTCGACCTTTGATTATGTTGTTTGTTAGTAATAAAAAGAAAAATAAGAAAAATAAGAAAAATAAGAATGGTTAAAAGAGCGTGCTCAAATTTTTTTGTTCTTATTTTTCTTCTAGTTCTTCTCGTTATCCGGCGGCGCCGCTGTAAGCAATCGCAAAAAAATAATACCGGCCAGAACAAACTAAACCGGTATTATCAGGTGAGTTATTTTTAAAAAATTTAAAATTTTTGAAAATCTTGAAAAAAATTTTTTCAAGTTTTTTTCAACAAGCTTAAGCATGGGTAAGTATGGGGATAACTTTTTATGTTTCTATAAATATTATAACAGATTTTTTCGTACGTTGCCAGTAGTAAAGCTGTGGATAATTTTTTTTATTTTTTCCATTCCTTAATATATTGACCCAGGCCAAGCTTGGTGAATTTATTTTTTAGTTTGGTTTTAGCGTATAAATAGACTATCAGGGATTTGAAATCAAGCAGATAGCGGTTGCCGATAATTTTATATTTAACCAGGTTGGATTTTATCGCCCGCCTCACGGTCTTGGTTTGTATTCCGCCCAATTTGGCCGCTTCCGAGACAGATATCCACAGGGGATGTTTTATATCTTCCGTGATTAAGATATTCTTTTGTTGGTTGTCGGCGCGATCAGGATAATCTGATTTTTCCATTTGAATCTTGCCGACATTTTTTCTATTATGGCGGATTTTTTTGATTGTATTTTTTGCTTCCCTGCGCATCGCTTTTATGACTTTAGTCTACAAATTTGTAGACTAAAGTATTAAATTCATAATTTGTACAAAATTAACAAATTTGTATTTAAGTCTACAAGAATGTAGACTAAAGTAGTTATTTTGCAACAATTAAATGCGAGAAAATATTGATATTTAAGGGTTTAAGTCTAAGCTACATTAGACTGAAGTTATATTTATAATATTTTCTCACAGTATTTTAAAAAATGCAAGAGGGACAAGAGGGATTTATTACAAGAGGGATTTATTATCGGTTGAAGACGGGAATTTATTATTTATTGTAGAGACGCATCGTAATGCGTTTCCACAATAAATAATAATGCGTTAATAATTCATCTCGTGCGTATATTTTATCGTTAATTTGCTTTTTTTTATGAAATATGTTAAATTTTTGTCAGCGGTGGCTGGTATTGGATAGGACATTGTGATAATATTTAAATAATCTTTAAAGCGTTGATTATCAACCTGCTTATATCTATTTTAACTTAATATTAGCTTTTTCCTTGAATAATTTTTCCCTAATTTTTTAATTTAAGGGATTTTTATTTTACCAAAGAAATTTTGATTGTAATAATAACATATTTTTTACGTAATAATTATTAAATTCAAGCCCAAATGAATCTAAAGTCAAATCGAGCGGAAACAAGGGAAGAAGGGTTGAGCAAGGCGGACGAGAAAGATTTGCTTGTTAAAATAAAAAAAAGAGACCGGGAGGCCTTTATAAAATCCTACGATTTATATGTTGACCGGTTATATCGTTTTATTTATTTTAAGGTCGGCAACGAAGAAGAGGCGCGGGATTTAACCTCAACCGTTTTTTTGAAAGTCTGGAATTATATTCAGAATGACAACCTGGAAGATTTGAAAACTTTGAAAGCTCTGATTTACAAGATTGCCCGCAATGCCGTTATTGATCATTATCGCCGGAGCAAAGGGAATATTACCAGCGTGCGTGATGGCGGCGAAAATAAAATAGAAATTTCGGATGAAAGCCAGGACCTGGCCCGGCAGGCGGAAATTGCTTTTGACTTTAAAATCGTGGAAAGCAAATTGCGGGAATTAAAAGACGAGTACCGGGAAATAATCATTTTACGCTTCGTTGACGAAATGTCCATTAAGGAAATCGCTGCTGTCGTGGACAAGCCCAAAAACAATGTCCGGGTGTTAATTCACCGGGCCTTAAAAATTTTAAAAAAATTAATGGAGGAAGAAGGACATGAACGATAAAGAGTTTTTGCAAAAATTAAATAGCTTAAAATCCATTTGCCCGGGCGAGGAGTGGAAAGCCCGGAACCGGGAGATTTTAATCAGCCAAATTTTTAATTCCACCATACCGGGGGAGGAAAAGTTGGCGGTTTTTGGCTGGCCGCAAAAGATAATTAGGATTTTTTCCCAGCCGGCCTGGGCGGTTTTATTGATTGCCTTGCTGGTAATCAGCGGCGGAGTTTTTAGCGCCCGGGCGGCGCGCGACATAAAACCGGGCGGGACTTTGTTCATCGCCCGGGTCATCAGCGAAAAAGCCCAACTGGCCATTACCTTTGATAAAGAGGCGAAAAATAAGCTCGGCCTTCATTTCGCCAATGAGCATGCCAAGGATATTACCCAGATTTTAGTGGAGAGCGATGCCGATAGCGATGATAATAAAACCAAGACGGATAAATTAGCCCAGGATTTTAAAAAAGAAATCAACGAGGTGCGAAATAAATTAAAAGAGATAGATGCGTCCAGAGTGAAAGAAGAATCTTTACCGGCCGGCAACGCGGCAGACGACGACGTTTTTAGCGCCAACGCGACACGGGAAGATCAGGGGGTGAAGCTTTATTTCCCGGAAAGCTCCGGTTCTTCCCAGGGCGAGATTCAAGCTCCGGCAGGAAGCGGTGAGCCGGCAGAGACGGATAATGGCAGTAATGGTCAGGAGCAGGAAGAAAGCGGCGGACAGACAGCTACCAGTTCGGAAGCGATGATCGATGGAAACGAGGCCAACTTGGATGAGGCCCACAAAATTTTAGAGGAAGCGGAGGAGTTATTTGACCAAAAAGATTATAGCGGCACTTTGGACAAGCTGGAAAAGGTTGACGCCATTGTCCAGGGCGTGAACGCGGATAATGAAGCCGGAGAAGTCCAGGGCGTGGAAGAGATCGCTACTACTACCGTGGACGAGGAAAAATAAGAGAAATAAGAATAATGTAATTTGTAAATTGTAATTTGAAATTAGGGCTTGTCGTCTGTTTTCCAAATTACCAATTACTGGTTTCCAATTACAGATTTTTATTTTTCTTCTCGCTCTTCTCGCTGTTCAGTCTGATTTATCAGCTCTTATTTTAAAAAGAAAGAGAGTTGATAAATCCGCCTGAATAATTTTCCGGGCTAACCGGGAAAGAGCGGATTAGCAAAATCCAAGCAAGGTCGGTTCCGCGTTAGAACGCGGAAGATTTTGCCAGAAATTAAAGGTTAAGCTTTTTAAATTAGAGCATGGTTGCAACGAAGTAAATCAACAAACTTTTACCCCGCACCTTTTGTCCGCATGCGCGGGCGGGATGCGGGAAGTAAATTGCCCATGGATTTACTCTCCCTCCTTTTGGGTTATGCGCGCAAAAGGTGCGGGGGACGGGATTCCGGTTGATTTGCCTGTTTGCCAGCTTTAATTTAAAAGCAGAAAGGAATAATTTTCTATGGAAAAATTACGCAAAATCTTTACTGTCAGCGTGATGGCCATGACCATTTTAGCCATGAGCGTAGTGGTGGTTCCCGGTGCGGGCGCTACCGCTTCCGCCGGCGATTTGATCAAGATGAGCGGACTTTCATCCGTTTATTATCTGGCCGCTGACGGCAAAAGATATGTTTTCCCTAATGAGCAAACTTATTTTTCCTGGTACAGTGATTTCTCCGGAGTGGTAACCATTCCGCAGAGCGAGCTGGAGTCTTATCCTCTGGGCGCCAACGTCACTATCAGGCCAGGCACTAAGTTAGTTAAAATCACCACTGACCCCAAGGTGTACGCGGTAGAAGCCAACGGAACCTTAGTCTGGGTTCCGGACGAAGCCACCGCCATCGCACTTTACGGGGAAAATTGGGCCAAGCGCGTGGTTGACGTACCTGACGGCTTCTTTACTAACTATAGTGTTAGCACAAGCCAGATCAGCGCCAGCGCTTACCCGCAGGGAAGTTTAATTAAGCTTCCAAGCGCGTCTGATGTTTATTACATTGACGTGGACGGAACCGCCAGAAAGATTACTTCGGAAGCGGCTTTCACCGCCAATCGCTTTAAATGGAGTGATGTTATTACCGCCAGCGCCAGCTTTACCCTGCCGACCCTCGGCAGCGATATTAGCAGCGCGGAAAGCGATTTGATTGATACCTCTTCCGGCGCGGGCGGAACCGCCGGAGCCGGCACTGGCTTGACCATTGCTTTGGCTTCCGACACTCCGGCCAGCGGCACCGCGGTTAAAAACGCGGCCCGGGTTCCGTTTACGAAAATTAATCTAACCGCCAGCGCCGACGGCGCCATCAGTGTTAAATTAAAAATTCAGCGCAACGGCTTAAGCGTGGATACTGACTTTACCAGCATTTCCTTCCTGGAAGGAATTAAGCAGTTGGGCAACGTTAAGACCTTAAATTCCGACCACCAGTGTCTGTCTGACAGCATCACCATACCGGCCGGCACCACCAAGTCCATCACCATCGCCGGCAATATCCGCTCCGACGGCACCAATACCAGCGCCGGCGTGGCCAATTTAGGCGTGGTTGAGGCTATTACCACCGCGACGGTCAGCGGCTCTTTGCCGATTAACGGCAACGACATGACTTTTAGCAATGCCGTTAGCATCGGCACGGCCACTTTGGCGCGCGGCTCTTACGATCCGAACACCACCGCCAATAAGGAAGTCGGCACCACCGGCTACGACTTTATTTCCTTTAAGATTACCGCCCAGACCGAAGCCCAGCAGGTGGAATACATTAAATTCACCGACCAGGGCTCAATCGCCGACAGCGACCTGGCGAACGTCAAACTTTACGTTGACAACAACTTTTACATGAACGGTGCGCAGGTCAGCAAAAAAGTAGAGTTTGACTTAACCGGCAGTCCGGTTACAATCGCCAAAGGCGGACATAAGGAATTTTCTTTAATCGCCGACATCGTGGGCGGCTCGGGCCGGAATATTGATTTCGACATTGATAAGACCACGGATGTCGCGGTTAAAGGACTGAATTATGGTTATTACATTACGCCGTCAGCGGCTTTGAACGCGGGCAACATCGTAACCATTACGGCCGGCACCTTTACCGTTTCCAAGAGCAATGACGTCCCGACTGCCAATATTGCCATGGGAGAGAATAACGTGGCTTTGGGCTCTTTTATATTCAGGGCCCAGGGCGAGGGCGTTGACATTACCCAGGCAACTTTCGCCGTAGAGGTAGCCGGCAGCGGCAATTCCTTAGACGTTTCTAATTGTACTTTGTACGATGCGAGCGGCAACGCGGTCACCGGCGCGGTTACTCCGTCGGCCGCTACCACCCTGCCGAGCAGCACCACTTACGGTACCACCACCTTTACCGACACCATCAGCGTGCCGGAAGGTGAAAATGTTTACACTATGAAGTGTAACCTAAATACCGATTTCTCTACCGACGATACCATTACGGTAAAGGCGGCGATGCAGGAAACCACTTATTGGGTTATGACCGGCGAAACTACCGGCGATAACATTGCCGAGGCTCCGGCCGGCACCACGATTTCGGCCAACACCCAGACCATCAAGGCCGGGTCGTTAGCCAGCTATACCGCTTCCACGCCGGTGGCACAGAGTATCGTTAAAGGTTCGCAGCAGGTGCTGTTTACCAATATCATCTTGGACGCGACCGCTTCCGGCGAGGACGTCAGGGTTACCCAGATGGTAATCACCGACACTACCGGCACTACTGCCAAAACTATTAACATAAACAACATTAAGCTTTATGTTAACGGTGTCGCCAAATCAGTTGTTAAGAATGGTACTTCAAATGTCGCCAATACTAACGAGAACTTTACCTTTAGTTTGTCCGGCAGTGACGTTATTATTGTGCCTAAAGGCAGTTCCGTGACGGTTCAGGTTAAAGCCGACGTCAGCGCTTCCGCGGTCACCAACGCTACCCATACTTTTGATTTGAGTGGCATTACCGCGCAAGGCGATGATACCGGTGAGACCATTAATTCCACTCCTTCCGGCAACGGCCAGCCTATGACCATTGCTGCCAACGGCACCTTGACCACCGCGCTCGCTTCCGATAATCCGGAATCAAGCTTAATGGCGGCGGGTTCAACCGGCAATATAATTACGGCTTTGCAGATGGAAGCCGCTTATGAAGACGTTGAATTGGATCAGATTACTCTGACCGCCAGTTCAACTCCGGCCGCTTCCTCTACCGCCAATGACGTGTCCAAGCTTTATCTTTACGATGAAGACGGCAACCAGATTGTTGCTGCGACTCCGACCTCCAATACTTACGTGGTTACCATTCCGGATTATACTACCACCAGCGGCGGCGCTTGGGCTTCCGGCTTTAAGATAGCCGAAGACGATTCCGACGGCGCCAAGCTGTACGTCAAGGCCGATTTGGCCAGTATCGGTACCGGTTTGCCCGGCACTTCGGGCCATCAGATTACCTACCGCGTAGCTTTGGCTACTGACGTAGTCGCTACCGGCATGGAATCAGGCCAGGGCGCGACCGAATCCGGTACCGCTGACGGCAATACCCACTGGATTTACAAGTCAATACCGACGGTTGCTTTAGTGTCTTTACCGACCGATAATTTGGCCAACGGCACCGCCACCTTGTTCAAGTTCAGTATTACGGCTAACGCCCAGGGCGCGCTTGACTTCGGTAAAGCTACCTTTACCGTGGCCACTACCGGCGCCCGGGTAACCAGCTTAAAGCTGTATGACGTATCCGGCGGCACCGAGGTTGAATTGAACGCCAGCGGCGTGGAAGTTGCGCCCTCTACCAATATAGCCGAGATTTTGATTGATACCGCTAAGATTAGAACAGTTACCGCCGGCGCTACCAAGACCTTTGCCTTAAAAGGTACGGTTACCGGCTCGGATGGCAGCGATACCATTTCCACCCAGATGAACGGTGATGATATAATAGTCACTTCTTTGGTTAGTTATCCGGCCAGTCGGGCCAGCATTGATTTAGCCAATAATGCAGAGGATGACTTTATCTGGTCAGATCGGAGCGCTTCTTCGCATAGCGCCGATACCCTTGACTGGACCAATGGTTATCTGGTATCCGGGTTGAATTCTTCGGTGAGCAGCGCGCAGGTATTACAGAACTAAAATTGTTAGTATTAGTATTAGGTTGATATAGATATCCAGCCCTCCTACACATTGTAGGGGGGCTGGGTTGTTTTTGTGGTTACGCCAAGCTTACGCCAAACGACGCCAATTTACGCCAAGCTTACGCCACTAATGAAGGCGAGGTTCGCGAACCTTGCCTTTCGCGCGTTAAGCTTTTGTATTAATTACAGAGTTAACTCTGTAATTAATTTCCGCCTAACCATGAATGGTTAGGCTATTATTTCAATCCCGCTCAAAGCGGGATGGTTTATATACCTCGCCCCGCCTCCCCGCCGTCCGCCAGCTGGCGGATTCGGGAGAGGGG
>CAYNBD010000003.1:28604-33858 GCA_964395755.1 uncultured Gammaproteobacteria bacterium
TCGGCGCCGGCATGTTTTATTATTTTAAAATTTATCGGGCGGGCGAGGGTACGCAGGCAGAAAATTTATTCATCTTGGAGAATAAAGACGAGAGTTTGGCCCCGGAGATTTTAGAAAGTTTTCAGCGGCAGTTTGACGAGGCAGTGGCTTTTATCAACGAGCAACCCGAGGCCGCTTTGGGCTGGGCCGTGGCCGGCAATATCAAAAAAGCGGTTAATGACTACGCCGGCGCGGAAGCCCTGTATCTGGCCGGTTTAAAAAATTCCCCTAAAAGCGATGTCCTAAACAGCAATTTGGCTGATTTGTATTATCATTTTATTGAAGATTATCCCCGGGCGGAAACCTATTATTTGGCCGCCATTGCATTAAATCCGAGCGCCTTGAATAATTATTTGGAATTGTCCGTGATGTATCGGGTTAGATTTCAGGATAATGACAAAGCGATTAATATACTGAAAGAAGGGCTGGAAAAAAATCCCCAGAATCAGCAGCTAATGGTAACTTTGGCCAATTTGTACAAAAAGCTGGGCATGACCGCGGAAGCGAAAGCGGCCTGGGAAGAAATTATAGAACTTTATCCGGACAATCCGGCTTACCGGAAGGAGCTGGAGACGATGCAATAATAAATAAGTAAAATAAGAATAAAAAGTAAAATGAGAAAGAACAAAAGAATCTAAACATTCTTATTTCTCTTATTTTTCTTATTTCTCTTTTTATTTCTATGGATACGCAATTGTCACATAAATTAACCCGGGGCCTGGTTTATGCCCTAACTTTTCTGCCCTTGCTGGTTTACACCGGTTTTGTGTTTCCTTATGTTTTTACCAAAGTGATTTTTTTTGAGGCGGCGGGACTTTGCCTTTTGGTTTTATTGGCGCGGATAATTTTAAAAGGCAAATTTTTTTGGCCGCGGAAGCATTATTTGCTTTACGGCTGGCTCGCTTTTGTCGCCGTTATGTTCTTGGCCGCGCTTGGCGGCCGGAATTTTTACCGCAGTTTTTGGAGTAATTTCGAAAGGATGGAAGGCCTGATCGTTTATTTGTTCCTGGCAATTTATTTTTTGGCGGTTAGCGTTGCTTTGCGCAAGAGTGAAAATTGGCGCTTGTTTTTTCGCCTTAATATTTTTGTTGGTTTGGCGGCCAGCGTTTACGGTTTTTTGCAGAAATTGTTTCCGGACGGCTTATATTTATTGCCGACGGCCGGGTCAAGGCTGGAAAGCGCTTTCGGCAATGCCGCTTTTTTGGCTTCATATTTGCTTTTTATAATTTATTTGTGCCTGATTTTATTCTGGCGGGATAAAAATAAAAGCTGGCGGATTTTTTATTGCTCGGCTTTCGTGGTTAATCTGCTGGCCTTATTTTTAACCGAAACCCGGGGCGCTTTTTTGGGTTTGTTTTTCGGCCTGATTGTCTGGCTGGTCGTGATGCTTCTGCGGCCGGAAGGAAAGAAAAAGGCCTGGCTGGGCGCGGCTTTGGTTTTAATGGTTTTATTGCCGACCCTGTCTTTTCTCGCCCGCAATAACGTTTATTTAAACAAAATTCCCGTTTTCGAACGTTTATCCCATATTTCCTGGGAGGATTCTTCCGTCCGGTCCAGACTTTTTACCTGGCGTTCGGCTTGGCAGAGCTTCAAGGAACGGCCGCTACTGGGTTACGGGCCGGAAAACCAGAAATACGGTTTTAACAAATATTTTAACCCTGATATCTACGAGCAGTGGTTTGACCGCGCCCATAACATTGTTTTTGATTTATTGACGGCGGGCGGGATTCTGGCCCTGGCGGTTTATCTGGGAATTTTTGTTGTGGCCGCGGCCTGGCTTTACCGAATCAGCCGGAAAGATTTTGTCCTGGCCGCGATTTTATTTTCTTTGCTGGCGGCTTACTTTTTCCAGAACCTGTTTGTTTTCGATACAATCATGAGTTTTATTTTATTTTTGTCCATTTTGGCCTATATCGGTTATTTGCGTTTTCAGGGAGAGGGGAGCGAAGAAAGGCGGCTAAAATTCAGGGGCCGGGGACTGGTTTTCTCCGTTGCGGCCATCGCGGCCGCCCTGGCTTTTTTTATCGTTATTTTAACTCCGGCCCAGGCCTCTTATTACGCCGCTCAGGGAGAAAAGCTGTTTCCCCGGGATAAAGATTCAGCTTACGAAAATTATGAGCGGAGTCTGGCTATCAATACTTACGGCCAAAGCAAGATTGCTATCGGCCTGGCCGAACAGCTGTATGCTTATTTAAACTCAGGGGAAGAAATTGACCGGCCGGCGGCCGTTAAATTTTTTGGCCTGGCCCGGGAAAATTTGAAAAAAGCCCTGGTCCGGGAGCCGGACGACGCCCAGCTTATCCTTATTTCGGCCCTGGTGGAGCAGAGTTACGCCGATATTGATAATCAATATTTGGATGAAGCCATCAGCCTGGTGGCGGACAATATCGCTTTGTCGCCCAACCGGCCGGAGATGTACACCTCGCTGGCACAAAGTTATCTTTTAAAAGGAGGGTGGGAGCGGGCTCTGGAATATCTATGGCAAGCCCAGGAAATTTCTCCCCAGCGGAGCAGGTATTTGAAAATGGCCGCGATTTATTCAGCGGGCGGGGGAGATGCTGCCGGCTTATCGGTTATTTATGAAAGTTACCGGCGGGATTTTCCCGAAATCAGGCCGGCGGAATTAAAACAAATGGCTAATTATTTTTTCCAGGCCGGGTTTTATACCGAGGCGATTCCGATCACGGAGCTGATCGTGGAAGCGGAACCGGCCGACCCGAATAATTATATTTCCCTGGCCGTGGTTTATAGCCGGGCGGGCGAGACGGAAAAAGCGCGAGAGGCGATTAAGAAAATTTTGGATATTAATCCGGCCTACGGCCCGCAGGTGGAGGAATTTTTGCGGACGCTTAAATAAATTGTGCTAAATGCTGCCGGTGGACGTCCTCGTCCACCGGATAACTGCTTTCGCTTACAATCTTTAGCCTAAATTTATGAAGCAAAAAACCTATTTGACAATTTTAAAAACCGGAATTTACCTAAGTTTTGTGTCGGTTTTTTTGGTCTGGGGAAAATTGCTTTTCCCTTACATCAGTACTAAGCAGATTTATTTTAACGTTCTCATAGAAATTTTAACGGTATTTTGGCTGGCTTTGATAGTGAAATATCCGGCCTGGCGGCCGCGGGGATCATGGATTTCTTACGGTTTGCTTGCTTTTTTTGCGGTTATTACCCTTTCCTGCTTTACCGGCGTTGACTGGCGCTTAAGTTTTTGGGGCGACATAGAAAGGATGCTCGGGGTTTTTCATTTACTGCACTTCCTGGTTTTTTATTTCATTATCATTACCGTCATGCGCACCTGGGCGGATTGGCAACGGCTGTTTCAGGTTTCGGTCGGAGCGGCGGTTTTGGTAAGTTTTCACGGCTTTGCCCAACGGTTCGGGATTATCGAGAGCCCCTGGGGCCCGTTGCGGATTATCGCCACCATCGGCAACGCCGCTTACGTGGGCGCCTATGCGATTTTCAACATTTATTTTTGTTTTATCCTGTTTTTTAAGGAGAAGAACGGGGTTTTGAAATATCTTTACCTCGCGGCCGCTTTTATTATCCTCCTGATGATGGTTTTTTCCGGCACGCGCGGCGCTTTCGTCGGCTTTGGCGTGAGCGCGGTTGTTTTCCTGCTCTTATTCGCTTTTTTGAATAAAAATAAAAAAATACGGCGTTATAGCTTAACCGTTTTTATTGTTTTTATCATTTTTATCGCGGCGGTGTTCACTAATGCCGATAAGCCCCTGGTCCGCAATAATTATTTATTAAACACCATTACTCACATTTCTTTGGCCGACGCCACCATGCAGACGCGGATTATTTCCTGGCGGACAGCCTGGCAGGATTTTAAGAACCACCCGCTCCTGGGCACCGGCTACGGTAATTTTGCCATCAGTTTTGATAAATATTTTGACCCCAGTTTTTATGACTATACCCGCACCGAAACTTATTTTGACCGCGCCCATAACAATCTGATTGACATCGCTTCCACCACCGGTCTTTTGGGCTTATTGAGCTTTTTGGCCATTTTCTTTTTTACTTTTTATTACCTTATTCGTTCTTACGCGAAAAAAATTATTTCCTCATCCGATTTTATTCTGCCGGTTTGTTTGCTCATCGCTTATTTTGTCCAGAGTCTGGTATTGTTCGACGCCCTGGTTACCTACATCAGCATTATGATGATACTGGGCTATGTTTATTATTTAAGCCGGAGCCAGACGGCGGAAAGCGGGGGGGAAGCGGTGGTGGAAGATAGCGCCACCGGGGAAGCGGATAAAAAATTGGCCAACAAGGAAATTTACGTTTTATTTATAGCGGGCGTTATTTTGTTGACAATCGCTTATCAGTTTAATTTTAAGCCCCTGCGGATGCTGGTGGGCACGATTGAAGGCCAAATCGCTTTCCGCCAGGGCAACGTGGTTAAGGCCTATGAGATTTATAAGGAGGCTTTGAAAAACAATACGATTTTGGACCGGGACAGCCGCACCAGTTTAGTGCGCACCGTTACCGCCAGCACGGTCGGCCTGGAGGCGCTTAGTAAAGACAAAGCCCAGGAAATTCTGGATTATGCGATTGAACAGGGAGAAAAAAACGTCGCTTACAACCCCGCGGACAGCTTAATGCAAACCGAATTGTCCCGGGTTTTGGCGATTACCGCCCGTTTGAACGGCGATAACGCTTCCCGCTTTTATTATTATTCCGACCGGGCCCTGGCGGCGATTAACCGGGGAATAGAATCCAGCCCCCGGCGGATTCCGCTTTATTTTATCAAGTCCCAGATTCAGCTGGATCGCGGGGAGAGAGAAGAAGCGATCCAATCTTTAGAATACGCCTTGAGCTTGAACGAAAAATATTTTGACAGCTACTGCGAGCTGGCCGGCCTTTATTTAAAACTCGGCCAGGAAGACACCGGCTATGAAGACACCGGCTATGAATATATGGACCAGTGCATCAGCCGGGGAGGAACAGAGCTGATGTCCTCGGCCAACTCGGTTAAAAATTTAATTAACCATTATCTGGCCGAGGCGGACAAGGGCGGGCCGGATAAAGAGGAAAACCTTCAGCGGCTTATCAGTCTGCATCAGCGCTTGCTTAGCTTAGAGGGTTCGTTTGCGCAAGTTTATGTAAACTTAGCTAAATTTTATGAGCAACTGGGAGAGAAAGACGACGCGATTATAGCGGCCAGGAAAGCGGCCGAAATTGATAAGACCCTGGAGCGGCCGGTGGA
>CAYNBD010000004.1:0-30414 GCA_964395755.1 uncultured Gammaproteobacteria bacterium
ATGGTAAACCGCCACCAAACAAAAAATCAGCCACAGCAGTAAAAAGGCAAGGTAAGCAAACAGAAAAATGTAGAGGGGAAAAGTCATAGAAAAAATTTCTAATTCCTAAATTATAATTTTTAATTGTCTATCGATAACCTTAAAGTATTAAAAATTAGACATTATAATTTAAAAATTATACCAACTTATCTTGCCCGCCCTTCTTTTTTCCCAGATGCCTGTAAGCGCTATCAGTGGCCGACCGACCGCGGGAAGAGCGATCCAGAAAGCCGATTTGCATTAAATAGGGCTCATAAACTTCCTCGATCGTAGCCATATCCTCGCCAGTGGCGGCGGCGATGGTATTAAGCCCGACCGGGCCGCCGTTGAATTTCTCAATGATAACTTCCATAATTTTCCGGTCAATCCAGTCCAAACCCAAGTCGTCGACTTCCAGGGCCTTAAAAGCGTCTAAACATAAAGCGCTGTCAAAAGAGCCGTCGCCCTTAACCTGGCAATAATCCCGCACCCGTTTTAACAAGCGGTTGGCCACCCGCGGGGTGCGGCGGGAGCGGCGGGCGATTTCTTTCCGGACATCCGGCCCGGCCTCCAGGGAAAGCAACTGGGCGCTGCGCTCCAGAATGCTTTCAATGTCCTCTTCTTCGTAAAAATTCAGGTGGTAAGTCAAACCGAAGCGGTCGCGCAAAGGCGCGGACAATAAGCTGATCTTGGTGGTGGCGCCGATAATGGTAAAGCGGGGCAAATCAATCCGCAAAGTCCGGGCCGAAGGCCCTTTGCCGATAATAATGTCCAGGGCGTAATCCTCCATGGCCGGATATAAAATTTCTTCTATCACTTTGTTCAGGCGATGAATTTCATCAATGAATAAAATGTCGCCTTCGCCCAGATTGGTAAGAATGGCGGCTAAATCACCGCTTTTCTCAATCGCCGGCCCGGAAGTAATCCGGATGCCCGCGCCCAGCTCGTTGGCGATCACGTGCGCCAGGGTGGTTTTTCCCAAGCCGGGCGCGCCGTAAAGCAAAACATGTTCAATCGGCTCGCCCCTTTTGCGGGCCGCCTCCATGGCAATCCCCAGGTTCTCCTTGACTTGATTCTGCCCCATATATTCAGCCAGTATTTTCGGACGCAAAGTCAAATCAAAGGCCTTATCACCGTTAGTCTCCTTGGCTGATGTTATTCTTTCTTTATCTGTCTCATTCATATTTCCATTGTATCTTTTTGAGGTGATTTTGGCAAATAAAACAGCCCGACCATAAATGGACGGGGTCAAACTCAAAAGTCAATTCCCATATTCGTTATATTCGCTCTATTCGCTCGCATTCGCGACCTCAAAAATAAAACACCAAATACAAAAATGCCAATACCCCGTAATTAAAAGCCATAAACCATTTATTGGCCCAGGCAATGCCGGAAAAATGGAAACGGGAAAAGGGCCAGAAAATCGGGGTGGGAAAAAATTTATCCGTATGGGTGAAAATATCCAATAAGATGTGCAGGCCCCAGCCGCAAAAGGCCAAAGCCAGCCAGTCCAGGCCGAAGAGCTTTAAAACCAGGAATATCCCCAGCCAAATAACCAGACTGTGGGTCAAATCATAAAGTTTAAAAACATAGCGGGGAAAAACCGATAAGGACGGCTCTTTAAAATGCATAGTCTTTCTAAAAAAATGCTTAAAAGTCATGGAAGAAAAACTGATAATGTCCGGCAAAACACCGAAAACCACGGCCCAGCTTCTTTGGCCCGCCGGCAATTCCTTAAAAATTAAATTTGTCCACAAACCGTGGGAAATGATATCCATATGAAAAATAAGAATAAAAAGAAAAATAAGAACAAGAAGAAAAAGTCAAAAATCCCCGGCCCGCCTGCTGGCGCAGACAGCGGGGCGGGCAAAATGACAATGTAAAATATAAAATTCTTTTGTTTCTTTTTGAATTTTTATTTGTCATTTTGCATTTTGATTTTTGCATTTTGCATTAATTCCTATTTTCTATCTTCAGCGCTTTCCTGACAATGCTTTTCGTTTCCGCGGAAAAATTAGACCTTAAAATCCACGTTAAAAAGGCCGGATCTTTGCTCGCCACCTCGGTCAAGGCCTTATCCCGGTAGCGGGAAAAAGTAAAATAAGCTTTCCCGCGCCGCCAATAAAATTTACGCTTATGCTCGGTTAACTTCTCCTCGCGCAACTTATGTATTTCATTGATAAAATCCCAATCCCTGATCTCTTCGTATTTATGAAGTTGCTTCTCCAGTATCTCTATTTCGGCCAAAACGTCGGCTCCGGGCTTATGCACGTCCAAATAACTCCGGTGGCAATAATAATTATAGGCCACGGACAGGGTCGGCGGCTCCATATAATTAAATATAACTTTAGAATCAATGATATCCTTTTCCGTATATTCAAAATTCATCCCCACCCGGATGAATTCCCGCCGCAGTAAAGGCAGGTCGAAATCCACGATATTGAAACCGCCGTAATAGCAATTGCTAAAAATATCCCAAATTTCATTGGCCTGCCGGCGGAAAGTGGGATGGCCCTTGGCGGTCTTTCCGTCTAAGCCGTGAATTGAGGTTGACTCCGTGGATATTTCTATCTGGGGATCAAGAATAATATCGCCTTTCTTTACCCGGCCGTTAATCATTATCTTAACGTAAGAAATAACGATAATTTTATCCGCGCTCACCGACGGGCCGGTTGTTTCCAGACTGAAAATAACCAGCGGTTTTTTTAGTTGTAAAAATTTAATTATCTTTCTGAATCTGTATCTTAATACCGGTTCAGCCAAAATCCTCTTGGCTCTTTTGGCCAAAGCTAATGACAGCATTTTCTTTGTCAAAATGAAAGCGGCCATAGTGTTGTTTTAGTAAAAAGAGGAATAAGAAAAATAAGTAAAATAAGAATGCTTATTTTTCGTTTTCTTATTTTACTTCTTATTCTTATCCTTGATGCTCTCTCCTCCGCCATCCAAAACCCAAATCCCGTTACAACAACCGCCGTTGCTTGTCTCTTGTCTCTTCCTCCTTAAAAATTTTAATCGTGCCGTACTGGCCGTCAAAACCGGGTTCAATCATCAACTCGCCTTGCCTCACCCGGTCTATGCCCGCGCTAATTTCCGCGCCGGCAACGTTTTTGATCTTCTCCAGCTCAACCGCCAGTAAAATATGGAGTTCGCTCCCTAAGGCGCCAATCAACTGATTGTATTCATCCTGCACCCGGCGCGCCTGGCGGCTCTTAACGCCCCGGGCTTCGGCAATAATTTTATCCAGCTCAACCAGCTTTTTAAAATCCGGCGCGTCTTTGGGCCGAAAACCAGCCGGCCGGTCAGCCAGCTCTTCCACCCGGTTCATCACCCCGATAGTCAGGGGCTTATGACAGCGCGGACAAATGCCTTTATGTTTTTTTGACTCGGCCGGGGAAAATCTTACTCCGCATTCGCGGTGGCCGTCATAATGGTACATGCCTTCTTCCGGATAAAATTCAATCGTATATTTCATCTTTTTATTATCCTTATTCTTAATCACGGCGTAAATTTCGTCATAAGTTATTTCCTCCAGGTCCATCACGTTGGCTTCCCGGCCGATATTGGCCAGACTGTGGGCGTCAGAATTGGAAAGCAGGGCCAGGTTGTCCAGAGCGGAAAGCCGCCAATTCATTTCCGGATCGCTGGACAAACCGGTCTCATAAGCGTAGATATTCTCGGTCTGATCGTGAAAGCACTCCTCCATGGAATCAAAGCCCGACTTGGAGCCGAAAACCGCAAACCAGGGCGTCCAGATATGGGCCGGATAAATTAAAAACCGCGGATGAATTGATAAGCAAAGCCGCACCAGTTCCGGCGCGCTCATGCCCAGAATCGGCCGGCCGTCTGAACGGATATTATACTTTTTATCCAAATAATTATTCAGCTCGGCCACGGCTTTAATGTTAGGCGCCTGCACCACCAGATGAATCCGCCTAACCTTCTCCCCGTCTTTATATATTAAAGCCAATTCGGTGGAAAGCAAAAATTTTATCTTTTCGTCCGGAGCTGACTTAAAACAATACAAACTGCCCTCTCCCCGGGCAGAAGAGGCGGGAATAAGATCATTCTTGATGCTCAAAAACCAATCCGGAAAAGTGAAATCACCGGTCGCCACTATGTCCACGCCTTTGCTCCGGCAAACCCGGTCAATATTGTCCAGGGTAAGCTGGGGCGAACAGGCCCGGGAATAGCGGGAATGAATATGTAAATCCAATATTTGTTGCATAAACTCTTCTACGAATTACGAATCCGTTACGAATATACAAATTCTAACTAAAACGTATTCAATGATATTCGTATATTCGTAAATAATTCGTAATTAGTAACCCTTATTTACTCCAATCCTCAATAATAATTTTTTTGCCGCTTCTTCTGATAAACAGTTTTTGCCTTTCTTTTATCTTTAAGTCGCAAGCAATCTCTTTCGGAATATTGATATAGTAGCTATTCCGGCCGTTTTTTACGACTTTTCTAATTTCTTTTTTCATAGATGAACATACCAATGAACATACCATGGTATGTTCATTGGTATGTTCATCATAATAAATTAAAATAATCGCCTGCTTTTAATAATACTATACCATTTATCTAAAATTTAGCAATAAAAAAAGCCCCGTTATTTTTCAACGGGGCGTCCGGCTAAAACGCTACTATTCACTATTTGTCATTTAAAAAGTCTATAATAATCCGCAGAATCCTCCGCAGGGGTTCGGCCGCTCCCCACAGGAGCTGATCCCCGACCGTAAAGGCGGCTACATATTCAGGACCAAAATTCAGCTTATGCAGTCTGCCTACGGGAATATCCAAGGTGCCGCTAACCGCCGCCGGGGTCAAATATTTCAAAGTGGACTCCCGATCATTGGGAACTACTCTTACCCACTCATTCCCTCCGGCAATAATATCGGCAATCTCATCCAGGGGAATATCTTTTCTTAACCTAATAGTCAGCCCCTGGCTGTGGCAGCGCATGGCCCCGACCCGGACGCACAAGCCGTCCACGGGTATGGGGTTTTCTTTCCGACCCAGTATCTTATTGGTCTCGGCAGACCCCTTCCACTCTTCCCTGGTCTGCCCCGACTCCATTAGGGTATCAATCCAGGGGATCAAACTGCCGGCCAAAGGCGCGCCAAAATATTCAGTGGGATGAAACGGGTTTCGGATCTCCTCGGTAACCAGCTTGTCAATGGCCAAAGCGGCTGATTCGGGATCTTTAAGTAGGTCTGCTGTAGCCTTTCCGATCGCCACCATCTGAGCCGCCAGTTCTTTCATGTTTTTGGCCCCGGCGCCGGATGCGGCCTGATAGGTCATGGTGGATACCCAATCAACCAAATCTTTTTTGAAAAGACCGCCAATAGCCATAAGCATCAGACTAACAGTGCAGTTGCCGCCGACAAAAGTCTTAATGCCGTTGGCCAGTCCTTTATCAATCATTGCCCGGTTCACCGGATCCAGGACGATAATGCTGTCATCGTTCATCCGCAAAGCCGAAGATGCATCCAGCCAATATCCGGTCCAGCCCCCCTGCCTTAATTTCGGATACATCTCCCCAGTGTATTTACTTCCCTGGCAAGTGATAATTATGTCACAATCTGCCAAAAGATAGTGGTCATATGAATGATGCGCTACCGAGCCTACCGCAGGATCTCTTTCCCCGAACCGACGGGTACTGAAAAACTCCCAGATAACATCAGGCCAGACAGAGGGAGACAAATATCCCACTTCTTTTAATCTCTGCAATAAAACTGATCCGACCATTCCCTTAAAACCCACGAATGCAATTTTGATTTCTTCCTTCATGACACCCTCCTCTAAAAAGTCAATAGTTATTTTATATTATTAAAGGTCGTTTTTAACTTTTTATATTATTCCCATTTACAAAAAAAGTCAACCACCGTTGACTAAAAAAATAAGAGCAAGAAGAATAAAAAGAACGAGAAGAAAAATAAAAATTTTAATAGAACTTACGCGCTTACCGTCATTGCGAGCCAAAGGCTAAGCAATCTCTTTAAAATCACCTAAGCGCAAACTCAACAGATTGCTTCGCTTACGCCCGCAATGGAAAAACAGAGATAATATTTAAAACCAAACGCGTAAATCCTATTTAAATTTAAAACTTAATAACAAAATATATAAAACGCTACTTTAAACTTTATAACTTTCCACTTTATAACTTTTGACTTTCATCGCCTCGCAAAAGCCAGGGGGCGAAGACGGGCTGCTTTCCTCGCCTTCGCTTCGGCCAATTGCTCCGGCGTATTAATTCCGAACCACTCATCCGGGTCTTTGAGTTTAATGGCCTGGAATCTGGCCTTATGTTTTAGGGCTTCGTCAACTAAACCGGGCAGACCCAATTCGCCTAAACCAAAAATTGGTTTTAGATTTTTGTAATGTTCTCTAAACCATTCTCTTTTAAAACAAAAAGTACCGGTGCTGATTTCTCTTATATCCCGATGCTCGGGTTTCATGTTTTCTTTTTCCACGATGGCGGCCACGTTGTTATTTTCATCCCTTATCACCCGCCCTAAACCCTGCGGGTCTGCCGGTTCGCAGGTCAGGAGGGAAATGTCATTATTATTCTTTTTATGTCCGTTAACAAAATTATTTAAAGACGCGAAAGTATAAAAAGCCGAATCGTCTCCGTTTAAAATTAAAATCGTATCAATGTCCGCCGGCAGCGCCTCCTCGCCCGTGCGGGCGGCATGAGCAGTCCCCAAACATTTTTCCTGGTAGGCGTAAATGTAACCCGGACCGCATTCCGCCCTTATCTTTTCCGCCGCAAAATTAACCACTAAACAAATTTGCTTTTGAGGCCAGCCGCCTTTTTCCAGCGTCTCTAAAATATAACTGATAATCGGCTGGCCGCCGATGGCAAAAAGCACTTTGGGCTTGTCCGAGCAGTTCAGGCGCGTGCCTCTGCCGGCCGCTAAAATTATTATGCCCGTGTTTTTGAATACATTGTCCGCCATAAATTAAAAATCAATTCTAAACTCCTTGCCGTAATCGGCAAAACCCAGCTTTTTATATAAAGCGTGCACCCGGGGCCGGGCATAACGGCTGGTGGCGATGATTTTATAACAATTCCTGTTTTTAGCTTCAAGTAAAATTTCTTTGATTAGCTTCGTGCCGACTCCCCGGCCGCGATATTCCGCCGCGATCATAACGTCTTCTAACAGGCCAAACGGGCGCTGGTGCAAATTATTACGCATTAAATAAAGATAAGCACTCCCTATCTTTTTATTATCTTCCCGGACGGAAAACTCTACCCCGGCAGCAGTTATATTTTTTTTCTTTATTTCCATAAATTATTATATTATCTATTGGTGTAGAGACTTAGACTTATTTTACTTATTTCACTTTTTATTTAAACTTCTCTCTATCACTCGCACTATTTTATCGGCCAAAATTTTAACTTCCGGTCGACGCCTGCCCTCTACCATCACCCGGCATAAATTTTCCGTGCCGGAATAACGGACCAAGACCCGGCCGTCGGCACCCAGAGAATCTTCCACTCCGGCGATTGCCTTGTTAATGTCCGCTACCGAGGACAAAACCGGCCTGATTTTAACCGGTACGTTAACGAGAATTTTGGGAAACATTTTCATTTCCCGTCCCAGTCGGGATAACGGCTTTTTAAAAAGGTCAAACGCGGCCGTTAACTGTAAGGCGCTTAGAATTCCGTCGCCGGTAGTATGATAAGCGGAAAAAATTATGTGGCCGGACTCCTCGCCTCCCAAGATCGCTCCCTGCTTTTTCATCGCCTTATAAACTTCCCGGTCGCCGACAGTCGTCATGATATGTTTTATCTTCAAAGCGGCCAGAGCCCTGATAAAACCGAGATTGCTCATCACAGTGCTGATCACCAGATTATTCTTAAGCCGCTTCTTTGTTTTTAACATCCGGGCAAAAATATAAAGCAACCGGTCGCCGTTTAAAGTTTGGCCCTGTTCGTCAACCGCCACCAGCCGGTCGCCGTCGCCGTCAAAAGCCATGCCAAAGTCAGCCTTTATCTTTAATACTTCTTCTCTTAATTTATCAGTATGCTCCGAGCCGCAATTTTTATTTATGTTGTTCCCCCGCGGACTGGCGGCTATCACCTTGATTTCCGCCCCCAGCTTTTTAAATACCAAGGGGGCGATTCTATAAGTAGCGCCCTGAGCGCAATCCAAAACGATTTTTTTGCCCGCCAGAGAAAAATCCGGCGGCAGACTTTCCAGTAAAAAAGAAATGTAATCGTTTGCCAGATTAGCGTCCGGTTTCCGGCTGTTAAAATTAATCCCTTTTTGCCCGCCCGGCTTTTCCTTTAAAATTAATCTTTCTATCTTCGCTTCTTCTTGCTGGCCGAACTTTTCTCCGCGGGCGGAAAAAAATTTAAAACCATTGTAAGCGGCCGGATTATGGGAAGCGGAAATCATAATGCCGGCTCCGGCCCGCTGGCTTCTCACTAAAAAAGCCAGCCCGGGCGTGGGGATAATTCCGGCCGCTATCACTTTGCCGCGTGCTGACTTTATACCGGCGCGCAGGGCTTTTTCCAAAATCAGGCCGGAACCTCTGGTATCGCGCCCGATTATTATTTTAATATTTACTTTTTTCCTCCGGCAATATTTTACAATCGCTTTACCAATCCTAAAACCCATGGCCGGATTTATTTTTGCATCATTGACCAGCCCCCTGATGCCGTCCGTGCCAAATAAACCTTTCATAGTATGATAAATTTAAGTAAATTATCCCCGCACCGGGCTAAAATTATTCCACTGTCACCGACTTGGCCAGATTCCGCGGCTTGTCAACGTCACAGCCGCGCGCCACGGCCGTGTGATAAGCAAACAACTGCAAGGGAATGACGGCCAAAACCGGCGTCAGCATCTCCAGGGTTTTCGGTATATACATTACGTCGTCAGCGACGCTTTTGATTTTTTCATTCTCATCAGTAGTCAAAGCGAGAATCCGGCCCTGGCGCGACTTTATTTCTTCCATATTGCTGATGTTTTTTTCATACACGCTGTCCAGGGGGGCGATAAACAAACTGGGGAAATGCTCGTCAATCAAAGCAATCGGGCCGTGCTTCATTTCCCCGGCCGGATAACCCTCGGCATGAATATATGATATTTCCTTAAGCTTAAGCGCGCCTTCAAAAGCCAGCGGACAATTGTATTTTCTGCCCAAAAAAGCAAAATGTTTAACCCGGCAGTACCTGCCGGCGATTTCCTTGATTAATTCATCGGTTGCCAATATCTTTTTTATCTTATCGGGCAGCAGTTCCAATTCCTTGATTATTCTTTGGCCGGTAGCCAGAGACATGTTTCTCTGCCGCCCGAGAAAAACCGTTAACAGGGCCAAAATAACCACCTGGGAGACAAAAGCTTTGGTTGAAGCCACGGCGATTTCCGGCCCGATGTGGTTATAAACGCCGGCAGCGGTTGCGCGCGCGATGCTTGAGCCGACCGTGTTCACGATTCCCAGGGTCAAAACATCTTTCTCCCGCGCCTCTTTAACGGCCGCCAGGGTATCGGCGGTTTCCCCGGACTGGCTGATGGCTATGACCGCGGTTTCCCTGTCCAAAAGCGGCTGCCGGTAGCGGAACTCGGAACTCTGCTCAACCGTGGTCGGAATGCCGGCATATTCTTCCAGCATATTTTTACCTACCAGGCCGGCATAATAAGCCGTGCCGCAGGCCACGATAATGATTCTTTTTATTTCCCGCAGTTTATCTTTAACGTTTTCCAGCCCGCCTAATTTTACTTTGCCATCGGCGGCTATCACCCGGCCGCGAAGGCTGTTAACAACCGTTTCCGGCTGCTCAAAAATTTCTTTTAACATAAAATGGGCAAAGCCGTTTTTTTCCAGTTTGTCTATGTCCCATTCTATCCGCTCGCTGGTTTTGTCTATTTCCTGGTTATCCAAATTTAATACCTTTAGATTATCAGCCGTTATGGCGGCGATTTCACCGTCTTCCAGATAAATAACCTGGCGGGTATGGCTGATAATGGCGGACACGTCCGAGGCAATGATCGTTTCCCCTTCTCCTAAACCAACCACCAACGGACTGCCGCATTTGGCCGCCACCAACTTTTCCGGCTCATCCGCATGCAAAATCACCAAGCCATAAGCGCCCCGCACCAGTTTCAGGGCTTTTTGCAGAGTGGAAACCAGATCGCCGTCATATAAATCTTCCAGCAGGTGGGAAATGACTTCGGTATCGGTGTCGGATTTAAATTGGTGGCCTTTGGCTTCCAGCCGGCTTTTCAATTTTTGGTAATTTTCAATAATGCCGTTATGGACTACCCAGATTTTCCCCTGGCAGCAGGGGTGGGGATGAGCATTGGCCTCCGTGGGCTGGCCGTGCGTGGCCCAGCGGGTGTGGGCAATGCCGACCCGGCCAACTATTTTCTGCTCACCAACTTTATTATCCAACTCTTTGATTTTCCCGACCGCTTTCAGGCAAAAAACCCTGCCCTCGTCTAAGACCGCCAGCCCGGCCGAATCATAGCCCCGGTATTCCAGTCTTTTTAAACCGTCCAAAAGAATCGGCCCGGCATTATTTTTTCCAAGGTAGCCGACTATGCCGCACATAAACTATGTATTTAAAATTCTTAAATTATAAATTGAGGCTCATTCAAATTTTTTCTAATCAGAATGAGCCCGCTTTCTCCTACTGGAAATTGATTGGCAAACTATGGGCTTTCTCCAATTCGGCGACTTTATATCCGAGTATTTCCTCAAACACTCCTTGTTCACCCATAAAATGAATAACAGTTATTACTCTGTCATCCCTGTATTCGCAAATCGTTTCTCCTTCGCCGGAATCATCGGGACCACAATCCAATCTCCCTAATTTCGCCAACTCTTGTAAAATGAATACTACTGTCTCTTTGCTGCCTTTGACAACAGGACCGATTTCTATTACTATCTCTCCCATTACAATTTCCTCCCTTATTAATGATCATAAATAATTATTTTAATTTTTCCCAAAGCTTTAAAAAAATTATCTTCTGCGTTTCATAAATCATCCGGTTTTCAATAATTACCCCGACGGGCGCGCCCTGGGCGTCGCGGGAAAGAAAAGCGCACTTGCCGGCGTAGATTAAAATAAAGGTGGCGGATTCTTCGTGGCTGCCGAGCCAACGCCGCTCGTCCAGGCCGTGCATTTTCCCGCCCTCTGACAAAGAAATGGCTTTAACTTTAATCTTCTGTTTAATCCGGGCGCGGGTAAAATCAGGATAAGCATTGTTGATGTCGTCGCTGGATTTGGTGGCGGAATAAATATAATACTCTTTTTTTTCCGCCCGGCTGACCGCGGCCAGAACATCTTCCAAGATGAAGCGGACACCCTTTTTCCCTTCGTAAAACCTGGTGGTGGGCCGGCTGCCACCTTTCTCCCGCAAAGACCTTAATTCCGGAATCAGTTCTTCCAAACCGCGCTTGGTCTTTTTCAGGTCGTTCTCCCGCGCTCGCGCCAGCTGCAATAATTTATCAGCATCCTCGGACACAAATTTCTGCCTGGTATCCTGCTGGTAATAACTCACTAGTCCTCGGGACTGCAATTTTTTTAAAATATCATAAGTCGTGCCCCGGTTCAAGTCGGTTAATCCAGCCAGCCGGCGCACTGATATTCCGCCCTCTTCCAGCAGCTTTAAATAAACCTTGATTTCCTTATCATTTAAACCTAATTTTTTTAAAATGGTAATATCCATATTATTTAAAATACGATATTCTGCCCCCTTGGTCCCTGTAACCGATTTTGATTAAAGGGGCCAAGGCTCTTAGCCGGTCAGAAAAAGCCGCTTGCAATTGCTCAAGATAACGACAGGAAAAAATTATTTCTTCATAATTATCCGCTTCTAAACTCTTTAACATTTGCCGCGCCTCTTTATCGTTATTATTACCGCGGCAAAAACCCGGGCAATTAATACAATTTATATATTTTATCCTTTTGTTTTTTTCTTTATTTCCCAACATTTATTTCTGTAATTAAATCCATAACTTAAGTTTATTACTCATTTGCATTTATGTCAATATTTTTTCTACAATATATTTAAAAATATATAATTTTATCTAAAATTAAATAAAATAATAATAAAAAGTGTCAAAAATAAATTTTATATTTTATCAGTTATCCACAGATAAAACTCTGATCTCATCCATAAAATTGCCGGGGCAATATTGCGTTAAAACAACAATCAACCGGCCGAGCCGGTTATTAATGTTGCCAAACCGACTAAATATGCTTATAATTATAATGAAGTTTATAAATCTTATTAAATTATGGATATTCAATATACGCAGCCGGAAAAAATCAATTCGGATACAAAGCCGCAGCATAAATTTAAAAAATTTTTTCGGCTTTCCGTTTACCTGCTAATATTTTTCTCCATCACCCTGCTGGTCTTTGCCGCTAACACACCTACCTCCGACCAGGAGGATGGTTCCTGGATTGACAAAATACCGATTATCAGCCAAATCAAACACCTGGTGGAAAGCGCCGACAAACAACTGAAAGGGGAAGAAAGAGACCGGATAAATATTCTGCTTTTGGGCATGGGCGGCAAAAACCACGACGGCGGCTATCTGACCGATACGATCATCCTGGCCAGCCTGGAGCCATCAACGGGAAAAGCGGCCCTAATATCGTTCCCCCGCGACCTGACCATCCCGATTGAAGGCATGGGCTGGCGCAAAATAAACAACGTTAACGCTTACGCCGAAGCGGAAAACCAAGGCAGCGGCGGTCTGGCCATCAGCCAGGCCTTGGCCGACATTTTGGATCTGCCGATTGATTATTATGTCCGTCTGGACTTTGATGGTTTCGTCAATATCATTAACGAATTGGGGGGCATTGAAGTTGAGGTTGAAAATACCTTGGATGACCCGCTCTATCCGATTTTGGGCCAGGAAGACGCCGAACCTTATGAAAACCGCTTTGAGCACCTTTACATCGAAAAGGGGTTGCAAACAATGGACGGCGAACTGGCTTTAAAATATGTCCGCTCCCGCCACGGCCTGGGCGGCGAGGGTTCTGATTTCGCCCGCGCCCGGCGGCAGCAACAGGTAATCACGGCTGTTAAAAATAAATTGCTTTCAAAATATACTCTCTTTAAACCGCTGATGATTTCCAATATCATAGATGAAATACAAACGCATCTTAGCACCAATCTTAAACTCTGGGAAATATTGAAATTATGGGACATATTTAAAAATGTAGACAAAGACAAAATTACCAATAAAGTGCTGGACAACACCCCTAACGGCCTCCTCGCCAGTATGATTACCGAGGATGGCGCCTATATTTTAACTCCCCGCTCGGGAGATTTTGCTGAAATCCAATATCTGGTGCACAATATTTTCTCGGACACGCCGGGAGAATACAAGGCTAGGGTAACGGTTGAAAACGCTTCCCTGGAAATCAGAAACGGCACCTGGGTGAACGGACTGGCTTCGCAAACGGCCCTGGACCTGGAAAAATACGGCTTTGAAATAATCCGCATTGGCAATTCCAGCCGCCGCAATTTCCAAAAATCAGTAATTTATGATTTGACTTACGGCGAAAAAATAGACTCCTTAACCGTCCTGAAAGACAAAACCGGGGCGAACGTTTCTTTTGATTTGCCACAATGGCTGATGGACGACATTAAAAACGAAGTGGCCGCCGAAACCAATCCCGTAATGCCCGACTTTATCTTAATCATCGGCCAGGAAGCCGATGCCAGCGCCTCGGGCCTGGAAAACACCGAGGAGTAAATTATACGCGGGATGCTTGAGATCATTGAGATTTTTGGGATTATTGGAAAAAATTATTGCTAAACACTTTATGTTACCTGTTGTCTATTTATTATTCCTTGTTATACTGAAATATTTTTTTCTTAAATTTCCTTAATATGATTAAAAATTTCTGCAACCATGTTTGGAGCGAACCAAAAAACGGAGAATCTATTTGTATGGTATGTGCCCAGCACATTAGTGTATCTGAATTGTATCAATTAGAAGCCCTAATAAATCAAACTAAATCTGTTGAAAATCAAACAAAGTTAGCTGAACATCAATTGGGTTTTCAAAAATGGCTATCAATTATCGCCCTTATTGTTTCGATAATAGCGGTCGTTATTTCTACACTATCTGCGCTAAAATAAATTTAAAATATTTTTTAGCTCCGAAATTTTCGCTCCCGTTGGTTGCGAAAACATCAAATATACGCATACGTTACGAGTTACAAATTACAAGTTACAAGTTACAAGTTACAAGAGTTATATGGACAAAAACATTAAAAACCTGCCCCTGGTCGTTATCTTCGGCCAAACCAACGCCGGCAAATCAACCCTCTTCAACCGCTTAACCGAAAAACAACAAGCCCTGATTTCCAATATTCCGGGCACCACCCGGGACAGCAATATCGGCCAGGTTAAATGGCGGGGAAAATTTTTCACTCTCGTTGATACCGGTGGAATCCTGGATTTAAAATATCTAACCGACAAAAAAGCCACGGCCGCCGACATTGAAGCCAAAGTACAAAAAGGGGTCCGCAGCTATCTAGGCCAAGCGGATCTAATTTTATTTTTAACCGATGTCAGGGCCGGTATTCTGCCCCCAGACAAAGAACTGGCCCTATTTCTTAAAAAAAGGAAGGTCTGGCTGGCAAAAACAATTCTAGTGGCCAACAAAAGCGACCGCCGCCGAGACCAGTTTAATGTCGCCGAATTCCATCGCCTCGGCCTGGGGCAACCGCAGCCGATTTCCGCCGCCACTGGCGCAGGCACCGGCGACCTTCTGGATATCATTATTAAAAAAATCAAAGGCGGAAAATTCCCTGCTGCTGATGAGGGCGAAAATAAGCCGGACAGCGCCCGGGTCTGCCTGATCGGCAAGCCCAATGTCGGCAAATCCTCGCTGCTCAATGCTATTTTGGGCTACGAGCGGGTCATTGTCAGTCCGGTTCCCCACACCACTCGCGAGCCCCAGAACACCGATATCGTCTACAACAAGGAAATCATCACTATAATTGATACGGCCGGCATCAGCCGGAAGGGAAATAAAAGCCGGGGTCTGGAAAAAGACGGCATCGCCAAATCGCTCGCCAGCCTAAGCCAGGCCGAAATCGCCCTGCTGGTTTTGGACATCAGCCGGGCAATTACCCACCAGGATTTGAAATTGGTAGAAGAAATCGTCAACCGGAAAGTAAGCTTAATAATTATCGCCAATAAATGGGACCTAATGAAAAAAGACAACGATTCGTCCGCCCAATCTGCCGATGAACAAAGTAAAAAATATACCCGTTATATATACAACGCCATGCCCTTTGTTGCTTGGGCGCCGATTCACTTTACCTCGGCTCTAACCGGCCGCAAGGTTAATAAAATCCTGGATTTAATCATCCAAATCAATGCCGCCAGAAGAAAAGAGATCAGCGCTTCGCAGCTTAATAAATTTTTGGCCACAACCGTTAAAATCCACCTACCGGCCAAGGCCCGCGGCACTAAACATCCCCGTATCTACGAATTGAAACAAATAAAAATCAATCCGCCCAAATTTGAACTGCAAATCGGCCCCAAAGACAGCCTGCACTTTTCCTACGTGCGCTTCATCGAAAACCGTCTCCGGGAAAAATTCGGCTTCCTGGGCACGCCCCTGACTATAAGAATAAACCGGGGCAGACAGGTGCATGGGAAACATGAGTTACGCATAACGCATAACGCGTAACTCATGACATAAAACATAACACATTTCGCCAATATAGTGCGTTATGCGTTATGCGTTATGCGTTATGAGAATAATAATCGGCCTGGGCAATCCGGGAAAAAAATACGAGCGCACCCGCCACAACTTCGGCTTTATGGCGCTTAATTTTATTGCTCAAAAACTTGATTTAAGCTGGAACAACAATAAAAAATTTAAAGCGCTCATCACCGACAAGACTGAAGCGGAAATTGAATTTCCAGAAGAAGAAAAAATCTCCGGGGAAATTATTTTAATAAAGCCGCAAACATTCATGAACAATTCCGGCCAGAGCGCCCAGGCGGTTTTGTCTTATTATAAATTACTGCCCCGGAAACTGGGCCTGCTCAAAATAAAAAACAGCGATTTAACCGCTGCTTTGACTATAATCCACGACGACATTGATATCAATCTAGGCCAATATAAATTCTCATCCGATTCGCGCGCGGCCGGACACCGGGGCGTACAATCAATTATTAATACATTAAAAACCAAAAATTTCAACCGGCTCCGCCTGGGAATACGCACGGATACACTGGAAAAAATCCCGGCGGAAAAATTCGTTCTGCAAAAATTCAGCCCGGAAGAACTTAAAATTATTCAAAGCTTGATAGGAAAAATTATAAAAATAAAATAACGAGAAAAGCAATAAGAATAAGAAGAAAAAGAAAAATAAAAAAACGGCCAAAAAAAATATTATTATTTTCAAGACCGCTAAGCCGCGAAAGGATTTGCCGCCAGGCAATAACAATATTCGCATGTCCCGCATTAGTAATAACGTAATGTCCAAAATATTGCCTAGGAGCCAGGGCACAAGGCCCTATTTGAGGATCCGGCCAAACTAGGAGGGAAGTTTAACCTTCACCACTCCTAGACAAAATTCTAAACACCACTAAATACCACTTATTACTAAACCGCTAATTCAGCGGTTTTACAATAAATAAAGTTTGCTCTTCCGCTTGCTCATAGGGACAATCGGTTTATAGATAGTCAAGGAGGAAAACTGTCTATTAATCCAAGGCCCTGGAGCAAGCGGAAGAACAAGCCTTGCTCTCTTGCCAATTTCAATACGATTGCAAATATCTTTTATTAAAATTTTAGTATACCATTTTAACATATTGAAATTTAAAAGTCAATGGCTAAACATAATTTTAATTTTTCATAAATTAAAATTATTTAATATTAGACAATATTAGGCAAAAATTAAAATTTTAGTAATTCAAGCCTGTCCGTCAGCGGGGAAAAAGGCAACTACTTTAACATGAATGATCTTAAATATTGGGTGGCCCTAAACCATTTTCCCAAATTCGGGCCGGCCAGATTCAAAAAATTAAAAAAATATTTTCCCGACTTAAAGCAGGCTTTCCTGGCTCCGATTTCGGAACTAAAGCAAGCCGGGCTGGAAGAAAACTTGGCCGCAGAATTCGTCGCCGCCAGAGATAAAATCAACCCCGACGAGATAATGGAAAAGTTAACTCGGGAAAATATCAGGGTAATAATTTTAACAGATAAAAATTATCCCCGGCTTTTACAAGAAATCTATTCTCCGCCGCCCTTGTTATACTACCGGGGAAACCTTGAGGCCAAAAACGAATTTACTTTCGCAGTGGTGGGCACGAGAAAATATACCGCTTACGGCCGGCAAATAACGGAAAACCTAGTGGCTGATTTAGCCCGCCATAACCTAACTATCGTCAGCGGCCTGGCCCTGGGGATTGATACCCTGGCCCACGCAACAGCCATGGCAACGGGCGGACGGACGCTGGCCGTGCTTGGTTCCGGCCTGGACCGGCAGAGCGTTTATCCGACCGCCAACCGCTACCTGCTGGATGAAATTATTGCCGGCGCGGGAGCGATAATTTCCGAATTTCCGCCCGGCACCCCGCCCCTGAAACACCATTTTCCCCAAAGAAACCGGATTATCTCCGGCTTATCCCTCGGGGTTTTGGTCGTAGAAGCGGGAGAAAAGTCAGGCGCCCTGATTACCGCCAATCACGCCCTGGAGCAGAACCGGGAAGTTTTTGCCGTCCCCGGCAATATCTATTCCCCCGCTTCTTTCGGGCCGAACAAATTAATTAAGCTGGGGGCCAAGCCGGTAACCGCCGCCGCCGATATTATTGAAGCCCTTAATCTGGCGCAAATCACCGCCTACGTTGATAACCGCAAAATCATGCCGGAAACCGCGGAGGAAGAAAAAATTATTGCCTGCCTGACGCGCGAACCGATCCATATTGACGAGCTAATCCGCCAAACCGAACTTGACACATCTCTGATAAATAGTACACTAACCATTATGGAAATGAAAGGCATGGTGAAAAATCTGGGAGGAAGACAATACGTACTGGCGCGGTAATTGGTAATTTGAAATTAGTAATTTGAAATGATTACTCTTAGCCTAATTACAAATTTCAAATTACAAATTACAAACACTATGAACTTAATAATCGTTGAATCGCCAACAAAAGCAAAAACCATAGCCAAATTTATCGGCCCAACATATAAACTTGAGTCTTCTTTCGGGCATATCCGTGATTTGCCCAAGCGGGAAATGGGCATAGATATTGAAAATAATTTCCAACCCACATACGTCATTCCGCCCAATGCCCGTAAAACCGTCAGTCAGCTTAAAAAATTAAGCCAAAAAGCGGATAAAATTATTCTGGCGGTTGATGAAGACCGGGAAGGTGAAGCCATTGCCTGGCACCTGACCGAAGCGCTGGAGATAGATAAAGAAAAAACCGAACGAATTGTTTTTCATGAAATTACCAAAGAAGCCATTACCGCGGCCCTGGAAAACCCCCGGCAGATTGATATGAAACTGGTTGACGCCCAACAGGCCCGGCGCATCCTGGACCGGCTGGTCGGCTATGAATTATCGCCTTTTTTATGGAAGAAAGTGGCGAAAGGCCTATCCGCCGGCCGGGTGCAATCCGTAGCCGTACGTTTAATCGTGGCCAGGGAAAAAGAAATTAAAAAGTTTAAGCCAGATGAATATTGGAGTCTGGCCGCCCAATTGCGGCCGGAAGACGCAAATAAAAAAGAATTCAGCGCCCAGCTTAATAAAATTAATAATAAAACGATTGACAAACTGGCGATTAAAAACCAGGCGGCAGCGGAAAAAATTCTAAAAGATTTAACCAAAGCCGAATATCTGGTTGCTGATTTAGAGCAAAAAGAGCATAAAAAAAATCCGCCCCGGCCTTTCACCACCTCAACTCTCCAGCAAACCGCCAACCGCTGGCTCGGATTCAGCGCCAAGCAAACCATGATGATTGCCCAACAGCTTTATGAAAACGGCTTAATTACTTATATGCGCACCGACTCGCTTAACTTATCGGAAAAATTTTTAAGCGAAGCGCGAAACTATTTAAAAAATACTCTGGGAGAAGAATACGCCCTCAAAAAACCACGCCGCTTTAAAACCAAATTCAAGGGAGCGCAGGAAGCCCACGAAGCTATCCGTCCGACCGAGGCGGCTAAAGATCCGCGCGCGCTTAAAACCAAGCTAAATAACAACCAATATAAATTATATAAGCTAATTTGGCAACGGGCGCTGGCCGGCCAGATGCCGGAAGCCGTAGTTAATGCCACCGCCATTGATATTGACGCTCAACAAAAAAATAATAAAACCCAGCAATACCAATTCCGGGCCACCGGCCAGGTTTTAA
Organism: uncultured Gammaproteobacteria bacterium; assembly: GCA_964395755.1. Lineage (GTDB taxonomy): Bacteria > Patescibacteriota > Patescibacteriia > Patescibacteriales > CAYMCJ01 > CAYNBD01. Next base: position 19,389 of record CAYNBD010000004.1, read on the forward strand.
AATTCCCGGGCTATTTAAAAATTTATCCGGAAAAAAGCAAAGAACTGGAACTGCCGCTGGTAAAAAAGAATGAAACTCTGACTTTAATTAAATTAGCCAATGAACAGCATTTTACCAAACCGCCGGGGCGCTATTCCGATGCCGGACTGGTAAAAGAGTTGGAAAAATACGGTATCGGCCGGCCGTCCACCTATGCTCCCACTATTGCCACTATTGAAGCCAGAAATTACGTGGAGCGCGACGAGAATAAAAAATTAGCCCCGACCGAAATCGCTTTTATCGTTACCGACCTCTTAATTAAACATTTTCCCCAAATCGTTGATTATCAATTTACAGCCGCCATGGAGGCTGACCTAGATAAAATCGCCGACGGCGCGATTGAGTGGCAACCGGTCATTGGCGGTTTCTACGGTCCTTTCCACGCCAATTTAGAAAAAAAATATAATGAAATTAATAAAAAAGACATTATGCCCGAAGAAAAAAGCGAAGAAAAATGCGATAAATGCGGCGCGCCGATGATAATTAAAACCGGCCGCTATGGAAAATTCCTGGCCTGCTCGGCTTTCCCGGAATGTAAAAACATCAAACCGTTGGAAAACGGCAGACAGCAAACAACGGACGGCCGCAATGACGAGGAGATTAAAAAACTGGAAGAAAAATACAACGGCCAGAAATGCGAAAAGTGCGGAGCGGAAATGGTAATAAAAACCGGCCGCTATGGACCTTTTCTGGCTTGCAGCGCTTATCCAAAATGCAAAAACATCAAGAACATCAAAGAAAACGGCCACAATACCGGCGTTAAATGCCCGGTCTGCGGCCGGGGGGAAATTATCCAAAAAAAATCACGCAAGGGAATCTTCTACGCCTGCGACCAGTACCCGGACTGCAAAACCGCTTTCTGGGGCAAACCGACCGGAGAAAAATGTCCGGAATGCGGCGCGCTTTTGCTGGAGACCAAAACCGGTGTAAAATGCAGTAGCAAAGAATGCGGATACAAAAAGTAAAATCAGCAGTCTAACCATTAATGGTTAGACTAAATATCGCAATCCCGCTAAAGCGGGATGTTGTGATTTGTTAGCCCGCTTAAAGCGGGTTTTTCAAATTAGCCCCGCTATTTATGGCGGGGCTAATTTTGTTGGAATTATACATTCTACCAGCCCAACCATAAATGGCTGGGCTGATTTTGTTGCGACTCTAAAATGCTACGTAATTACATATGTACTTACATATATTACGTAAAAAAACCGGCGAGCAAATGTCACCGGCTATTTCTCGCTTCAAAAAAATGTACTTCACTTAATTGTTCTCCTCGGTTTTATCTAATCGGTATCCTTCTTTACATCTCTCCAGTTCCGCCTGCAAACCAACGATTGCTTCTTCGCATTTCCTTTTTTCTCCTAAATATTCATTACAACCCCACACAGCGGTCTCAATCTTTTCTCGCGCTTCCTGCCGTTTAACATCATAAATACCCACTCGAATTAACATCTCCTTGTTATCCTCAATTTTAGCCATCTCATTATTCCACCACTGCAAATCTTCATCATAACTTTTAAAAAATTTTTCGGCACGCAGTAGACTTTCTTCGTATTCTTGCAAAAACTCCTTTACAGGTAAACATTCAGAAGGAACATCCGCGGAAACTTGCTCTACCAAAACTGCTCTTTGTTCGCCGCTGTTTTCTTTCTGGCCAAAAATTTCTGGGCCATAATAATAAAAAAACGCACTGACAAGAACTATTATAATAATAATCAACCCAACAGTAACCTGCGCCTTACTAATATTCTTTTCCATCCTTTCCCCCTTTTCTTGGTTTATTTATTTTTTTTCTCCTTTTTGCCTTTTTTATTTTTAATTATTTGGGTTACCTTTTCCACGCCTTCGCTAAGCAAATTCAAATAAGCCGCGCCGTGCTCCATTTTCTTTTTAAATTCCCGCACTGTTTCCCCCACCTGGTTGATTTTATCCCGGGTTTCTTTAATGCCCAAAAAAACCTGGCGCATAATCATAGCCAAATAATAAATAAACCAGGCCGTAAAGACGGTCAGACAAAAAACGCCGAAAGCGATAATGATAAATAATAAATCTTTTGCGTTTTGAATTAAATCCATATGTTTTGCAAAATTTAATTTAATTGAACGATTATTCTCTGTTTTCACCATTATTACCCACGAATTTACAAATTTTTTACAAATCTACAAATTACAAATCGTAGCTAAAATATATTGAGTAATATTTGTATAAATTTGTAATTTGTAAATTTGTACTTGATTTGTATATTCGTGGGAAAATTGTGAGCACGCAAAAATGTATTTTATCACTCACTATTTAACTCCTTGGTCTCCTCTTTTTTATTTTCCGGCTCCGGCTCATTGCTTGCGCCTACTTCCGGGCCGGCATCAATGAAATCAATTTTTATGCCGCCGAACCTGCGGGCTAAACGGTTATAAATCACACCGACAACATAGCCCAAAAGCCAGCCCAAAAAGCCGGTAACCAGGGCCACCAGCAAGCCCAGTAAAATGCCGGCGCCGATATTAAACAAAGCCACCATCATCACCGAACCGACAAAATCCCCCTGGGTAACCATGTTCACAATGGTCAGGACGGCTACGCCCAAAGAAATTAAAAAGCCGGTCAGGCCATAAAATACTGCCACAATTTTTGCCAAAGACACTGCTTTTATTCTTTTTATTTCCTGCATATGAATCCAAGTAATTATTTATATCAAAAATCCCTAATTTGAGCCTTGAATTTCTGCTCTAAATGCTTAACCAACCCGCTCTGCAATTCATCAACTTCCCCGGCGGTCAGGGTATAGTCAGGCGACTGATAGGCAATATGAAAAGCCAAATTTTTTTTACCCCGGCCCAGCTTTTCTCCCTGATAAACGTCAAACAGCTCAACTGTCTTTATCAGAGCGCTAAAATTGTTGATAGCCGCCTTGATATCATTATACAATACTTTGCTATCAACCACAAAAGCCAGGTCCCTTCTAACGGCCGGATATTTTGGCAAAGGTTCATAACACCTTGCTCCACCCGTGGCTAAAGCTTCATAAAATTCAGGCAGGCTGATTTCCGCGCCCGCCACTTGTTTTTTAATCCCGGCTGAATGGCAGACGTAATTATCCGCTCCGGCTAAAAACCCGACATTCTTCCCGGCCAGGCTGATTCCGGCCGTTGCCCCCGCTTGCGCCCAGGCCGGACCTGCGCCCGGAACAAATTCAATTTCAAAACCAAACCTTGATAATAAATACTCAATTATTCCTTTAAGCCGGAAAAAAATATCCTCGTCCGCTCCGCCGGCCATAATAATGCCCAGATGCCTTTCTTGATAAGGCAATTTTTCCTTGCCCTCCTCATTTTTGTTAATTTCCCCGGGGGAATTTAAAAAAATACTGCCAATTTCAAATAAGCCAAAATTTTCGTAACGCGCCTGGTTCAATTTAACATTCTCAAACAAGTTTGGAATCAGGCTTTGCCGGAGCAGGGTCTGATGGCTGGCGATCGGATTAGCCAGCTCAACGTGATTAGTGTAATCAATTTTTAATCTTTTCAACTGCGCTTCTCCAACAAAAGAATAATTATAAACTTCGATCAAACCGGCGCCCAGCGCCAAAATGTTTTTTATTTTTCTCTCAATCGTTCTTTCCTGATTAAATTCCGGCGCGGCCATTACTATGTTGGGCATCCGCGGCTCTAAATTATCGTAGCCGTAAATCCGGGCAATCTCTTCCACTAAATCTTCGGGAATGGATATGTCCCGGGTTGCCCGCCAACTCGGAATAAAGCAAGCCAGCGTTCCCGCGGATTTCTTTTTTACCCCAAAGCCCAAGCTGGTTAAAATATTTATAATTCTTTTCTCGTCTATTTTCTCACCCGCCAGATTGTTGACCATTTCCAGGCTTAATTCAATCGGTCCCTGGTTTAATTTATATTTTTTTTCATCAACCAAATTACTGGCTGCCTGCGCCCGCGGACATATTTTTTTAATTAGCTCTAAAACCCGCGCCAGGGCCGAGGCGCATAAATTCGGGTCCAGGGATTTTTCATAGCGAATTGAAGCCTCGGTGCGCAACCCCAATTTCTGGGCGGTTTTCCTGATTTGGGTCGATTCAAAATTAGCCGATTCAATAACGATTGATTTGGTCTCTTGACCAATTTCGCTATTGGCTCCACCCATGACGCCAGCGATGCCAATCGGCTTGTCCTTATTGGCAATTACCAGCATTTCTTCGTCCAACTCCCGCTTCTGGCCGTCCAGGGTCTCGATTTTTTCACCGCGCCTGGCCCGACGCACCACAATATTGAATTCGTGGCTATTTGTTTTTATATTTGTGGCTATTAGCGCGGCATCAAAAGCGTGCAGGGGCTGGCCCAGCTCCAGCATCACGTAATTGGTAATGTCAACGATATTATTAATCGGCCGCATGCCCACGGCCAATAGTCTCTTCTGCATCCAGCCGGGCGAATCTTCAATTTTAACGTTATCAACCTGAATCGCCATATAGCGCGGACACAACTTAAAATCTTTCACCTCCACATTTAATTTTTTGCTCTTGCCGATTTTAATTTTATTCGCGGCCATTCGTTCAATATGCACGGCCATTCGTGTATTCAAAAAAGAAGAAATTTCACGAGCCATCCCGTAATGCGACCATAAATCCGGTCGATGCGTGATTGATTTGTTATCAACCTCAAAAATAACGTCATCCAGGCCCAAAGCTGCGCTTAAATTTTGTCCGACCCGGCCTGACTTTAATATCATAATGCCGCTGTGATCACTGCCCAATCCCAGTTCGTCCGCGGCACAAAGCATACCGTTAGATTTCACGCCCCTGATGACCGTTGCCTTAATTTCCATACCGTTAGGCAAAACCGCACCCGTTAAAGCCACCGGCACTAAATCGCCGGCTTGAAAATTATCCGCCCCGCAAACTATCTCCAGTCCTTCCCTGCCAATGTCAACTTTAACCAAGTACAGCTTATCGGCCTGGGGATGTTTTTTTATTTCCTTTACTTTACCCACCACCACCTTTTTTAACCGCTCGCTCTGCTCAATAACATTGTCAATCTCAACCGTATGCATGGTTAAACGCAAACCTAAATCCGCCGGCGAAATATTCTTCGGTATTTTAACAAAATCTTTTAGCCAGTCTAGGGATAGGTACATATAAAAATGTTTGTATAGTTAGTCGTTATTCGTTATATTCGTTTTCATTCGTCTCATTCGTGTTTCTCAAAATTGAGACAAAAATCTTAAATCTCCGCTGTTAAACAAGCGAATGTCGTTTATCCCGTATTTCATCATCGCCAGCCTGTCTATGCCCAAACCAAAAGCGAAGCCGCTGTACTCTTTCGGGTTAATGCCGCCAGCTTCCAGAACCCGGGGGTGCACCAGGCCGGCGCCGAGCATTTCCAGCCAGCCGGTGTGCTTGCAGCTGGGACAGCTCTTACCGCCGCAAATCGTGCAGCTCATGTCAACCTCCAGCCCCGGCTCCACGAAAGGGAAATAACCCGGCCTGATTCTAAGTTTTACCTCCTGGTCGAAAATTCCGGAAAGCATTCCTGTCAAAACCGAAATCAAATTGGCCAAGGAAATGTTTTTATCTATCATCAGGCCTTCAATCTGGTTAATGGTATGCTCATGCGTGGCGTCCGTGGCCTCGCAGCGAAAAACCCGGCCCGGCACCACGCAGCGCAAAGGCGCGCCGTACTTTTGCATCGCCCTGACCTGGACCGGTGAAGTGTGCGTCCGCATCACCAGCCCCTCCCGTGCTTTAGTGGCTATCTGTTCAACATTTGTGGCTATTTGTGAATTATTCGTGGCCATTTGTGTCTCAACATAGAAAGTGTCCTGCATATCACGAGCTGGATGGTAAGCGGGGATGTTCAAGGCCTCGAAATTATAATATTCGCTTTCCAGTTCCGGGCCGTCTAAAATCATAAAACCCAAAGCGGAAAACAGGTCCTCCAATTCGTTTTGTATCAGGGTAAGGGGATGGAGATGGCCGGCCCTGATTTTTTCTCCCGGCAAGGTCACGTCTAAAAAGTCGCCCCGGCCGGACCGGCCGGATAGCACATTTCTGGCTTCCAGCAGCCTGGCCTGCAATTCTGCCTTGGTTTCGTTAGCCAGTCGCCCCAGTTCTTTCTTCTCCTCGGTGCCCAAATTTTTTATCCCGCGCAAAATCTTATTCAATTCGCCCCGGCGCCCGAAATATTTAATCTCCAGCTTACGCAAATATTCCGAATCTTTAACTTCGGCCAGTTTCCCTAAAATTTCCTTCTTTAAATTTTCCAACTCTTTTTTCATGATGATTTCTTAGTCACTATTTTATCTTATAAATATTTATTATATCTTTCCATTAATTCCTCAACGTCATCGCTTCCTAAAGGAATGCTATTCCAGGCACCGAAATATTGATTTTTTGATTTACCGATATTGCCCTTGGCTAACATCAATTTATCAGGCCCAGTATTTGCTTCTATAACTTTTACCGGCTCAAAAGTTGTCGGCGCGCCGTCAATATTCATATAATAATTGTGAAAAATGCGAAATGATGCATCAATCACTTTATCCGGCTCTTCTTCCGGATTTACAATATCAGAAGCCGGCGACTTTAATACTTTTAAAACCTCTCCTCTCTTATTATTTTTAATATCAGATAGATTATGAGTGCTGAACAAAAAATTCAGGTCAGCCCCATCTAAATTCCTTATTCCTTGGGAAGTAGGAATATTGATGTTAATTTCCGCCTCCTCGCCTTCCGGCCAAGCTTGAAAATGATTTTTAATTAGAAATCTTTTTATCATACTAACAATCTTCTCATACTCAGGTGATCTTTCCTCTATGCTTTTTTCAGCAAAATTTGTCTTCCCCTTTATCCAACCAGTACCATAATCTATCTCTTCTATAAGTTTTTTCAACTTTTCCGGATCATATCCGTATTTTTCCACGGCTCTTTCTGCTTTCTTCCCCTCTTCCTCTCTAATATTAGTTTCTTCTGATCCTTTTTCCGTCTCACTCATATTCTCTCTGTTTTTATTCTTCTCCCCCTTATTAGGCCTAAAAAGACCAACTTTTTCAAAAAATCCCATATATTTAAATTAAAACAAATAATATTTTAGATTAATAACAAAACTCACTTGCTTAATATGATCTATAACTTAATCTTTATCTTTTTTAGATCTTTGGCTATGCTCACCGGGCCTTTAAAATATTTTTTAGCTTCCTTAACTACATTATAATGTTTTAAATAATAAGGCGCTACATGGGTTAATACCAATTTTTTTACCTTTGCTTCTTGGGCGATTTGAGCCGCCTGGCTACCTGTTAAATGATTTCCATATTTTGATTTTTGGGGCCAGCTGGCTTCAATAATAGCCAAATCTGCTCCTTGACAGGCTTTTCTTAGGCCAGCGCAATCTCTGGTATCTCCGGAATAAGCTAAAACTTTTCCTCTCGATTTAATTTTATAGCACAAACAGTTTATATTTGTATCATGGCTTGCTTCAAAATTTTTAATTGTATAATCTTTATCTTGAATTATCTTATCGCGAGTCAACTCTTTAATTAAAATTTTATACTTGGGTTTAAAGACAGTAAAATTAAAAGCTTTAAATAGATAACTTACTATTTGTTTAATTCCTTTTGGGCCATAAATTGTTAAATCCGCTTTTCTAAATTTTCCATATCTAGGCTCCGACAAGGCAATATGAAGAAATGAACTTAGTTCTGAACAATGGTCAGGATGAGTGTGGCTAATAAAAATTTGATCTATATCATAATATTCAATTCCCACCTTAAGTAATTGGCCTAAAGCGCCCCGGCCAAAATCAAAAACCAAGTTTTTAGACTTTATCTTAACCAGATAACTTGAGGCATGTCTGGTTAATTCGGGCTGATAAGTGCCTGACCCTAAAATTATTACTTCCATACTAGGTATTATTAAAATTATCCATCCCCTCGTCTGGGGTGATATGCCGACGCCTGCCTGGACCGTAACTGATTAAAAAATATTCTAAAATTGACAAACCAATGATTAAGAAAAGCAGGTTTAACCAGCTAAATAAATCTTTTGCCAGTAAAAATAAAGTGGCCACGATTAAAAAGGAGAACAGAAACGACTGGCGAAAAGCGATTTTTACGGCCCGAAAAGCCAATTCGCGCTTTAAGACAATAAATCTGATCAGGAAACCGATGATGGCGGCCGAGCCGGCCAAGGCCAAAAATAATGACAAATAAAACAAAAAAAATCCCAGCCGATTGGTGATAAAAGGATTAACCGTCCAGATCACAAAAACGAAAGCCGCCCAGCAAAGCGAGGTGGCCGCAATCATCATAATTAAATACGAACGCAAAGTCATAAACTAGACGACAGAAATTAATTCAAAATGCAAAATGCAAAAATTAAAATGACAAATAAAAATTCAAAAAGGAAATAAATTAATAAATTTTACATTTTGCATTGTCATTTTGCATTTTGATTTTTGATTTTTGCATTATATTCGTCTGTTTACTTTATCACTTTACCATTTTACCAAGCGCTTTTCAAGTTAAAAATCTTTATTTGGGCGCAAGCAAATATCAATCAGCTTTATGAATAACCCGCTGGGGAAAGGGAATTTCAATTTTCTCCTGCCGAAATTTTTCCACGATGGCTTTAATTAAAGCGTGCTTAATCCGGCCTTCGTCTTTGGCCTGATCTACCTTAATAATCACGCTGAAATTGATGGCTGAATCCGCCAGTTCCTTAAATCGTATAATCGGCTCATTTTCACCCGCCTTGATATTTTCCCTTTTAATAACATCCCGGGCCGCTTCCGTGGCCGCCTTTTCCACTTTTTCCAAATCAGAACCATAAGCCACTCCCGCCTGGACCGAGGTGAAAAAGGACGATTCGGCATAATCATAGCTGATAATCTTTTGGCCGACAAACACCGAATTGGGAATAATCACCGCATTCCCGCCCAGGGTCCTGATTCTGACCGAGCGCCAAGAAATGTCTTCAATGTTGGCTTTGGTGCCGTCTTCCAACTGGATCCAGTCGCCGATGTTGATTGATCTGTCCATGACTAAAAACAAAGCGGAAAAAAGATTGGCCAAAGTTTCCTGCAGACCCAAAGCAATCGCCAAACCAGCAATGCCCAGGCCGGCAAGCAAGGGCCCGATTTCTATGCCTAGTTGCTGAAAAATAAACAGCCCGGCCAGGACATAAACCAAAACAGAAATCATTTTACGGACAAAAACGAACATGGTCCGGCTCATTCTTCCCTTTTCGCCTTTTTCGCCGTACCAGATAAAAATCGTTTTTAAAAACCGGCTGAAAGCAAAGCTGATTAACAGCACTATTAAAATCAAAAACACTTCTTCAACCCCCGCGCCTTGCCAGCTCCAGTTCAGGCCGTAATAGCGGGCGGCGAAATAAAAACCCAGAATTATGGCTAGATATCTGACCGGCAAACTGGTAGCGGCAATAATTTTGTCGTCCAGAGACGTCCTGGTTTTGCTGGCCAGACGGGCAACCAGCCGCATCAAAAGCGTAATTAAATAAGAGGCTAGCCAAAAAGCAATGATAATTAAAACCGCGCTTAATAATTTATTTTCTATCATATTGTTAAAATTTCTAAATTATAATTTCTAATTTCTAACAAATACAATAATATAAATTAAACATTCGGCATTAGTAATTTATTAGACATTATAATTTAGAAATTAGAAATTAATTTTAATTATTATTTAATCTTTTTAATTCCCTCTTTCGCATTTTCAGCCTCTCTCTCTCCGACTCAACAATTTCGGCCGGCGCTTTTTTAACGAATTCCTTGTTGGCCAATTTTTTTTCCGTTATTTTTATCATCTTCTCCAAATTTTCTTTTTCTTTTTTAATCCTCATCTCTTCCCGCCGCCTGTCAATTGCGCCGATTAAATAAATGTCAATGCCCGCCACCGTCAGATGGATTTCATTTTTAATTTCCGGGCCCTTGGTCTTAATTGCCAGTTCTTTGATGCCGGTACGCAATCCCTTTATTAAATGCGCTTGCGTCTCTATTAACTCTTTATATCTCTCGGCATAAATCACGGCCTTAATTTTCTTCTTGGGCTCTACCCTGTTTTCGGCCCGTGCGTTACGAATAGCAGTAACAATTTTAATTATCAAATTTATTTTATCTTTTACTAGCCCCCATCTTCCATCTTGATATTCACCTTTTTTTGTTAATCTGGCTTTTGGCCAATCTGTAACTATTAACATATCTTCATTCTCTCCTTTTATTTCGTCCCAAATAGTTTCGGTAACAAAAGGTATAAAAGGATGCCATAAAACCAATAACTTTTTTAAAATATTAAACAGAATTTTTGATTTATGTCTTTCAATTTTAGCAATTTCTAAATACCAATCTGCCAATTTATCCCAGGTAAATTCTCTTAATATTTCCCCCGCTTGCGAAAATTCATAATTTCTTATTTTTCTATCTACTAATGATATAACATTCTCTAATTCTTCTAATATCCAATGATCTGCATCAGTTAACCCAATATTCTTTAATTCGTAATTCGTAATTCGTAATTCATAATTGCCAATTATGTATCGCGCTATATTCCAAAGCTTATTGGCAAAATTCCGGTAGCCCGCGATTTTAGCTTCGCTCAAATTCATATCCCCCCCGGGCGTAGTGCCGATTACCAGGGACAAGCGGGTAGCGTCGGCGCCGTATTTTTTTATCATGTCCAGGGGGTCAATCACGTTGCCCAGGGATTTGCTCATCTTTTTCCCTTGCTCATCGCGCACCAGGCCGTGCAGATAAACGTCGCGGAAAGGAATATCGCCGACCGCGTAAGCGGTCATAATAATCATCCGCGCCACCCAAAAGAATAAAATGTCATAGCCGGTTTCCAGAACGGCCGTGGGGTGAAAATCTTTAAAATCCTGGCTGTCTATTTTTAATTTACCATCCGCAATTTTAATCTGCTCCGGCTTGTCAGCCAGAGTGGAAAAAGTCCAGAGCCCGGAAGAAAACCAGGT
>CAYNBD010000005.1:0-2456 GCA_964395755.1 uncultured Gammaproteobacteria bacterium
TTTGATTATTTTAATTTTGGTTATTGATTATTGTTTGTAATTTGATTATTGGTTATTGATTATTAATAAATTACCCCATTTCTTCCAAAGTCACCTTGATTTCCTTTTCCTTGCCCTGGTGCAGAACTTTCAGGGTGATTGCATCGCCGGCTTTAAATTTGCCGATGGCCTTGGCTAGCGTGTTGCCCTCATCAATCTTTTGGCCGTTAACTTCCAAAATAATGTCATTTTCCGCCAACCCGGCCTTGTCCGCCGGGGAGCCGGGAATCACGGCCAAATCGGTCCGCGCTTCCCCCCGCACGATTAAAGCGCCGTAATCAACCGACAAATTGTTGGCCTTGGCAATGTCGGAGTTAAGCATCACATAGCGCACCCCCAGCCAGGGACGGACCAGCCGGCCATTTTGTTGCACATTGGCAATCGTATCTTTGACGTCGTTAATGGGAATGGCAAAGCCGATATTTTCCGCTTGGCTGGCCATGGCGGTATTGATGCCGATTACCTGGCCGGCGATGTTAAGCAGGGGGCCGCCGGAATTGCCCGGATTGATGGAAGCGTCAGTCTGAATCACGCCCACCAATTCTTCCGCGCCGATGCCGGCGCCGCCGGCCGTGACCGAACGCGATAAGCCGGAAATTACGCCCGTGGACACGGTGTTGCGAAATTCACCCAGGGCATTGCCGATGGCGATAACGGTCTGGCCCGCCTTGAGGTTCGCGCTGTCGCCCAATTCCACGGTGGGAAAATTATCGCCTTCAATTTTTAAAATCGCCAAATCCGAAACCGGATCCCGGGCCAGGACTTTGGCTTCGTATTTGCTTTCGTCGTTCATCAAAACCGTGTAGTCGGCTTCCTCGTCCGCCACCACGTGCTTATTGGTAACGACATAGCCGTCGGCCGAGATGATAAAACCGCTGCCGCCGCCGATTTCGGTCTTTTGGCCGCCATTGTTATCCGGCTGCTGCTGATTTGGCTGGTTATTTCGGGGAACGCCAAAAAAATCGTTAAAATCATCGCCGAAAAACTGACGAAAAAAATCCGAACCGAAAGGACCGGAATAATACTGCTCCACCGCCGGCAAATCTTTACTGACGATAATGCTCACGACCGCCGGCGAAACCTTTTCTACCGCCGTTACGATGGCCGATTCCTCATCGACTTGAACGACTTTCTCCCCGCCTACGGATTGATTCCCCTGTTCCTGGCCGCCGGCCAAACCGGCATTTCCCCTGGCGGTCAAACCGGCCCAAAACCCGGCTCCGGCACCGCAAACGGAGCTGACGACAATCGCCGTAATCAAAATAACGGCAAAATTAGTTTTAAAATTATGATTCATGTTATGATCCATATATCGGTTTAAAATAAAACAGTTTAGGAAATTAAACTGTTTTATTTTAGAAAAAATTATCAAATATCCGCCATTAGGGAGTATACAATTTTTCTTTAAAATCTACGACTCTCCCTTCTTTTATTTGTACGCTTTCGGCGGATAAAAACTTTCGTTTGCGCTTAAAACCCAGCCGATAGCCGCCCAAACGGCCGTCGCTCCTGACAACGCGATGACAGGGAATATGGGGAATGTCCCGATTTTTGGCCAGAATGTTACCCACTGCCCGCGCGGCTCTGGGCCGGCCCACGGCGCGGGCCAGGCCGGCATAAGTCATTACCTTACCCCGGGGAATTTTCTTGACCGAGGCCAAAACTGATTTTTCAAAATCGCTTAATTGCATAAAACTTTCCCGGCATCCCGGCGGTCGCTAACGCCGATATCCGGTAGACCTCCTCGTCCACCGACAGCGGTTAGCGTAGTTGATGATTAGTAAAACCAAATTTATAAATTGCTTTGTCGGAATGCGCAAATACCGCTATTAACTTTTGTCTAGCGCAAATACTGCTGTGCATCCGGAGGCAAGTCATCAACTTTAAGATTATTGAAATCCGGGCTGCTATTTCTGTTGAACAGGCCTTCCACCACATTGCCGCCGCTAAAATTCAATAAGTTGTGATACTTGTCCATCAAATCCTTAACCAGAGGCGGCAGATAAATAAAACCCAAAATAACCGGCACCAGAATAAAAAGCATTTTAATAACAAACCAAATTCTCTGGCCGATAACATAAACACGGATGCTCTTCACCATCTTATGAATCTCCTGATTTAATTCCAGGTTTTTTTCCAATAATTTTTTAATTTCATCTTCCATAAGTTAAAATAATCAATAATCAATAACCAAATTCCAAATAATAATCAATAACCAATCCGCCGGTTGGCGGAAAATGACCAAAACGTTTGGTTATTGATTATTTTAATTTATTTGGTTATTGCCTGTCTGCCGGCAGGCAAGTTTCTTGGTTATTGGTTATTAAAAAGCTATCTTATTTCGCATTTCTCCACGTATCGCTCTCCGATTTTTTTCAGCTCCTGCATTTCTTTGTCAGTAAAAGTTTTCCCCTTCT
>CAYNBD010000005.1:2556-29606 GCA_964395755.1 uncultured Gammaproteobacteria bacterium
TCTCCGATTTTTTTCAGCTCCTGCATTTCTTTGTCAGTAAAAGTTTTCCCCTTCTTAAATTTAACGTCCACCAAATCACCCTCGGCTCTGAATTTCTGCAAAAACCATTTTTGTGCTCCTCTTATTTCCCGGCCTATCTTAGCAATATCGCTTTCAACCAACAGGGGCTTAACCAGCGTGGTCCTGAATTCATAAGGCAAGCCCGACGCCATTATTATTTTAGCACTTTTTTTGATTTTTTTAAAATCAACTTTGGCTCCGACGACTTTTTCATACTTATCCGCCGGCGCCTTAAAGTCCATGGCCAGATAATCAAGCAGTTGGCGCGCTATCAATTTTTCCAGCGTCAGGGGCGCGCTGCCGTTGGTATCCAGCTTAACCGCATAGCCCAACTTTTTTATTTTCTTAATAAACTCCGCCAAATCGGGCTGGCAGGTCGGTTCCCCGCCGGTGATGACTACGGCTTCCAGCTGACCGCTTCTTTTTTTTAAAAAACGAAAAAGATCATCCTCTGGAATAAAAGAATGACCTTTTCCTATTCCGGTTTTGGCCGGAAAAATATTTTTCAACCCGTTGGCCTCTGGCGGCCAAACAAGCATGGGGTTATAACAGAAAGGACAGCGAAAATTGCACCCTTGGGTAAAAATAATGGCGGCAATCTGCCCGGGATAGTCAAGTAAACTAAATTTTTGCAAACCACCGATAATCATCAAAATAATTGAGAAAATTTGAGATTATTGAGATAATGAAAATATTTTCCCAAACACCTCAAACATCCCAAACATCCCGCTTTAAGCCACTTTATTGGCATTAATCTTAAAATTCTTGCGGTTAAAAAATTCCGCTTGCTTGCCGTCGTTCCACTGTTTCACCGGCCTAAGATAACCGGTAACCCGGCTGTAAACTTCGCATTCCTGTCTTTTTGTTTCAATTGGACTCATATTTATTTTTAAATTAGAAATTAGAAATTGAAAATTTGGTTTTAAAAATAAACAAAGGTTTATCCTGAATCCAAATTACCAATTTCAAATTCCAAATTTCACCTCTTTATGCCATTGACTCAATCATGTCTCTTTCCTGGTTTTTTTCTTCCTGATTTTTCACGCCCACGGCAATCCTATCTTCCACTTCAGCGCTTTGATAGCCGATTTCCTGATCACAATGGGGGCAATAGTGGTGTTCTCCCGGAATATAGCCGTGTTTCGGGCAAATGGAAAAAGTCGGCGTCAGGGTAAAATAAGGCAGGCGATATTGGTGGGAAATTTTCTTGACCAACTTTTTCACCGCCTCGGCCGAAGGCAGGGCTTCGCCCACAAAGGAATGAAAAACGGTACCGCCGGTATATTTAATCTGGACCTCATCCTGCAAATCAAGGGCTTCAAACAAATCATCGGTATAATCAACCGGCAACTGGGAAGAATTGGTATAATAAGGCGAAGCTTTTCCGGCCTGATACGCTTCCTCGTTGGCCACGATAATGTCCGGATATTTATCTTTATCCAGGCGGGAAAGCCGACGGGAAGTGCCCTCGGCCGGCGTCGCCTCTAAATTATAAAGATGGTTGGTTTCATTCTGATAATCCATGATTTTTTCCCGCATATAATCCATCACCTCCAGGGCAAAAGCCCGGCCCGGGGCCGAAGCCATGGTATCTCTGATGGGTTCAAAATTAAGCAGGGCCTCATTCATGCCGATAATGCCGATGGTGGAAAAATGATTCTGCCAATAGCCGCCAAAACGCTTCTTAATATTATCCAGATAATGCCGGGCATAAGGATAAAGCCCGCCGGCGGTAAAATCTTCCAGCACCTGGCGCTTTGTTTCCAGGCTTTCCCTCCCTATCTGCATTAGGCCGGCCAATCTTTTGAAGAACTCCTCCTTGCTCTTAGACAAATAGCCGATCCGGGGCAAATTCAGGGTGACTACCCCGATGGAGCCGGTCAAAGGATTGGCTCCGAACAGGCCGCCGCCCCGCTTCTTTAATTCGCGGTTATCTAGGCGCAGGCGGCAACACATGGAACGGGCATCGCCCGGATCCATGTCCGAATTGATAAAGTTGGAAAAATAAGGGATGCCGTATTTGGCGGTCATTTCAAAAATCTTCTCCGCTACCGGCGCATCCCAGGAAAAATCCTTAGTAATGTTATAAGTCGGGATCGGAAAAGTAAATACCCGCCCCCGGGCATCGCCTTCCATCATCAATTCGGCAAAAGCCAAATTAAGCATATCTATCTCTTCCTGGAAATCGCGATATTTTTCTTTCTGGACCTGGCCGCCGATAATTACGTTTTCCTCGCCCACTGACTCGGGCGGCACCAAGTCCAGGGTGATATTCGTAAACGGGGTCTGGAAACCGACCCGGGTAGGAACGTTAATGTTAAATAAAAATTCCTGCAGGCATTGTTTGGTTTCTTCGTAGCCCAGATTATCAGAGCGGATAAAGGGCGCCAGGTAGGTGTCAAAATTGGAAAAAGCTTCGGCGCCGGCCACTTCGCCCTGCAAAGTATAGAAAAAATTGATAATTTGCCCCAGGGCGGTACGAAAATGCTTAGCCGGTTTTGATTCCACCTTGCCGCTCACTCCCCGAAATCCCTGGATTAATAAATCTTTTAAGTCCCAGCCGGCGCAGTAAGGGGCAACTAATTGTAAATCATGAATATGCAAATCGCCGTTCCGGTGGGCATTCCGGATATTAGCAGTATAAACTTTATTCAGCCAGTAATTGGAAGAAATGGCCGAAGCCAAATGATTATTAAGCCCTTGCAGGCTATAACTCATGTTGGAATTCTCTTTCACTTTCCAGTCGGATTGCCGGATATATTCTTCCATCATGTCGTTGGAATTTATCATGTTGCGCATCTCGCGCAGTCTGGCCCGTTGATCCCGGTAAAGAATATAGGCTTTGGCAATCTTAATCTGCCGGCTCTGAATCAAAACCCCCTCCACGATGTCCTGAATTTCCTCCACGGCCGGAATACTGCGACGGTGGAATTTCTTTTTGATGGTATCAATCACCCGGTCGCTCAGCCGTTCGGCCAAATCCGGGTCCAGCGCCTCAACCGCTTCTGCTGCCCGCTTAATGGCATTCACAATTTTCTCCCGGTCAAAATCAGTAATTTCGCCTGATCTTTTTCTAATTTGGGTAATAATTTCCTGTTTTTCTTCTGGCATGGAAATTTTATTTAAAAAATAAAATTGTTATGTAAAATTAATCAAATCCATTAATCTGGCAGTCGTAGTAAACAGACGACAGTAAACAAAAGTTAATTTATTGGTTTATTATTGGTTTATTAATTTATTAGTTTATTGGGCTCAATAAATTCAATAAATTAATAAATAACGCGGCAATAATAAACTAATTGCCTAATTCCTAATTCCAATTATCTTCTCACTCTCACTTCTTACTAGCCAAAGGTCTTTTCCGGCCGCGCAATAATTTATTAAGTTCTTTTCTGAATTCCTGGGCATCTTTAAAAGATTCGTACACCGAAGCAAAACGGATATAGGCCACCTGGTCAACCTTCTTCAAATGCTTCATAATAATCTGCCCCACCTGGCTGGTGGTGATTTCGCCTTTGCCCAGCTTCTGGATATCGCGCTCAATGGAATGGATTAATTTTTTGAATTTTTCTTCGGTAATCGGCCGCTTTTCCAGGGCTTTCTTCAGCCCCCGCACCACTTTTTCCCGATCGTAAGACTCTTTCCGGCCATCCCGTTTAATGACCATTAAATCCAGAATTTCAATTTCCTCGTAGGTGGAAAACCGAAATCCGCACTTTAAACATTCCCGCCGCCGCCTGATTGACAAACCGTCGGGAGCCGCCCGCGAATCAACCACCTTGGTATCCAAATAATAGCAAACAGGACATTTCATATTAGCACCGATTTAACGAATAAATACGAAATAAACCAAATAAAATATGTTGTCTTGCTTCGTTAAATTTCGTTTATATTCGTTCTCTTCGTGTATATTTTTTAAGCCAATAAAAAAACACCTATTTTGCCTGTTACCACTTTGGTCTTATCCTTTAAGGTTCTGGTCAAGGTGTTTCGCCTCTGTTTAGCGCTCCTTAATTTATCTATATTTTGTGTCTTTGCTTGATGGTTTACCACTACATATTGTATCTACTTATATTATAGCAAACCGACCAAGGTTGTCAAGAAACATAAACTTGCCTAATTTTAGATTAATTTATTAAAAAATAAAGTCTTTTGTTAATTCAACCTCCAAAAAATACGAATTCAAGCTGTGGATAAGTGGAAAATAAAAAAGACGATGCTTCCAGCTTCGTCTCTTAGACATGTCTCCTGCCCTCGCGGCTGATTGACACCAGGAAATTACATCATCTTCCGGCGGATAAACGCGGGAATGCCCAATTCGTCGTCTTCTTCCGCGCTGACGCCGGTTGCGCCCTTCTTTTTGGCCGGCTCGGCTTGGGCCGCCTTCAGGGGGGAAATCTTGCTTTTTCTTCTGGCCTCTTCTTTCTTTTCCTCTTCTTCTATAAAAACGTTGGGGGTATAGCCTTTATCGGTACCGGCGGCTTTAATGGCTTCTCCGCGGCCGTCAAAACCGGTCGCCACCACCGTAATTTTAACTTCGTCTTTCAGCTTATCGTCAATCACCGCCCCAAAAATGATCTTGGCATCTTCATCAGCGGAAGCGGTAATCACCTTAGCCGCTTCATTAACCTCGTTCATCCCCAATCCGGCACCGCCGGTGATAGTAAACACCAATCCGCGCGCGCCCTCAATGGACATATCCAGCAAAGGAGAATTAATGGCGGCTTTGGCCGCTTCAATCGCTTTGTTTTCACCGGTCGCCTGCCCGATGCCCATCAAGGCCGAACCGGCATTGGACATTACCGCTTTGATATCGGCGAAATCAGCATTGATTATGCCCGGGACGGTAATAATCTCGGAAATACCCTGTACGCCCTGGCGCAAAATATCATCCGCCACCATAAAAGCTTCCAGAATGGAAGTTTTTTTATCAATCACCTGTAATAATTTATCATTGGAAATCGTAATAATCGTATCCACCTTATCGGCCAATTCGCTCAAGCCGCGTTCGGCAATGTTCCTTCTCTGCCCGCCTTCAAAGGCAAACGGCTTGGTCACCACCGCCACGGTCAAAGCGCCCAAATCGCGGGCAATCTCGGCAATGGTGGGGGAAGCGCCCGTGCCGGTGCCGCCGCCCAAACCGCAGGTAATAAAAACCATGTCGGAATCCTTAAGCATATCCCTGACTTCGTTCTGGGATTCTTCCGCCGCCTGCTTGCCCAGTTCCGGATTCATACCCGCCCCTAAGCCGCGGGTAACGGTTTTACCGATATGCAACTTCTTATTTGCCTTATTATAATGCAGGGCCTGGACGTCGGTATTAACCGCAATAAACTCCACGCCCTTAACGCCGCTGTCCACCATTCTGTTAATCGCACTGCCGCCTGAACCGCCGACGCCGATAACCTTGATTTTAGCAAATGTTTCTGCGGCGGGCTTTACTTCTGGCATATTTTAACAATAAATTATGGATCAAGAATGATAAATAATAATCCTTCATCCCTAATTAAGAGTTTTTAGTTCTATAAATCCATTGTATAACATTATCAAAAAAATGGCAAGGGGTCAATTTTAAGGTGTATAAATTATTTATACACTCCCAAAAACTGCCGATTTCAACCTGCTGGCCGCTGCTTACGGGATTAGGGAAGTAAACCATTTCTTAATTTTCTCCACCGATTTGTCCACCACTTCCCCGCCGGGCCAATGCAGATTAAAACGGCTCTTTTTGCCGGTTAAACCATAGCCCCAGACCACCAAACCCAAAGCAGTCAAAAATTCCGGGCTGTTAACCTTATCAATCAAGGCTTCAAAATTACGGCCGCTGCCCAAACCGGCGGGCAAACGTAATTTCTTTTTGGCCAAATCAACCAAATCAGCCAGCTTAGATCCGCCGCCAACCAAGCATACGCCGGCCGGCAACATTCCGGAACGGTCAATTTTTTTCAGCTCCGCATCCACTTTTTCAAATATTTCCTCCGCCCGCGCCTGCACAATCTCGGCAATGTACTTATGCGAAACTGAATTTATCTCATCATCAACCTCTTCTTCCCGGGCTAAGGCGCTGATGTCAATCTCGTCTTTTTTAGAAAACTGTTCGGCTTTGGCGCTGCCGTATTCAAGTTTTATCCGCTCGGCCAAATTGATCGGACAGCGCAAACCAATGGCGACATCGGAGGTGATATGCTCCGAGCCAATCGGAATAACGGCGGTATGCAAAAGTTCACCCTCCTCGTAAACCGCCAGACTGGTGGTAGTAGCGCCGATATTAATAATGGCCACTCCCAGTTCCCTTTGTTTGCTGTTCAAAGCCGCTTCAGCCGCAGCCAGCGGGGACAAAACCAAATCTTCAATATCCAAGCCGGTGCGATAAATGGCTTTAGTCAAATTTTTAATCTGGCTGGAAAGACCCTGGATAATCAGGGTTTCCACCTCCAGCCGAATGCCGCTCATGCCGATCGGATCCTTAACATCCTCCTGGTTATCAACCGTAAATCTAACCGGGATAACGTGTAGGATTTCATAGTTGGGCGGCACTGACAAAGCCCGGGCCGCTTCAATCGCCCGCTCAATATCGTCCTCGCTGATTTCCCCGTCGCTTTTTCCGACCGCCACCACCCCCTTGCTGCGCTCACACTTAATATGCGGATCGTTAATGCCAACCCAAATCTGGTTGATGGGCATGCCAATTAACCGTTCGGCCTTTTCCCGGCAGACGGAAATGGAAGAAGTGGCGTCTTCGATGCTGGAAATTATGCCCCGATTTATTCCTTGGGCCGGAACAGAAGTAACCCCGATTATTTGCAACTTGGGTTTATCGCCCTCATTCACTCGCTGGCCGATAACCAGCCTAACCGCGGTTGAACCGATATCCAATCCGGCAATTAAATCATCTCTCATAAATTATTTGTTATTATATATTATATCAAAAAATATCTTGCTTGCCAACTCCAATTATAGTCTATATACTACAAAATAGAACCTTCAACTTCTAAACTTTTAGGAGGCGTAAATGAAAATAGAAATTATAAAACCATGCCTCGGTTCAATTTTATTGATTTTTCCCGGGCCAACCGATTTTATTGACTTTCTGGCCAAATTGTCGGAAGTCCTTTATGAAAACGTCAATGCCGAAGAAACGACCGAAATCAATTTCTGCATCTGGGGCCTGCCGCCGGTAATAATGGCTTTTCCGCCCGCCACCGATCCCCGGCTCATTATGCTGGCAGACCTGGAATTCAACTGGATTTACACTACCTTCTACCCCTCTGGGGAAATAAAATTATTGGTTAACAAACAAGGCTTTGAAAAAATTAGACCCTGCCTTGAGTAAAATGTGCAAACAAATAAATTCCGGACCTTTCTGCAGGAAAGGTCTTTTTTATTTAAAATAATCCCAGATACCAGGTCAGCAACTTATCTCCGGCCAAAACCGTTATCACCGTCGCCAAGGACAGAAAAACTCCCAACGGCAGACGCGAACTCCATTGTTTCTTGCCGCTGACAATCAAAATGATTCCTACCAGCGAGCCAATAAGATAGGCTAAAAAAATGGCCAAAAGCAGATAATCCCACCGACCCAAGGTTAATCCCATCAGCACTCCCAGCCTGATATCTCCGCCTCCGATCCAGCGGCCCCGGGAAATGATAAACTGAATTAGGAAAAAACTACCTCCTATTATAGCAGAAATAAACAGATTCAGCCAACTTATTCCCCAAAACAAATTCAAAACCAAAATTACCGCCCCGGCCGGAAAAGTCACTTTGTCTAAAATCAAATACCAGCGCAGATCATAAACAAAAATAACGATCATCGTGGCAATCACAAACCAATTCCTTAAATTCAAAATTAAAAACTTGGGTTCAACCGCAAATCGCAAATCGGCAATCGGCAATCGGCAATCAAAAAAATTGCCAACGCCGAAAAATTCTAAACTAAGGCAAAAAGACAAAACAAACAATATTCCCGTAATAACTTCTACCAGCGGATATTGCCAGGATATTTTTTCCCCGCAATGCCGGCACTTGCCTTCCAAGAGGATAAAACTCAAAACCGGAAAATTGTCGTACCAGGCAATGGTTTTCCGGCAATGCGGACAATATGACCGTCCCCACATTCCCGCCCCGGTTTTCAAACGGTAAATTAAACAATTCAAGAAACTGCCGATTACCAGCCCAAAAATGAAAATAAAAATTAACAACGTAAAAGCCATAATTTTATTTTATCATTTCTCCCAACGATTTTTTTACGGAAAACGGATATCGTTTGGACAAAATGGTCAATAGATATTTATAACTAACTGACCGGCTTTTTTGTATTTTGCGCCTCTGGCGCAACAACCTCGGTAGGTGCCGAAAAAAATCAAAATAAACTCTAAAAATAAGTCCCGGACAGCCGTGCTTTAAGCCGATAAAAACGTTTCTTAACTGTCCCAACAACAAAAAGGGCGAAAATAAAATAAGGACTGGCCAGGGAAAATCTTTGGCGATAATGTATAAAGCATTACGTGCAATAAAAAGGCGGGAAAAATTACGTATCTTTTTACTGGTGCCACCATCCACGTGGTAAACAACTGCCGCCGGAACATATAGACATTTTCGACCGGCCAACTGCGCTCTGAAATCAAAATCAATATCTTCCAAATAGGAATGAAAATTTTCATCAAAAAATCCCAAGCGAGTAAATAACTCCTTTTTATACATGGCTGCACCCGCACAAGCCCCGAAAATATATTCCGGCCAGTCATATTGGCCGCGGTCTTTTTCGCCTTTGCCCCGCTGGTGGGCGATTCCGTAGCTGGATAGAATGTCGCCGGCATTATTGATCAAATCGCGCCGCTGGTAATAAAGCATTTTCGGGGCGCAAAACCAAACCGATTCTTCCGCCTCCAAAACCCCGGCCAAAATCCGCAAACAGTTCCGGGCAAGTTCCGTATCATTATTCAATAAAAAAACGTATTGTCCCCGGGCACTTTTAATTCCCTTGTTTACGGCAAAAGCAAATCCTCGGTTAGTCTCCAGCTGTTCAACCCGCACCTCCGGATATTTTTCCCTGACGAATTCTTCCGAGCCGTCCTCCGAACCGCCGTCAACCATAATTATTTCAAAGCCCACGCCCGTCTGCATCCTTAAACTGTCCAAACAAACTTTTAAAAAATGCCGACCGTTCCAATTTGGTATCACTACCGATATTTTAACCGCTGGTTTTAAAGGGTCTTTTGTCTTGGTCATATTTTTACTTTTTTATTCTTGGCCACGACGACAAAATAAACCGGTCGCTTAAAAAACTCCGTCTGGCGCACTTCGGGCCCGTTATTTTCATAAAAAATTTTTTTCTCCAACCGGGAACAAAAAAATCCTAAAATCTTTTTCAAGGGTTTCCTCAATAAATAAGGGATAGCAAAAGCATAAACCGACCTTTGACCGTAAATATCAACAATGGTGAAATTATTTTTTAAAAGTTTTAAAAATTTACCTCGAGTATATTCCCGAAAATGAAATTTATTAAATGGGCGGCGATAAATTAAATAATAAAGATTAAGAATCCGATTGGGTGTGGAAATAATGAATAAACCGCCCGGCCGCAGGACCCGGGCCGCTTCTTTTAAAAACAGCCGGTCTTGATCAATATGCTCAATGGTTTCAAAAGATACAATCACCTCAAAAAAATTATCGGGCCAACTCATCTTTTCCGCCCGCTCCTGGCAAAAACGCAAATTTTCTCTCCGGTAATCTTTCCTGGCTTGCTCTATGGTCGGGCCGGAAATATCCAAACCCACGACTTCCCTGGCTCCGCTTTGGGCCAATAGATATGAGCCGTAACCGGTACCGCAAGCGACATCCAATACCTTTTGGCCGGCCACAAACTTTTTGGCAAACAAATATCTTTGCCAATGCTCCTGGTAAATATCGGATTGAAAATCGTTTTTAGGATCTATTCTTTCAACTAACATAAACTTATAAAGCCGACAAAAATTCCTTGATGGCTGCATTATCAGGCGATAATTCAAGCGCTTCCCGGCCGTAATACTCCGCTTGGCCTATATCGCCCTTTTCCCGGTAAAGCAAGGCCAGGGCAAAAGGCCAGACATAATCACGGGGAGAACGAACCATGCCCCTCTGATTGTAAAAAATAGCGGTGTCTAAATCGCCCTCCACATAATAAATGTCAGCTATTTTTTTAAATAAGGTGAAATCAAGCAAATAATTCCGGTAAGCCCGTTCAAAATAGTCCCGCGCATCAGCCAACGAGTCTTGGCGTAAATATAAATCCCCCAGTCCTGAAAAAATCAAATATTTTTCATGTTGAACCAGCCCGCGATGATAATCGTTCATCCGGGAATCACCCACGTCCGGTAAATTTTTTAAAGCCTCAAAATAATTTTCCTGGGCGGCAATAAAATTTCCTCTTTGCGCCTCTAAATCGGCCAAGGCGCGATAATTTACGGGCATCTCCGGACTAAGTCCGATAACCCGATTAAAATATTCCTCTGCCCGTTCATAATCGCCTAAAGCGGCCCGAATCTTTGCCTGGGCAAAAATATCGGCATAATCACCGGCGCCAATGCTGTTCCCGACTTTTGCCAGCACTTCTTTCCCCGGCTGATAATAAAGCTGATTTTTAATTTCCGGCAGCCAGGCGGCTAATATCAGGGCTGTTTCCCGCCGGTAATAATGATTATCCGGAACCAATGTTTCCAGATAATGTTCAAACTCCAGGGCCGCCAAATAATCGCGATCTCCGTAACTTTGCTTAAATTCCTGGAAATAATAATCGGCAACCAAAATTTTAATTTCTTTGTTAATTTGAAAAAAAACCGCGCCGCCCAAAACTAAAACCAGCGTTCCTAAAAAAACTTTTTTAGCTATATGCCGATCAGCGTTTTCGTTTTCGCGGTCATCGCTCCTGAAATAATTATTATGGACAGCGACCATCATCGCCAAAAATAACCAAAAATACACCTGGGTTACCACCACGGCAAAACCAAACAGCAAAGACGCCAAATAAGCGCTCAAAGCGATTAAAATGGCCGCGGACATATCTCTTTCTTCGCCGGCGTGCCCGCTTCTGCTGTTAAGCGCAATAAGTCTGAAAAACAAATACAACAGGGCCAAATAAAAAAACAATCCGCTGAAACCGCCAATCAGCACGGTATCAATGATTAAATTATGAGCCCGATTGGGATAAATATTAACCGCGCCGTAAAGCGCCCAATTCTTTTGGTAATAACCGGCAAAAATATCCCCCTGGCCATCCGGACCATAACCGAGCCAGGGCCTCGCCTTAATCGCGTCCAGGCCGGCTTGCCAAAAATTCAACCGGGCCGCCAAACTGCCGCTTTTAAAATCAAAACCGCTTTTTAACCTTTGGGCGAAAAAATCATTGTTAAGGGCCAGCCACCCGCCCCCGGCCGTCAAAACCAGCGCCAGCGCCAAAAAGCCCAAAATTATTTTTAGCTTAAAGCGCGCCCACCTTCGTCTATTTCTTAAACCATAAACAGAAATAAAAACCAAGCCGCCAACCAACAGCCCAAGCCAACCCCCGCGGCTATAAGTAAAAAATAGGGCTGCCAGATTTAAAATTAAAATAACCAGCCACCAGAATTTAATGATTAAACTCCTGGCTTGCCCGAACAAAAACCCGGCCAAGGGAATAACCAAGAGCAGATAAGAAGCCAAAAAATTAGGCTGGCCCAACGTAGAAGTGATTCTGCCCGAAATAAAAAAGGGCTCGCTCCAATCAACAAAATCAAAACCGCCCGCCTGCGCCAGACCATAAACGCTGACCAAAAAGGAAGATAAAACCGCCGCTTTTATGATCCTGACCAACTGGTTAAAACTCTTAAGATTCAAACACAGTAAAAGGAAAAACAGAAAATAAAAACAATAACTAACCAATCCCTGGTAACGGCCGTACAAACCAAACAGACTGACGCGCGGCCAGGGTGAAAATACGGTTGCCGCAGTCAAAGACAATAAAAACAAAACTGGAATTAAAAAATAGCGTTTGCATGTTTTGATCGTTAAATACGGCCGTAAACAGCGCGAGCCGCCAATCATCCTGATGGCCGTCAATAAAACCAGCAATAAAACCAAAATTTTAAACAATACAATTTTATTCAATTCAAAAACATCATTGTTTTTTAAAAAATAAGCAAAATAAAGCGGCAGGCAAAAAATAACCGCCAAATAATCAAACTCAATTAAAATATCCACAACTTTTGATAATTTCAGTCTTTTCATATTTTTAGTAAACAGCCCACCCCCCTTCCCCGCCACGCTACGCATAGCGGGGCGTGGTGCAAAGCGAGGCCGGAGAAAACAAACGACAGCAAACTTGTAACCATTTAGCAATGTAGCAATGAAACCATGAAACACATTCGTTATTTTCGTGTTTATCCATCTCCCCCGCTATTATTCATTATAACCTAACAACGTATAAAAACCAGCCCCGAAACACTCGGGGCTGGTAAAACTCAAATTCTTAACAGGATCCCTTTAAGAATTTTAGTCGTCAAGACCGGCGGGCGTAGCTGTTTTTAAAGTATTTCCCGCAATGCCGCCCGTTGTGCCGCCCAAACAATATTTAAGCGTGTAGGAGGCTCCACTTAACTGTATAGCGTAAGTATAAACCGTGCCTCCACAGCCACTGGCGGTAGCATCCACCGGAGTGGGATTAGCGGGAATCTGATTCATATAAGTCGTTCCGGAACAAGTAGCGGCAAAGCCCCCCGAAGAAGACAAACATACTCCGGCCGCGTAACCAGCGATGGGCGGATAAGCGTTCTGATCATTATAGTACAATTCTAAGGCAGTCTGGATTTGTTTAACGTCGCTAATTCGCCTGGCATCTCTTGATTTCTGTCGAGCGTTGTTTAGGGCTACCACGGCCAAAGTTGACAACAGGCCAATAATGGCAATCACCACCAACAACTCAATTAAAGTAAAACCTTTTTGTTTTTTCATAGAGTCACCTCCTTTCTAACCACTCACGACTAATCCTTAAATCACCGGCTATATTAATTTTAGTAGGTAAATATGGAAAAAATATCGTGAAGATTAAAAATTCAAATTAATAAATATGTTAATAAATTTAATAACAACCTGTCTATTAAACTTATCCACATTATATCATAAAATCATTAATTAAACAAAATAAAATATAAAAATCAAGTTTCGCACTTATCAATAATATTGACGTTCTCGGCCACCAGCATTACCAGATTCTTAAAACCTGGGGTGAGCTGTCACTGCTGTCTTCTGTTTCGTAAACCAAAGCGGCCTCGTTCCCCAAACCGTTGGAAACATAGCGATAAACGTAAACTCCCGAATTTAAGGGATCAGCCGGCAGCTCATTCATATAAGGCCTCTCTCCGGCTGTCAAAGCGGTTGCCAGAGTCCCGGTATAACACCCCGTCGTCGCGCCAAAATCATCAGCGCCGCCATCCCAAGAACCGCAAATCGGGTAAGCATCATAATCCTCGTAATAAAGATTGATGGCCGTTCTGACCTGAATGGTATCGGCCTTGCGTTTGGCGTCTCTGGCCCTAATTCTGGCGCTATTTAGGGAAACCACGGAAAAAGACGACAAAATGCCGATAATGGCAATTACCACCAATAACTCAATCAGGGTAAACCCCTTTCTATGAGCTAAATCCAAATTTTTTATTTTTTTCTTCATAGACGTCTTGATAAAAAATTAATTTTAATTAGGGGCCTACTAAACGTTTAGTAGGCTCTTTTGATTATTTAAAATTGGCTGGCTAAATTATACATCGGTAAAATGATAGCCGCCACCATAATACCGACCGCCACCCCCATAATTACCATAATTATTGGTTCCATCAATGTCATTAAATTAGCCACGATATTATTTATTTCACGGGTATAAAAATCAGTAATCCGGGCTAAAATGACGTCTAATTTACCGGTTTTCTCTCCAATACTCATCATCTGGGAAACCATTGGCGGTATTTCCCGGCTGTCAATAAAAACGCTTGAAATTGAGTTGCCGTCTTCAACCGCCTTGGAAGTTTCTTCAATCAAATGTTTATAAGTTTGGTTGCCTACCACTTCGGACACTATTTTCAAACCCTTGGTGATTGTCACCCCGCCTACAATCAAAGTATTCATTGAACGGGTAAAACGAACTAAATAAATCCGCTGAAATAATGTGCCGAAAATCGGTAATTTTAGCTTTAAAAAATCAAACTGTCGTCTTCCCTGAGGAGTATTTATATAAAACCTTAAACCGAAAATAGCGGCTATCAGCCCCCCAAGCAGCAACCACCAATAATGAGAGACCAAGTCGGAGGTGCCAATCAACATCTTAGTAGCCAAAGGCAATTCACCCCCGGTTTCGGCTAAAATACCGGTTAACTTAGGAATGACAAAAACTATCATCACTATTCCGACAGTAAATAAGCCGGCCAAAACAAAGGCGGGGTAAATCATCGCTCCCTTGATTTTACTCGTCATATCATAATCTTTTTCCATTTCATCAGCCAAATAATCCAAAATCTCGTCCAATTTGCCCGAAGTCTCGCCGGATTTAACAACGTTAATGTAAAAATCGGAAAAAATTTTAGGATGCTTGGCCAAAGATTCAGACAAACGGGAACCGCTGTCCACTTCATCGGCTATTTCCGAAATAACCATTTTTAATTTAACGTTCTCTGTCTGGTCAACCAAAATTTTCAAAACGCGAACCAAGGCTACGTTAGCGGAAACCATAACGGCAAACTGGCGGGAAAAAATCACCAAATCCTTGGCTTTTACCCGGTTAAAAATAGATAATCCCTTCAATGCCTTGCCCTCTGATTTCTTTTTCAGGGCTATAACCGACAAACCCTTATCCTGTAATATATTGGCAGCCGCGGTTTCGTTCAACGCCTCAATCAAGCCCTCCTCCTTATTTTTATTGGCATCCAAGGCTTTATATTTAAAAATGGCCATATTCTAATGTCGGTACTTACGCACCCCGATAAAATAACCTATTCTAAATTTATCATACGAACAACGAATCTGCCACATATTTACAAATTCCAATTAAAACATATTTAAAAGAATATTTGTAAATCTGCAATGAATTTGTTATTCATATGATAATAATTGAATTTAACCGTTTTAAATAAGCTGCATTTTATTAATCCGTAAGTCCTCTAAACTTATATAAATATTATAATATAAAATCCGGCTAACCACAATTTTAATCAGTTCAATCTTAATTTTTTCGCCTCTTCCGGATTAATCTTCCCCGCTTCAACCAATTCGGTCACCGATCGCTCAAGGCTAATCATTCCTTCCTCCCTGGAAGTCTGGATGATGCTCTCCAACTGGTAAATTTTTCCTTCCCGAATTAATGATTTGACGGCTGAATTGACTATTAAAATTTCTTTGGCCAAAGCCAAACCGCCTCCCAAACTGGGAATTAATCTTTGAGCAATAATGCCGAGTAAAGCATCTGCCAGACTAAAACGAGCCGCCTCCGAAGAAATACTTTGCCCAAGCGAATTTAATATTTTCTCTATTGCTCTGATTGAATTAGCAGCGTTAATTTCCAAAAGTACCACCGAATTGCCGGCCGCTAATTCCAAAACCAGGGGCAGGACCGAATCAAAGTCTTTTTTTATTTCGCTAATATGAACCAAATCCACGTCTTCTGCCAGGCAATAATTCAAGCCTTTGCCCAGGGAGTCGACATCCCGGCCTATTTGCCTTTGCTCAATAATGCTTTTTTTATTAACAAATAAATATTCAATCTGGTTTTCCAAGGTAATGATGTATTTTTTCTCCTTATTGTTAATGTCTTCTATGAAAGCGGCCGCGGTTGTGGTTTTGCCGGAATCATTGGGGCCGGCAATAATTATCAAGCCCGAATGCGCGCTTATTCGCTTATCAAAAATTTTCGCCAAACCTAAATCTTCCAGTCTCTTAATGGTCGAGGAAATATAATTGAAAGACAGGACCGGCAATTCTTTTTGATAAAAGATGTTAATGCGAAAACGGAAATCACCGGCAAAATTTTTAACCACCGTAATTTCTCTTTCTTTCTCCAATATCTCGGCCTCCTCTTTCTCCAAAAATAAATCCATTATTTTCTTTAAAGTCTCAAGGGTCAAAATACTTTCGCCCTCTATTGATTGCAGTTGGCCGTTAATCCTTATTACCGGCTGGCTGCCAACCGACAAATGCAGGCTGGAAGCTCCCCGCTTGGCGGTTTCCGCTATTATTCTGTTTAAAAATATTGATGGTACTTCCATATTAAGTCAAACTACGCATAATACGATTAAAGTTAAAGGCGCTGGCGCCAAATAAAAATTGTCTGGTAACTTTTTTTATTGTCATTAGACCTGTCAGCTATTTTTTTTCGCTTGCTTGACCAAGGTTTTAACTTTCTTTACTATCTCGGAAGGCATAAAGTGCGCCTTAATCAAATAATCGTCAGCCCCCAAAGATAAACCCTTCTTAATTTCGTCTTTTTGGCTCAAATTGGTCAACAAAATCACCGGAATGTTGCTAGTTGCTTTATCCGATTTTAAACTCTTTAAAACGTCAAAGCCATCCATTTTGGGCAGCAATATATCCAATAAAACTATATCCGGTATTTCTTGTCGGGCTAATTTGAATCCCTTTTCCCCGTCCCCAGCCGTTAAAACCGTAAAATTTTCCATCTCAAATTTAGTCGTATACATGCTTAACAGGAACGAATCATCCTCCACTAATAAAATTTTAATTTTGCCCTCCTCGTCTGCGCCTCCCTGGGAAAAAAAGCGACGATCACTATTGTTACTCATATGTCTAATATAATATTAGTTATTAGTTAAATTATTTAGATAGCAAATAGCAGTAAAAGCAGGGAGTAGGAGGGCGATAAAAACAACAGACAGTAGCCCTAATTTCTAATTTCAGATTCCAGCTCTCTTCTTATTTCATTTTTCATTTATTGTTCACATTCGTGCTTTCCGTGTTCATCCGTTTTGTCTGTGTCTACCCTAATCACTGATGATTCTGATGATCTCTTCCATGGTGGTAACCCCCTCCAAAACTTTTAAAATACCGTCCTGTTTCATGGTAATAAAATCCTGGCTCTTCTTAATGTTATCCAAATCCAAATTTTTCTTCTCATCTATAATAATCTTTTTAATCCTAGCATCAATATCAAGCACTTCGGCGATTGCCACCCGGCCGCTATAACCGGAATTTCCGCAGCGGGAACAGCCCACTCCTTTATAGAAAACCGCCTCCCTGACGCTCTTAAAATCTTGAAGTGATTCTTTGATGATGCCTTTGGGAATAGTGCTGATTTCCTTTTCCATATCCGACAAAATATCTTCCGGCAATTCTGTCTTTTTTTTGCAGTGCGGGCAGACTTTTCTGGCTAGTCTTTGCGCCACCACCGTATTTAAAGTTGAGCCTAACAAAAATGGTTCTACGTGCATGTCTATCAGCCGGGGAACCGCTCCGATAGCACTATTGGTATGGAGGGTGGATAAAACAAAATGGCCGGTCAAACTGGCATGAATGGCCAATTCGGCGGTCTCGTTGTCTCTAATTTCACCCACCATAATAACATCCGGATCTTGACGCAAAAGGGAACGTAAACCGGAAGCAAAAGTAAAACCGATCTCCGGCCTGGTCTGGGACTGGTTAACGCCTTCAATATAATATTCAATCGGATCTTCCAAGGTGGAAATATTGATTCCTTCTCGGTTAAGCATGTTTAAAATTGAAAAAAGAGTGGTTGATTTCCCGGACCCGGTCGGACCGGCAATCAAAAACATCCCCGTAGTTTTTTTAATATTTTTATCAATAACCCTTAAACCTCTATGTTTATAACCCAATTCCTCTAAGCTGGGGGCACCCTGCGTTACATCCAAAATTCTCATCACCACCTTTTCCTCATCCATCAACGGCAGAACTGAAATCCGGAAATCAATTTCCTTTTTATTAATGGTCATTCTAATCCGTCCATCCTGGGGAATTCTGGTTTCATCCAATTTTAAATTGGCCAATACCTTAACCCGGGCGACGATCGCATTATGAACGTTTTTAGGTAAACCCAGGGAAGTATGCAATATCCCGTCTATACGATAACGCACCCGGCTATCTTTCTGCATAGGCTCAATATGAATATCACTGGCCCGGCTTTCAACCGCATGCCGAATAATCACCGAAACTATTTTGGCCACCGGCGCGCTTTTTATAACTTCGGCCAACTCCTCCTTTTTGGTCTTACCTTCAGCCATTTCCTCGGCTTCTTCGGCCGCCCTGGTCTCCAGGGCGGTAGAGACTTCTTTGGCCAGAGCCTGATACTGCCTAAAAGCTTTGTCAAAACTTAATTCCGATATTACAAAATATTCCACCTTCATTCCCTCTTCTTTGACCAAAAAATCAACCGCTTCTATGGCTTTAAAATTTTCCGGTCTGATAAGACCGACTTTAATCTTATTAACATCCCTTTCAAAACAAACGATTTGATAATTCTCCGCCACTTCCCGCGGGATGATATTCAGGGCCCGGTCATCCAGCTTCTTATCCAGTAAATTTTCATAAGGCAAATTATAAACCTGCGCTTTGGCCTGGGCCAATGCCTCCACGTCTACCAGCTGTTTTTCCAGCAAAATAGCTTCCGCCTCCTGCCCTGTTGCAGCGTTCAGGCCCTTAACCTCGTCAAATTGCCGCTGGCTGATTAATTTCTTATCCAATAATATTTTTAATAATTCCTCTTGCCTGTCCATAAAATTTTGGGTAAAATAAATTTTTGTTTGGGTAATCTTTGCGTTAAAAAGGCGTAAATGGATTTTTTCTTCCCGAACTAATGGCTTCTTCCTGCTCAACCGAATTTTCTTTTAGAGACTTAAATTTAGCATCTGACAATAAACTCAAATCAATAATTCCGGCCGCAACCGGCTTTTTCTGGACAGAAATACTTTCATTGGCGCCTGTAGCATTGTCTTCATTGACGGCTCCATCAGCGCCCTCATCCAGCGCTTCATAATTATAAACATCAACCGTCTGGTTTTCAGCGGGCGTAGTCAAAACCATATTCTTATAAATAATAAAAATGCTACCGCCTAACATGACAAAAATTATAATTAGATACAATATTAATTTACTTTTCTTTAAACCTTTTATGGCCAACATAATTTTAATTTATAAATAATGATCCCGCGCATTTTAAATACGATGAAGCAGGTATAAACACGAAAGAAACAAAACCGGGATTAGGAATTTGGAATCAGAAATTTGTTAATCGGGGCTTAGTCCGCCGACTGGCGGATTAGGGCTTAGGTACCTAGGGCTTAGGATATAAAAAAATAAAAATGAAAAGTAAAATAAGAAAAAAAATGCTGCATTGCTAAATTGTTGCGTGTTGTATGTTGCGTGTTTTTTGTCGTCTGTTGTCCGTTTACTGCTTACTTCACATTTCCTTCAAATAATAAGTGTAAAGTTCCAGGGTAAGGGTACCGTCCGGGGGGGCATAATTCAAATAAGTTATATCCATTATCCTCAAATTATTTTCCAGGGTATTTAAAATATTTTTCAGGCCCTGGTAATCAACCCCGATAATATTCAAATTCGCCTTTATCTTCCCAATCTCTTTGGGCAGGGTGATAGCCGGCTGCGTTTTTTCTTCTTGAGAACGTGCCTGTTCCGGCACATCGCCCTGGCTGGCCGTTGCTTCTTTCTCCGGGGAAATTACCAATGATGTCATGACCAAACCATTGCCGGCCACTAAATATTCCAGCTGGGTAAATAATTCCTCCTCGGGATTTTCCGCGGGTAACAGCGCATCTATTTTCTTAATTTCATCCGCGTCAATGTCATGATGATAAATTGTCGCCAAGGTGCCCAAATCAGCTAATTCCTTTTTCTTTTTGGAATAATCAATCTCTGCTTGCTGGCTATCGTTTTCCGTTAGTTGCATAATCTTTTTGTATTTAGGACCGATAAGAAAAAAATAACCCGCAACCAAAACCACCACCACCGCCACAATGATCAACCATCTGAGATAACTAATCACAAAAAGACCGATTTTTTGAATCTTCCGTTCTCTCTCCGATGTATTGTTTTCTCCCTGCATAATTAATTAGTTAAATAGTAATAGTAAACGGACAACAGACGACAAAAATTGGTTTATTGGTTTATTAATCTATTGATTTATTGGATTAAATAAATTCAATAAATTAATAAATAACGCAGCGATAATAAACTAATTGCCCAATCCCCCGGCCAGCTCCCCCGCCATGCTTCGTTTAGCGGGGCATGGTGCTAGCGGGGCAGGACAGATTCCGGTTATCTGCTTGTTCTTATTCTACTTATTTGTTATCACCGCGGTAAAAATAGACGGATCCACGGACAGGTTAAGATCAAAACTCACCGCGCCCACCGCACTCGTCGTCCCCTCGCCAAAATCCTGCAAAATCGTTGATCCCTGTTCAACCTCGGCTTTAAGAACGTATTTGTTATTAAGCAACTGCTTTACCTGAGACTCAATGGCCCCAAAATCTCTGGCCACGGCCGGTAAAACATATTCGCCCTCGGTATCACCGGCAAAACCTAAATAATAAACGTCGCCTAGGGTATTTTTCTCCAAAAAATCAAAAAAAGGAGTCCAATATATATGCTGGTCCAGCAAAATTGATGCCAGTTTTAACTTTTCCCTAAAAACAAAAATGTCTGCCATTTCTTTTTTCTTAGAGGTTATTTGCTGGTCCAGCCCCTCCGATTTATTAACGATTTCCTGATAATGCGCTTCCGCCCTATGCTCCCGCCAGGACAAAACGCCGTAAGCGCCGGCCACCAGCAGACAAGCGGAAATAAAAAACAATAAAAAATAAAAAACGTTTTTTTGCCAGTCGAAAAAAACAATAATTTCATCTTTAATTAAATTCGTTTCCAGTATATGAGGAACTTTTTTGTCGGCTTTTTCCTCCGGTGCTTCTTTTTTTTCGGCCGCCGGCGGTTTTGCTTTTTCCGTCTTCTGCGGCAAATCTTCTTTGCGCTCCCCCGCCTTTCTGTCTTCATCTTTTTTATGCTCCGGACGTAATTCCGATGCCGCCGCCCGGGCAGAAAAATCGTCTTTTTTGGCCTCAATGGCCGGTGGGGCAGACTCTCCGCTTGCCTGCGGTTTTGGTTTTTCCCTCTCGGAAACAACCGGCTCTGATTTCCGCTCCGCTGCCAAAACATGGTGATATTTCAAAAGCGAATCTTTCGTTTGGCCTGAATATTTTTTAAATAAATCGCCCAACCCGGAAAACAATTGCTTAATCCCGTTTTTGCTCCGGCCGGCTGCCACCGCTTCCGGCAATAAATCAGTTTTAACCGCCGTCTGGCTATCTTTATTTTCATGAATAAACTTAAGCAGATCCTTTCTGGATGTTTTTATCTTGGCTTTGTCAGTTAATTTATCTTTCTTATCTTTCTCTTTGCTCTGAAAAAGATTCAACGACTTAAAAGGACTGTTTGCCCGAAAAAAACCAAAGACGCCGCCGCGGCCATTTTTTTTAGCGCCTGCTTCCGCCGCCGGCGTTTCTCCCCCGTCTGCCTCAAACTCGCTCCATTCTATTTTTTTCTCCGCGGGCTTCTTTTTCTTTCTATCTTTTTCTTCTTGCTTGTCGGGCAAAAAATTAATATCCATATTTAAAATTTAAATAATGGTTATAAATAAAATTTTCGTTTTATTCTATCTCCCGCATTGCCAAACCGATGGCCACGGCAAAACGCGGCCCCATTTCCATCAGGACCGGCTTTAACTCAACCGGATAGGAAATCCGGGACCAGGGATCGCCGATAATAACGTTAATATTTAAAATTTTAGCCAAATAATTAACAAAATTCGGTATTAAGGACGACCCGCCCGACAAAATTATCTTTTCTATTTTTTGTTTGTGCTTACTCTGAAATAGTTCTATCATATATTTAATCTCATTAACGATCGGACCGATGGTTTCAGCAATAATTTTGGGCACGATATCATCGTTAGACTCCAAGGAAGTAATGCCTAAATCATATTTAAATTGCTCGGCTCTCTGGGCGCCGATGTCCAAATTATTGCTGATTGCCTGGGTAATGGTCATCCCGCCCACGTCCAGGCTGCGGTTTAACATCGGGATGTCATCGCTAACCACGGAAATATCCGTCGTACTGGCGCCTATTTTTACTATCATAACGGTTGATTTGTCGCCACCCACCAGCGAACGAATGAGGGAAAGGGTCTCCGTCTCCAGGCTTAACAAATTAATCTGCGCTTCCTTAAAAATATTAATGTACTTTTTTACCAGGGTTTTGGGCGCTCCGGTTAAAAGTACGCGCAGATTATCGTTAACTTTTTTATCTTCGCCGTGCCGGCCCTTATCTTCCGCGCCGTTGCCATTAATGACTTTCCAGTCCAAAATCATTTCCTCCAAAGGCAGGGGAACGACTTTTTTGGCTTCCCAGTAAACAGCCGAAGCAATGTCTTTATGCCCCACGTTGGCCAAATTGATGATGGAAGAGAAAACGGAAAAAGCGGATAAAGATGCCACCGCGTTTCGACTCTTGGTCCCCGCTCGCCCACAAATTTCATTGATTATTTTGGCCGTGTATTTTACGTCCTTGTGCCAACCACCGCTAATTTCCGGCTCTAAGTCTTCGGAAAAACCATAGGTCAATAAACGGGCCGTGCCGTTAAAATTCTGCAATTCAACCAGCTTAATCCCGGAACCGCCGATATCAATGCCCAAATAACTATTATTGGAAGAAAATAGACCCATAAGTAAAACTAAAAAATAAGTAAAATAAAAAAATACTATTAAAATTCCTAATTCACCTAATTTCCCCGGCCAGCTCCGCTAGCGGGGCAGGCTAATTTCTAATAAAATATCTAATGTCAAAAATGTTATGATTTAATCATTTGACATTTGAAATTTTATTAGAAATTAGAAATTATAATTTAGAAATTTTAACTCTACCGTCTGCCGTCTATTTTTACTGTCAGTGACAATAAATTACAATTTTTTACCTTTTGTCCTGAATATTCAAAATTTGTATTGATTTGTAACCTTTGTTTTATTAAGGCTTAAGTTATGATATAATATTTATAACAACACAATATAATAGAAGTTGTCCACTTCTTACTATTAATTATAGCATAAAAAAGAAAATCTATGAATTTTTCCATTAAACACCTGTTGAGCGGGACAACAGGCAAAAAAATCCTCTTTTTAACCGGTTTTATCTTAATCGTCTTCGTACTGGGCTACCTGCTTTACGCTGTATTTTTCCGGCCGGTACCGCCGGCAGAAATAACCGAGACCGAACCTGAAACCGGCATCGGCCCAACTGGATTACCTGAAGCCGAAACCGGACCGGGACAGGTTATCACCCCGGCCGAGGAAGAAAAATTACCAGCGGCGCCAACTAGCGAAATAACGGCCAGTCCCCGGGCCGAGGGCGGCCTGACCCAAACCACCACCCTGAATGAAACCCCGGCCAGCGGAACCGTTTTAAGCGCCGACGGCAGCGGCTTGCAATATTACGACAGCCAAACCGGTAAATTCTATAAAATCAACGCCGACGGAAAAATAACCGCCCTGACCGACAAAATCTTCTATCAGGCGCAAAGCATAACCTGGTCTCCGAATAAAAATAAAGCTATTCTGGAATACCCGGACGGCGCCAATATTATCTACGATTTTGCCAACGGTGAACAGATCACCCTGCCCGCGCACTGGGAAGATTTTTCTTTTTCTCCGGACGGTAATCAAATAGCAATGAAAAGTCTGGGGCTTGACGTGGACAATCGCTATCTGGCCGTCGCCAGCGACGACGGTTCCCAAGCCCGCACCATTGAACCTCTGGGTGAAAACGAAGCCTCGGTTTATACCGCCTGGTCCCCCAATAACCAAATTATCGCCGTCCACACCGCAGGCGTTGACCTTGACCGTCAGGAAGTATTTTTTATCGGCTTAAACGGGGAAAATTTCAAATCAACCGTGGTGGAAGGCCGCGGCTTTGCCTATCAGTGGTCCCCCGCCGGCGACCGCATCCTCTACAGCGTTTATTCCTCGGACAACGATTTAAAACCGCTGCTCTGGACCGTCAACGCCCAGGGCGAAAGCATCGGTTCGGACCGCCAAAGCCTGGGTCTGGAAACCTGGACGGACAAATGCGTCTTCGCCAGCAATGAAACCGCCTACTGTGCCGTACCGGAAAGCCTACCCGAAGGCGCCGGGCTGTTCCCGGAACTGGCGGATGAATACCCGGACCGGCTTTATGAAGTCAACGTCCGCACCGGCCTGAAAAAATTAATCGCTATTCCGGACAATGATTACAATATGACTAATTTAATCGTCTCCGCCAACGGCTATTATCTCTACTTTACCGACAAAACCACCGGCCTGATACATCAAATCAGATTGAAATAGATAATAGAAAATAGTAAACAGAAAATAGTAAACACGCAACATACAACACAGAACAAGAAACAAAAGAACAAAGGAACAATTTAACAATGAAGCAAGGTAACAATTTGACAATTTCGTTATCTTCGTGTTTATCCAAATTACCAATTACGAATTTCTAATTACAACAATGTTCTTCATCTCTTTAAAAAAATATCTTAACCAAGGAAAATTATTCGTCCTGGATACTGTTTTTCCGCTCCAGTGCCTGGGTTGCGGCCGGGAAGGCGTCTGGCTTTGCCAGCAATGTTTTAAAAAATTAAAATTAACCCGCGAGCAATACTGCCTGCACTGCAAACAGCCCAACCGCTTCGGTTCTTTCTGTCCGCACTGCGCCCCGGATTACGCCCTGGACGGCGTTTGGATCGCCGGCGATTATGAAGACAAAATTATCCAGCTTTTAATTAAAAATTTAAAATATCATCTGGCGAAAAATATCGCTGAAAATTTGGGCAAACTGCTGACCCTGTTTTTAAATAATCTTCTCAATCTGGCCCGGCTAAACCGAGCGGATATAAAGCAGGGAGTGGACTGGCGCAAGTTTGAAGAACTTAAAACCGTTCCGCAGACATTGTCAGGCTTTTCTGCCTCTCTGGTCATTCCCGTGCCTCTTTCCCGACAAAGACTGCGCTGGCGCGGTTTTAATCAGGCCGAGGCCATTGCCCGCGTCATTGCCCATAATTTCCGCCTGCCCCTGTCCAACCGTTTACTCCGCCTAAAACACAAAAAACCGCAGGCCAAATTAACCGAAGCCGAACGCAAAATCAACGTCCGGGACTGTTACGGCTGGCTGGGAGGAAGTCTAGACGGGCACAATGTGATTTTAATAGACGACGTCACTACTACCGGCTCCACCCTGAACGAATGCGCCCGCGTCCTGAAGCAAGCCGGCGCCAACGAAATCTGGGGCCTGGTAGCGGCCAAAGGATAAAAAAAAATAAGAATAAAAAGTAAAATAAGTAAAATAAATTAAGTGAAAACATTTTCTTATTTTACTTATTTTTCTTATTTATATCTATGTTAACTATCTATCTCTACACTTTCTCCAGCGTCATTATCATTTCCCTGCTTTCTTTCGTCGGGGTTTTCGCCCTGCTTTTGTCCGGGGAAACGCTTACTAAAATAACCTTATTTTTGGTGAGTCTGTCCGCCGGCACGCTCCTGGGCGGAGCCATGCTCCATTTGATGCCGGAGATAATCGCGGAAAAGGACGACAATTTTTTTATCTGGCTCTGGTTTCTGGCCGGGATAATCTTATTCTTCATCCTGGAAAAAATCATCCACTGGCGCCATTGCCATATCCACACCTCGGCCGAGCATCCTCACCCTCTGGGGATGATGAATTTGATCGGCGACGGCCTCCATAACTTCATTGACGGCTTAGTAATCGCCGGCTCGTTTCTGGTCAGCCTCCCTTTGGGCATCGCCACCTCCATCGCGGTTATCGCCCATGAAATTCCCCAGGAAATCGCTGATTTCGGGGTTTTAATCCACGCCGGCTACCGGCGGGGTCAAGCCCTGTTTTTTAATTTTCTCTCCGCCTTGACCGCTGTCTTGGGCGCCGCTTTGGCCCTGCTGGTCGGAATTCAACTGGATAATTTTTCTCTGTTTATTATCCCTTTCACCGCCGGCGGCTTTATCTACATCGCCACCGCCGACTTGATCCCGGAATTGAAAAAAGACACCAAACCGCTAAAATCCCTGGGACAACTTTTAAGCATCCTCCTCGGCCTGGGTCTGATGCTGGGGCTAAAAATTTGGCTTGAGTAAAATTTTATAATTTTTAATTTTGAATTTTAAATCAATTTTGAATTATTTAATTTTTAAACATTCAAAATTAATAATTCAATCAATGTCCGCTAAACAATACGTCCGCAAAATAACTAAAAAGAGTAACTACAGCTACTCTGTCATCATTCCCAAAGAATTAATTGATGATTTTTCCTGGAAAGACCGGCAAAAAATAGTAATCAAGTCATACGGCAAAAACAAGCTGCTAATTTCCGACTGGAAGCCGAAAAAAAAATAGAGGACTCTATAGAGGACTCTATGGAGTACTCTATTCGCCATATCCACTCTGGATACTAGCAAGCCATAAAAAAAGCGGGTTTTGAATATCTTCACCCGCTTTTTTATGTCTAAAAATAAGCTAGGAGCTCTCATTAAATTGCGCTCCGCTAAAAAATGTTTTGAATAATTCTTTTAAAAAAGAGGGGTTATAATTTTTGCTACAAAAAAAACAAATCTCCCCTATTTTTTCCCAAAGTGTTCTTGGACAATGGCAAATCGGACACTCTATCTGTCCTCCTGTGCGACAAAGACTACATTCATAAATTTTCAGCTCTCCGTCCAGACCAACCGGTATCAAGGTACCTCCGCACCGGCCACAAATAAAATTCTCATCAATACTGCCCATGGGAACTAACCTCCTTATTATTTATTTTATTATTCAATCCAGGAAAGAACAAAATATTTTTATCCCGTACAAGGGCGGTACCTTTTGGTTGAAATTCTAACTTTTTTTGAACAGAATCCAGACTGACG
>CAYNBD010000006.1:0-3615 GCA_964395755.1 uncultured Gammaproteobacteria bacterium
CGGCCAGCAGGAAGGACTTTACAAACTGGCCATACAATAGACTTGCTGCATAATAATTTTTCTACTGCAATTCCCGGATTTCTAAATTTCGTAAAAATTTTTTCGCCAATATATCCATATTTCCTCAAAATCCGAAAATTTCGTTACGAAATTTATTATGTAGCAGGCATAATAAATGTTTTAAAAACAATACCTCTCACAGCCGCCTAGGCCGTGAGAGGTTTTATATTAAACTTCACCTAATTAATCCATCCAATCCGTTTTAAGCTAAGCTGCGGAAATATTTTTTTAATTCCGGGCCGATATCCTTTCTTTCCAGGCCGTATTCCAAAACCGCTTTTAAATAACTCAACGGGTCCCCGGTAGTCAACCACTTTCCCGCTTCCACCTTCTGGGCGTAAAATTCGCCGCCGGCGCGGATGTATTTTCTGATAGCATCTACGATCCAGAGTTCCTTGCCTTTGCCCAGGGCCGTTTTCTTTAAGACGTTTATGATTTCCTGGTTTAGAATCATACGGCCGAAATCAGCCAGGTTGGACGGAGCTTTTTTTATCTCCGGTTTTTCAATGATGTCTTCAATCCGCATGGTTTTTTTATCTACTTTTACTATGCCGTAGCGGTTAACCCGATTAGGGGGCACCGCCTGCACCCCGATCAGCAGATGTCCGGTTCGGTTATATTCCTTTATCATTTCCCCGGTAAAGGATTTTTTTGATTTTACCAGGTCATCGGCCCAGACAAACACAAAAGGTTCATCGTCAACCAGGCTGGCGGCTGATAAAACCGGCGTGCCGTTGC
Source organism: uncultured Gammaproteobacteria bacterium (assembly GCA_964395755.1). Taxonomy (GTDB): domain Bacteria; phylum Patescibacteriota; class Patescibacteriia; order Patescibacteriales; family CAYMCJ01; genus CAYNBD01. The sequence continues at coordinate 799 of CAYNBD010000006.1, forward strand.
CGTAAGGCCCTTTTTGCCGAACATAGATAAAGTTGGCCATTTCAGAGATTTTTTCTATTTCCTCTTGCAAGGTTTTTTTGCCGGCTCTTTTCAACTCATCGGCTAAAGCCCAGTTGTGATCAAAGTGGTCTTCCAAGGGTTTTTTATCCCAGCGGGTCACGAAAATAATGTCCTCAATTCCGCCCGCCACCAACTCTTCCACCACCAGCTGGATTATCGGCTTATCAATAATCGGCAGCATTTCTTTGGGCATTGATTTGGTAGCAGGCAGGAATCTTGTTCCGGAGCCGGCTACCGCTACGATCGCTTTTTTGATTTTTTGCATAAATATTTTGCAGTAAATTAGTAAACTAATCGCTGCCGGTGGACGTCCTCGTCCACCGGACACCTGCCGTTATTAATTGTAGGCATGTCGGGGAGCTGGAGCTCCCCGACTAGCACTCTATTGTTAATAACATAAAGCGTGAAAGTATCATTTTATATACTTCCTATTTATTAATTTTTCGGGCAGATAATTTTGCTTTTCTTTATAATCGTAATTCGGACTGTATTTATATCCTTGGCCATATCCTAAGTCTTTCATTAAGTTCGTGGGGGCATTACGGAGGTGAAGAGGCACGGGCAAATTGCCGTATTCCTTTACGTCTAGCGCCGCCTGACTGTAAGCGGTATATAAATCATTGGACTTTTTGCATTTGGCCATATAAACCACGGCTTGGGCTAAAACTACGTTGCATTCCGGCAGGCCCATAAAATGGCAGGCCTGGTAAGCCGCTACCGCCTGCTCCAAGGCGCGGGAATTGGCCAGGCCGATGTCCTCGGAAGCGAAGCGCACTAGGCGGCGGGCAACATACAAAGGATCTTCGCCCGCTTCCAGCATCCGTGCCAGCCAATACAAAGCGGCGTCCGGGTCAGACCCCCGCAGTGATTTATGCAAAGCCGAGATAATATTATAATGCTCTTCCCCGTCTTTATCATACAGCAAATGGGATTTTTGCAAAGCCTCCTTAACCATTTCAATGGTAATTTCAGCTCCCCTCCCCCGCGACGAAAGAGCGGGGGAGGGTGTCTCGGTTGCGCCGGGGCGGGAGGGGGCCAAGGCGGCGTATTCCAAGACATTCAAGGCCGTGCGGGCGTCGCCGTTGCTCATCCGGGCTAACAGCTCGATTGTTTTTTCATCAATTTTAATTTTCATCTTGCCCAGACCATTGTCGTTGTCTTTTATAGCTCGGCGGATAATATCTGTGATCTGTGTTTTAGTAAGTTGGTTTAAAACAAAAACCCGGCAACGCGACAAAAGAGCGCCCCGGACTTCAAAACTGGGATTTTCCGTGGTGGCGCCGATCAAGGTGATAACTCCCTGTTCAACGTAAGGCAGGAGGGCGTCTTGCTGGGCCTTGTTCCAACGGTGAATTTCATCTATAAACAAGATTGATTTTTTATCTTCAATTTCATTTTCCCTGGCTTTTTTTATCACTTCTTTTAAAGTCTTGATGCCGCTGGTAACGGCGCTGAACTGCATAAATTCCGATTTGGTCAATTTAGCAATGATAAAAGCCAGGGTGGTTTTGCCGCTGCCCGGCGGCCCCCAGAATATCATTGAAGGCAGCCTGTCCGCTTCAATCGCCTGCCGCAGAAGTTTGCCTTTGCCCACGATTTCATCCTGGCCCAAAAAATCTTCTAATCTTGCCGGCCGCATTCTGTCGGCCAGAGGTGTTTTTTTATCCGTATTTATCATGTCTCAATCTTAGCAAAAGCAAAAACAAAATTCAAATAAAAAGGCAACCTGTTCGGCTGCCCGTGATTTCTGGCACTGCTTTAATTTAGGACATAAAATTTCTCATTGTTGAATAGATGGGTTTCAACTTTGATTTTTTCTTTCTGTCTTTTAGCGCTCTGTAGCCTAGCCAGATTAATAACGCAATGGACCTCACCACCAGAATCGAAACCAGACAAAGAATTAATATTTTTTTAGTTTCGACCGATGAGCGGAGAATAAGAAACGTAGACAATAGTCCTATAAAAAGCGGTAAAATTTTTGATATAAATTTTTCCATTTTTATCCCTCCTACATAAAAAGAACATTTGATTTTTAGTTATTAAGCAATGGTTATTTATATATTAATCTCCTCCCAAGCGTCTTTGTCTACCCGCGTATTCTTTTACAATCAAATCAACATCGGCCTCTTCAAAATCAGGCCAATATTTTTTCATAAACATCAGTTCGCTGTAAGCGCTTTGCCAAAGCAGGAAACCGGACAGGCGCTGTTCCCCGGAAGTGCGGACGACAATGTCGGGCGCGGGCAAATCAGCTTGGTATAAATATTTTTTTATCAGGCCGGCATGCACCTGCTCCGGGCTGACTTTATTTTTCACAATTTTTTTAACTGCATCCACTATTTCTGCCTGTCCGCCGTAATTAAGGCAGATATTGAAAATTCCTCCCTTTTTATTTTTAGTTTTATCCATTATTTCCAGACAGCTTTCCGGCAAATCCCCGGGCAATTCCTCAATCCGGCCGCTGATCAAAACGCGGTATTTCCTGGCCGTGATGTCTTCAATTTCCTTATCCAGGGCTTTTTTAATAAGCTTCATCAAATAATTAACCTCTGCCTGGCGGCGGCGCCAATTTTCGGTTGAAAAAGCCCAAACCGACAATATTTTTACCCCGCGGGCGAAAAACCACTCCGGCGCCACCCGCATCTTTTCATAACCCCGCAGGTGGCCTTCCAGAGTCGGCAAATTTCTTTCCCGCGCCCAACGGCGGTTACCGTCCATAATTATACCGATATGTTCGGGGATATTGTTTTTATTTTC
>CAYNBD010000006.1:3715-25557 GCA_964395755.1 uncultured Gammaproteobacteria bacterium
ATAGATATTTTAACTAATTTAGTCCGTTCCGCCGCGCCGCTGATTATTTTTACATTAGCGCGGCCTACGGCGAATTCCTGCGCTAAAAATTTGATCAATTCCTGATTGGCCTTGCCTTTGGCGGCTGGCGCCGCCAGATTAATTTTAATCGTTGCGTCAGCCATAATTTCCCGCAACTCGGTTTTAGGCGCGGCCGGCCTGACTTTTATCTTCAGATAGATTTCCTTGGCTTGCGCCAGTTTGGTTTTAAGACTGTTTAACATTTTGGAATAACACAGATCACAGATAAGCGGTTAGCGGTTATAAAGCAAAAAAAAGTTTATCCGTGATCTGCGGTTATTGCCGTGTATTAACACTTCCCGCAGTATTCGGCCCAGGGTTCTTTTTCCAGGTCGCTTTTTCCTATTTCCGTTCCGCATTTTTCGCAGATGCCGTAGCGGCCGCGGGCGATTTTTTCCAGAGCTTTGTTTATTTTTTCCAGTATGTTTTCGTGGATAGCCAGCAATTTTTCCTCCAGAATATCCTCGGTGGCATCCTGGGCAATTTCATCCACATCCGGATTATCCCGCGGCTCTTCCGGCGCCTGATATTTTTTTATTTTTTCTTCCACCGCCTTTTTTTCGGTCTCCAGTCGCTGTTTCATTTTTTTGATAAATTCTTTTGATAACATATGGTTTTCGTTTTATGGATTAATTTAATAAAAAATAATTAAATTCCCTTTGCCCGAAAAATAACAATAAATGTTTGCAATAAAATTTTTATATCTAATAATATTATTTTCCATCCCGGGTTATTTTGACAAAAATCAATATATTCCCTGTCTAAAATGTTTTGGTCGGCTCCTGGTTCGCCTTTGTGTGCCTGGTAATTACCCGTTAAGCCGGCTTTAATTTCCGCTTTAGTGGTGATATTTATGTCTAATAATTTTTGATAATTAATCGGATTCACCGGCCGCGGTCCCACTACGCTTAAATCGCCTTTTAAAACGTTAAATAGTTGCGGCAATTCATCCATGTATACCCGCTGAATGATTTTTCCGACTCGGCTTAAGCTGTTTTTTTCGTGTTCCATTATTTTCGTATGAATAAATTCATGATTTTTCTTTTTTTCCGTTATTATTTTTGGCTTAAAAATATTAAATTTAATAAAATCAAAAGATTTACTGGCCGATATTCTTTTTTCAACATAAAAAAGGGGTGCGAAAAAATCGCCGTTTAAAATATGTTCAATATAAATCAAAAATAAAATTAAAATAAAAACCGGCGCTAAAATGATTAACAGTAAAAGCGCCAAAACAATATCAAACAATCTCTTTAATTTCGGTTCCTTAATTTTATCCGCGTAATAGTCTGCCATATAACATTGAGTTATCACCACAAAACAGGATGGGTTGATTGAAATTATTTCCAATCTTTAATTATAATTTTCTCTCCCCTTTTCTTAACCATTACCTTCTGTTTCTCCCGCCATTTTAAGGCTTTCATAATTTCCATGGGGATGGTAACGGCGTAGCTATTCCCGTTTCTTAAAATTTTTCTGATATTTTTGTCTTCTAATTTTCTGCGCATATTTTTTAAAAAAATCAGTATTTAAATCAGTATTTAAATACTGATTTTAGATAATTCAATATATTCCCTTTTCCGTGTTTATTATTTATATTTTAAATATAGCAAATAAAGAATAATCGCACAAATCAAGAGGGAGAAATAGTTTTTAACAGCGAACAGAATAAAAAATAATTGCTTAAAATATACAAAAATATCGTAAAATGTTATAATCATTTTATGAACAAAAAAATGAAAAAAAATAAAATATTTCTTGTTATCCCAAAGCTAATTAAACAACCGACCTGGGGAGGAAATTATATTTTAAACTTAAAAAAATGGTCTAAGAGCGGGGCTTTCTGTAAGCTTAAGATCGGTCAATCTTATGAGCTTTATTCCGGTTCATGGCTAAGGACGGACTTAAAGAGCTCGGCTGATAATAATTTTATCGGTGCGCTTGGTGAAGCGGATAAACCGGATGAGATTACTTATCACGGAGAAAAAAATAAATTGATAGCACTTAGTGACCTGATCGCCGATAATCCAGTCGGAGTTTTAGGGGAAATAGCGATGAAAAAATATCAGGGTAAAATGAATTTATTGATAAAATTTACCCAAGCCAAGGATAATTCTTTCCAATTGCATATCGGACAAAAATATAGATCAAACAAGTGGCGACCAAAACCGGAAAGCTGGTATTATTTCAAACCCGGCCTGATTACTATTGGCCTTAAACCCAACATAGACATGGAAGAATACCGACAAACGATCCAGAAAATTGATCGCGAATTGCGCAAATTAAGCGCACTAGTTATCAACGGTGAAATTAGACTGACACAGGCAAAAAAAATGGCCTCTGCTGTGATTAAAAAAAATAATCCCTGGCGCTTTGTTAACCGGTTAAAAGTAAACAGGAACGAGGTGATTGATTTATCCGAAGGCGGGTTACATCATTCCTGGGAAGAGGACGTCCGCCGTTTTCCGTTGGGCAATGTGCTCTATGAACTTCAGCTCGACGTAATGGATCCGGTTTCTACAATCAGGTGTTTTGATAAGGGTAAATTTAAACCGGACGGCTCCTTAAGGGAGCTGGAAATAGAAGAATATTTTAAGCATTTGGATTCCGATGCCTGTTGCAAACACCCGACAGAACACCGACAGAAACCGATAATGATATTCTCTGATGAGTCTATCCGAATTGAATCCCTTATTTCCAACCGTTATTATTGCCTGGATAAAATTTATCTTAGGCGCGAGTACTCCGGTCCTCATGCCGTTACCGGGCCATCATTCCACCATCTATTTGTTAAAAGCGGGGCTGTGCAGATACAAGCCGGAAAAGAAAAACTAATATTAACCGCAGGCCATTCCTGCTTACTTTTGGCCACGGCCGGCAGTTACCGGCTTAAACCAATGCAAAGAAAAGTTGAAATTTTAAAATCATATATCGCTTAACCGCTTAATCCCGGTCATTTATCAATTTTAGATATTGACAAAATTATTTCAGTCAAAAAAATTTAACGATTATAAAAAACGGATGAATATCATCCGTTTTTTATAATTCACTAAAAATTACTAGAGCTCATCTCAAGAATAACCGTGAAGTTATTTTCGTGAATTTTTCGAGCGAAAAATCCGAAAATTGAGGAGGAATAATGACTTATTGCGACGAAATTTTTTAGATTTTTCCGCCGAAAAAGGCCGAAAATAAGCCAGGGATTATTTTTGAGATGAGCTCTAATACAACCGCTGATGCTAATAAAATCGTCGTAATTCACACCCGTCAAATAACAAAATAATTTGTTTTATAAAATTAATTGCTTCTATTTGCTCTCATATAACGCCGGTATGCTTTTTTGTCGTGTAAGTGCGCCCAATCCTGATCCAACTGGTAGCCGTAAAGCTCGTTTTGTTCAGCCAAGGCCGGAAAGATGTCATATTCCATTGTTATGTTCGCCTTTTTAGCCAGTGCACAAACGCCCGGTTCAAGAAAATAGACGCCGCCACTCACTAAATGCGATAATAGTTCCTTGGCGGTCGCTTTTTCCCTGAATCCGACTATTTGCTGCCCCTTCATAGCAATCGAACCAAGCCCGGTCGGGTCATCAACCATAGCCACCCCAATCGTGGCCAGGCCGCCATGCTTTTTGTGGTAATTATACATATCCTCAATATCAATTTTTTCCAGAAGGATATCACCATTCATCATCATAAACGTCTCCTTAAATCGCTTCTTAGCATATAAAAGAATTCCGGCTGTACCGCTTTTCTTTTCTTGATAGTAGTTTATTTTAATACCGCAATTCTTACTGCCATTGACTGCCTTTCTAATTTTACCCGTCCACTTACCGGTTGAGATAACAGTTTCACTGACACCAAAACGCTTCAAAGTCTTGAGGTTTTTCATAAGCAGGGTATTCTCCCCGAGCGGCATAAGCACCTTGGCCATGGTTTTGCCGCCCAATTTTATGCCCTGGCCGCCGGCTAAAATAACGGCCTTATTAAGGATATGGTGTTTAAAATGCTCTAGGGCGATAATTTCAATGGCATTAGACCGATTGCGCGCTACCTGACCGTCAATGATGGTATCAATTTTATTGACAATATCAGAACGGATAGTGATTGTAATTCTTTCCCTTTTCATATTTTTGTTATTTTAAAACTATACCAATTATATCATGCAAAGCCGTCTTGGTCAAAAATAATAAAGTTTACCTGTTTGTTGAACTTGCGACTCCCATTCTTGACAATATAATAAAAGTATGATAGTATCATATGAATTGCTATTTGACAATTTGGCGACCTTTCAATTTTAAAAGGAGGAGATACATGGAAAAAATAGAGATGTTGATTTTTGATATTGACGGGTCTATTATGCCTCAAGGCGGACCAATAGACCCAGGGACGGCTACCTTTTTCCGTTATTTAAACCAAGCCGGGTTAAAAATGGGACCGGCCACCGGTAAAAACGCCGATTACTGCCGCGGCCTGGCTTGCGGAATTGGCGTTGTCTGGGACATTATTATCGCGGAAACCGGGGCTCAATTTCTTGAGCTTATTTCCGTCTCTCCCCCAGCCTTCCGGCAAAAAAAACTCCCCGGCGTTGATGCCGACATTAGCCGATTCCTGGAAATTATTAAGTATCAACAGTTTAACCGGACATTCCGATTTTATGACCGGGATGAAAATTTCCGGCCTGAACTTAAAGAAGGGATGATTACCTTATTCCCACCCGGGTCCGAATTGGATGTAACCATACCTTGGATACCATATTTTGAGGGAATAATCAGTCATTTCAAACTTTCCCTCAAAATCCAACGGCACAGTGACGGCTGCACAGACATTGTGCCGGCCGCAGTATCAAAGGCGCTGGGGATTAAAAACGTCTGCGACCTTTACGGTATTAAACCCCAAAATATTGTCACTGTCGTGGACGGTGTTAATGACATGGAACTAACCCAAGGTGGGGTCAAGCCCATCGCGGTCGGAAACGCGGTGGACAAAATAAAAAAGGCCGTTAAGGCCGCCGGTGGGTATGTCGCCCAGAATGATTACGGCGACGGGTTTATTGAGGGCATGGAGTATTATGCCCGAGCCGGTTTCTTTTCAAAAAAAGTGGCTAAAGCAATTCTTTTGCCCTAACTTATCAAGCGCTGAAGCTAATTCAGCGCTTATTTTTTTAAGAAATCAGTATTTAAATAACTGATTTCTTAATGGTCGGGGTGAGAGGCCCCGCACCATGAAGGTGCGGGGTAAAATTTGAACCTTCGGGCCCCTGTATTATTTTGTGTTTTTGGTCGGGGTGAGAGGATTTGAACCTCCGACCTCCACGTCCCGAACGTGGCGCCCTAAACCGCTAGGCCACACCCCGAAATAAAATAAAAAATTAAAAATAAAATATAAAAAATTATTATTCATTTTATATTATTCATTTTCACTTCGCCACGGTCTCTTTTAGAAAACTGCGACAAAGCGGGAAAAAATTAAAATGTGCCAACGACTCTATAGTTGCCCTTTGAGCATTCCGACCAATTCGGCAGCGCGCCGTTAGTGGTGGTTTGCGTGTCTTCCGTGGAAGGATTTTCAAGATAGGCGGAGAATTGAAAATATTTGCCCGTAGCATCAGTATAATAATAATATCTGCAACCGCTAGTAGTTCCGCCCCTGGGATCCATGATGGGAGAACCGGTATATTCATGATTGTCAAGATAATTTCCGATATACCAATCATTTCCATCTGATGGGCAAGCGGTAACATGAGCACCGTGGACGGCGCCTGTGCGGTCGCTTCCGCACTGATTGCTTAAAGGCAGGCCGCCGATATCGTCAGCGTAAAGGTTAAGCGCTTTCACCAGCGAGTTAAGGTCGGCTTTTCTCCTTGCGTCCCTGGCTTTGATTCTAGCGCTATTGATATTGTATACGGCCAGGGAAGCCAGAAGACCGATAATGGAAATGACAACTAATAATTCAATTAAGGTAAATCCTAAACGCAGACATTTCTTCAAGGATTTTAAACTATTTGATTTCGCTTCCATTTTTATTTCACTTACTTTATTTATACCGGTGGACCTGAGGAGACTCGAACTCCTTACCTCTACGATGCGAACGTAGCGCTCTACCAGATGAGCTACAGGCCCAAAGAGATTACAAATTACAAATCCTCACAAATAACACAAAAATATAATTTGTGCTATTTGTGATTAGATTTGTGTATTTGTAATTTGTAATCTTTTACTTATTATACTCTCAGTTTACTCAGAAAGCAATTCAATTTTCTGGATGACAATATCCTCCAGGGGGTGGTCGTTTTCGTTCACTTTCGCGGCTTCAATTTTAGCAACCGTTTCCATGCCTTCCACCACGTAACCGAAATTGGTGTGCTGGCCGTCCAGCCAGGGAGCGGCCTCGGCCGTAACAAGGAAAAACTGCGAACCGTTGGTGTTGGCGCCGGAATTGGCCATAGCTAAACTGCCGCGTACCAGTTTATGGTCGTTAATTTCGTCCTGAAAGCGATAGCCGGGCCCGCCCTGGCCGTCATCATCCCAATTATCATCCCGGCTGTTGGGATCCCCGCCCTGAAGCATAAAATCTTTCACTACGCGGTGGAATTTGGTGCCGTCATAAAATCCCTTTTGGGCCAGATTCAGGAAATTGTTAACCGTCAGGGGCGATTCCTGGGCGTAAAACGCGACCTTAATATTTCCTAAATTAGTTTTAATCAGAGCCCGGTTGTATTGTTCGGCCAGGGGCTCCAGGGTAACCTGCTGTTGTTGCGAAGCCTGCTGTCCGGTTTGGTCCGGTGATTTGGTTGTTGAGGCGGCCGGGTTTTTGCTGGGTTTTAATTTCGGGGTCAAACCGTTTTTAATGGCGGTAATCCGATTGATAATTCCATTGGTATCATAAGCCTCCTGGTCAGACGGCGGGACGTTGTTTTTTTCCGTCACCTGCCCCGGACTGCCCGCCTGACAGCCAGACAAAATTAAGATTATTACCGATGATATAATTATTTTTTTCATATTAAAAATGCTTGAATTTTCTTGTTCTTATTTTTCTTTTTATTTTTATTTTACTTATTTTTTTATCCCAAATTACAAATTTTCCAATTGCCAATTACCGCACTATTAATTCATACTCCCTCTCCCCCAACCCCATTTTTGCCCCGTGTTGTAATTGGTATTCGGCGTTATAATCTTTAAAATCCGGATGTTGTTTTAAAACCAGGTCATAAGACGCCTGGTCAATCGCCACCGGGTCGGATGATGCCAAGATACCGATATCGGCCGTTAATTTTTTCAATTCTTTGTTTTGGCAATCGCATTCGGGAGTAAGGTTGACTAAAAAGTTAATGAAAAAACATTGCTTGTCCCGGCTGCCGGCTAAAGCGTATTCCGCGATTTTTTCCTGCAAAACCTGGCTGGCAGTGCTGGCCCAGGGGATGGCAATCGCTTCCCGAGGGCAGACTGATATGCATTTTGAACAGCTGATGCAGATTGCCTGGTTGATTTCGGCTTTACCGGCCTGGTTGTAAGCGATGGCGTTTACCGGGCAATTAGCCAGGCATTGGCCGCAGGCAATGCATTTTTCCGGATTGACTTTGTGTTTGGTGGAAGCGTGCTGGGCCAGTTTTCCCCGGCGGCAGGCCAAACCCATGCCTAAATTTTTAAGCGCGCCCCCGAATTTAGCGCCGCCATGGCCCTTGAAATGGGATATTACCAAAAGAGACTGATATTTGTCCAGACCGGCGCCCAGGTAGCATTTTTTAAAGTGCTGGCCGTTAATTTCAATTTCTTGGCAGTCGTCGCCCGTTTCCCCGTCCAGAAAATCAATCGGGGCGAAATCAAAGCCGTGGCTTAAAGCCACCCGCCGGTGTCCGCGGGCGGTGCGGCGCGGGCTTTTGTAAAGAACGCTGGTTTCCACAAAAGTCGGATCAGCAACCATCGCCGCGATCGGCTTGACCAGAGAGGCGGGCAAATGAGTAATATTACCCTCTTCGCCGAAATGAATTTTAATGCCCAAGGGCCGCCTGAATGCCGGCAACAGCCCTTTTATTTTTTCCAACTCGTTTAATTTTATAAAATATACTTTAGCCTTCATATTAAAAACACTTTATGCTCAAAATTTTTAAGCAATACCAGCTTGGTCCTGCCGGAAAATTGTTTAAACCGCGGGATCATTTTATTCTTTTTTTTATCTAAATGACAAATTACCGCGACCGGTAAAATTCCCAAGCCTGCGAAGAAGCCCCCCTTGCCTTTATCATTGCTGTAAAAATATTTTGATAGGGCATAAGCACCGGCAGAAGAACCAGCCACGACTTTGTCTTTAATTTTTTCTTTAAAATTAGGGTATTTTTTTAAGAAATTCAATAATTTGATGTTGTTTCCGCCCCGCAGGTAAACAACATCCGCCTGTTTGATCTCGTTGATAAAATTTTTTTCAGTTGCCAGTATAAAAATCGGGTTTTTATTTTTAATATGTTTTAAAAAAAGATTCCGATGTTCTTTAAATCCTTTTTGATGGCGATTCTTGGCAACCGCAAACAAAACCACCAGTATTTTGAATTCTTTTGGCAAGCCCTTGGCAATTTCCTTAATAAATTTTTTATTTAATTCATTTTCAATTTTGGCATACCCGCCATGTAAAATAATTTTGGTCATAATACGTTATGCGTTCTACGTTACGCGTTATGAGTTATGCGTTATGCGTTATGCGCTATTATTTCACCCAAAACTCCCCTTTCATCTTCCTGTCGTCTTTTTCCCGTTTTTCCTCAATTTTGTCCTTAGCTTTTTTTCTTAAGGTAACAATGTCCAGCTTGTCCAGATCCCGGCTTCTGGTCTCCAGATATTCTTTATTATTCCGCTTCGGGTCTTCAATCACTTCTCCCAAAAGAATGTCTAAAATCGCGCCGATTTTCGGCCCGGGTTTTATTTTAAGCGTTTGCATCAGGTCATCGCCGTTTATTTTAAGCATCTTAACCGAAACCGGGTCGTTTTCCACCCGTTTAAACATATATTCCAGGTGGCGCAGTTTATAGGGTTTGGCCTTGGGCACCCCCGAGCCCAGGCGGTCGGCAATGCGCAAATCAATCAGGTCGGCCAGGTTTTCCCGGCCCACTTTCCGGATTAAGCGCCGTACCGAACTGGCCGTCACTTCGTCCACGTTATAGTAAAACATATGGTGGCGGATTAAATTGGTTACCCGTTCCGTGTCGCTACGGGAAAATTTAAGGCGGCGCATTATTTTATTGGCCATTTTGGCGCTGACGTATTCATGGTTATAAAAAGTGGCCACGCCCTTGATAAATTTCTTGGTTTTGGGCTTGCCGATGTCATGGAGCAGCGAGGCTAATCTGACCTGCCATTCCTTATTTGGAGTATGTTTTAAAGACAAAAGCGAGTGCTTAAAGACGGTATAAATATGGTGCCGATCCTGTTTGACGTTCGCGCCCGCCTCCAGTTCAGGGATAATGTATTGTAATAATTTCATTTCGGAAAGCATTTTTACGCCTTCGTAAGCCTTGTCCGTTGTCAAAATTTTAATCAGCTCGTCCCGGATTCTTTCCCGGGCAATGAATTTAATGCTGCCGGCCATTCTGGTTGCGGCCCGGGCCGTTTTCGGCTCAATTATGAAATCAAGCTGACAGGCCAGCCGCACCGCCCGCAGCATCCGCAAAGCGTCTTCCTTAAAACGATCAACCGGTTCCCCCACCGAGCGGATTATTTTTTTATCCAGATCTTTCTGTCCGCCGAAGAGGTCAACTATTTTAATACCCCTCCCCTTTTCCCCTCCCCTTCCGCCGGCTGGCGGATTTAGGGGAGGGGTTAGGGGTGAGGTTATCTCTAAAGCCATTGCATTTATCGTAAAGTCGCGGCGGCTTAAATCTTTTTCCAGACTGTCCTCAAACACCACCTCATCCGGATGGCGGCGGTCGCTATAGCCCTGCTCGCTGCGATAGGTGGTTATCTCAATTATTTCTTTTTTATTTTTAGCCGTCTCTACCGGCACCAGCACCGTGCCAAAATTATTTTCATATTTACCGCGGGAAAAAACTTTTAAAATCTCCTCCGGCCGGGCATTGGTAGCAATATCCCAATCCTTGGGCAACATTTTTTCATTCGTATGTGCCGCATTTGTAGTGCGGCCGAGCGAAGCGAGCAACAACAAATCCCGCACGCAACCGCCCACTAAGTAGGCCTTGAAACCCGCTTGATTTAATTTACTGACTAAATTGTGAACATACCGCGGTATGTTCATTGACTTGTCCATACTTTCTTGAATAACATTCCTACCCCTATTATAACACAAAAAGCCAATTGTATAATTGGCTCAATTTATTTTATAATACCCCGATATTTGATTTTAGTCAAATAAATAAAAATAGAAATAAGAAGAATAAGTAAAATAAGGATGCTTAAATTTTTTTTGTTCTTATTTTACTTAATTCCCAATTCCTAATTCCCAATTCCTGATTCCCTAACTCGTGTCTATATTCTCCGCAACCATTTTAAAACCAGCCAGGCGATCAGCCCGCCCAGAATCGCGGTGGCAAATTGCGGCCAGCTCATCATTTGCGCGACTTTCAGGGTTAATTCCCGCTTGATTAAAAGACGGCCGATAAAAGTTACGGACGTGAATAAAAATAAAAACTTTAACCCCGCGCCAACCAAAATCCCCAGCCAATAACCCTTGGCTTCGTCTCTGAAATTATTATAGAGCCAATCTATGCTTAAAACTAATATTACATTCCCAATCATAATAAATGGCACTACCGGCGCCAAAACCGCCGGCAACAGCCCTCCGGCCAGAGCCATCAAGCTGGGTATTAAACAAACCAGCAGGGCGCTTCTGATGCCGACTAGGAATAGAAGCAAAATAAGAATCGCGTTGACCAGCGGCCCGGTTAGCCACTGGAGATGAATAAAAAAAGGCAAAAAAGTCGCCACCCCGGTCAGGCCCAGAAATTGGGCCGTGGTTTTAACGTTCACCCTGGTTAGCGCCTGCGCTTTAAGATATTGCATAGGTTTTGGATTAAATAATGTTTAAAAATATCCTTAAAGTTAATTACTGTCTGTGGACGTCCTCGTCCACCGGACTCCTGCCGTTAACAACCCCGGGAACGTCAAGGAGCTGGAGCTCCTTGACCAGCAAATAATTTTTTTTAACTTTTTCTTTTGTAGCTGGTATGTAATACTTTGTGTTCCAGATTTCCCTGTTTTTTCAGCCACTTTATAGCCTCCAAGGCGCTTTTATTCTCATGAGCCCGTCTGATGGCTTTGCTTTTATCCAGCTTATACAGGGCCTGGATTCTTTTTTTTCTGATTTCATCGGTAGTCGGGATCGGCTGGCCGCCGCCGCCGATACAGCCGCCCGGGCAGGCCATGACTTCAATATAATCGTATTTTTCCAGTTTATCTATCACTTTTTCTATCTGGCCGATACCGTTTACCACCGCCACCCTAAGCTTCTTTTTGTTTATCAAAACGGCGGTTTCTTTGACGTCTTTCAGCCCCCGTACTTCCTTAAAGTCAAGCCGTTGGCGGCAAACGGTGTTTTTATTTTTTCCACAGGCCAGGAATTGAGCCGTACGCAGAGCCGATTCCATCACCCCGCCGCTGCCGCCGTAAATCGCAGCGGCGCCGCTGTATTCGCCTAAGGGGTGATCAGCTTTTTTTGATTTTAAATTCGGGAAGTCAAGGTTGTTTTTATTTAAAAGCCAGGCAAATTCCCTGGTGGTCAGGACGTAATCCACCGGCGCCACCCCCTTGATTCTCAATTCTTTGCGGCTGATTTCAAATTTTTTGGCCGTGCAGGGCATAATTGACACTACGGTTATGTCTGGCGGTTTCAACCCCATTTTTGCCGCCCAGTAGGTTTTTATAATACCGCCGTTATGGATATGGGGACTGCGTGCCGTAGTCAGATTGGGAATCAGTTCGGGGTGGTAAAATTCAACGTATTTAACCCAGGCCGGGCAACAGCTGGTCATGAGGGGCAATTTTTTCTTTTCTTCCGGACGCGTTCCCCGGGACAGCCTCTCCAGTAATTCTTCCGCTTCCACCAAAGTCGTAATATCGGCGCCGAAGTTTACGTCAAACACATAATCAAAGCCCAGCTTGCGCAGGCCGGCCACCACCTGTCCGGTGGCGATTTGGCCGTAAGGCAGATTAAATTCCTCGCCGATGCTTACCCTGATTGAAGGCGCAAATTGCGCCACTACCAATTTGTTTTTCTTTTCCAGTACTTTTTCCACCATTTCCCAGTGGGACTGCTCCTGGGCGGCTCCGACCGGGCAATGGACGGCGCACTGGCCGCAATAAATACAGTCAATTTTTTTGTCTTTAACCGGTACCACCTCCTGTTCGATCCCCTTGCCTTTTAATTTAAGGTAGTTTATATTCTGCAGGATCGAACAGGCATCAAGGCAGTTGCGGCAGTCAATGCATTGCGTGCCGTCAATCTCCACTGCGTTGGCAAATTTATAAATTTTTCTTTTCCCCTTGCGGTTGAAAAAACGGTTAATTTCAATTTTATATTTTTCCGCCAAATCAAGCAGTTTGCAGTCAGCCCGCCAGATGCAAGTCGGACATTTTTCAATATGTTCGGCAAAAATCAATTCAATGTTCAAATTGCGGACTTTTTTTACCCGCTGGGTATCGGTTTTAATTTCCAGGCCATCCCTGACCGGAGTGGAGCAGGCCGTTACTAGTTTATTTTGGCCTTTGATTTCCACTACGCAGATGCGGCAATTGCCTTTGGGCGGAAAATCAGGATGGCCGCAAAGCCCGGGAATAAAAATCCCGTTATCCTTGGCCGCTTCCATAATCGTTTTACCGGGAGAGCAGGTTATGGTTTGACCGTTAATTTTTAATTTAACCTTTTTCATCTTATTAGACACATTTAATTGCACAGATCACAAATAAAAAATTAGCTATTTAAAAATGATTATTTCTTATCTGTGATTTGCGATTTGTGTTAAAACTGTTTAAGACATTCACAAATTATTTTTATATTCATTTCCTTTGTCTGTTTAGCCGGAACATTTTTTGCCACGTTGTTAATGTAGGTTTTTAGCGGAATCGAGAGCGCGCAGCCCAGGCCGCAAAAAGACGCTTCCGCCAAATTGTTAATTAACTCGCCGAATAATTTCCAGTCCGGCTGGGGCGAATTTATTATTTCCCAGAGGCGATAGATCCCCTCCCGGCAGGGAGTGCATTGTCCGCAACTTTCATTCAGGAAAAAATTAAGCCAATTTTTTATAAGGTTCAGGGGTTTATGTTTAATGATGCTGTAAATCCGGATAGAGGCAGCGCCGCTGGCCGGTCGTTTCAGTTGATTGCTATTTAGAATTTCTCCGGCAGCGTCGCCGCCGACTTGCACGAAAAAAGGAAACCGGGGATAATTATTGGTTTCCTTGATTACCTTTTCAATTGTATGATTATCAGGCAGTTGGTAAACCCCCTCGTATAAGCAATCGCCGCTTAAAGTATAAAATCGTTCTTGGCGGTATTCATTGCTGGCCGCTAGGCTGACGTTATAAAACGTTTCCACATTATTTATTAAAGTCGGACCATTCCATAATCCTTGGGTGGGTGGAAAAGGCGGCCGCAGGCGCGGCTCTATCCGTCTGCCCTCAAGCGCGTTCAAGAGCGAGGTCTCCTCGCCGCCGATATAGCCGGAATTGAAAGGCTTGGAAAATAATTCAATCGGCAATTTAGAGATTAGACGGCTTAAACTGCGCTTTAATTTTTTTTGGTATTTGGGATTGATGTAAATATATCCTTGCCCGGAATTTAGAAAATCCAGGGCCAGGCGCATACCGTCAACCACCCGTTCAGGAAAATTTTCCAAAATATAGCCGTCTTTTTTCACTCCCGGCTCGCCCTCGGAAGCATTGCAAACCACGTATTTTGTTTTCCCGGGCGCCGCCTTTACCATTTCCCATTTGGCGGCGACAGGAAAACAGGCGCCTCCGCGCCCAAGCAAACCCGCCTTTTTTATTTGACTAAGTATGTCCATAAAATAAATAAAATTTTGTTTATTGATAAACTATATTTTCCCATGAATATACAAATCAAGTACGAATTTATAAATTACAAATGTTATTTCAATATATTTTAGTTGGAATTTGTAATTCGTAGATTTGTATCCGATTTTTATATTCGTGGGAAAATTAAATCAATCTTTTTCTCCCAATATATTCCGTTAATTCCGCCATCCGATGGCTGTAGCCCCATTCGTTATCATACCAGGCCACCACTTTGACCAGGTTACCGCTGATTACTTTGGTTAAGGATAAATCAACAATCGCGCTGGCCGGATTGCCGATAAAATCAGTTGATACCAAGGGCTCTGCGGTTATAGCCACAATATTTTTATATCTGGCGCTACGAGCGGCTTTTTTATAGAGCCGGTTTATTTTTTCTTCGTCCGTTTTTTTACCGGTAACGACAACCAGATCGCACAAGGAAACTATCGGAGTTGGCACTCGGATGGCCAGACCATCAAATTTATTTCTAAGCGGGGGAATGGTTTTAGCGGTGGCCAGAGCGGCGCCGGTGGTAGTGGGGACGATATTGATGGCCGCGGCCCGGGCCCGGCGTAAATCCTTGTTGGGGCCGTCAACCAGATTTTGATTGGCGGTATAGGAATGAATCGTGGTCATAATCGCTTTTTTTACGCCTAAATTTTGTCGGATAATATCGGCTATCGGCGCCAGGCAATTGGTCGTGCAGGAAGCCATGGAAATGATTTTGTCGTTCTTTTTGATTTTGGCCTCATTAACTCCCAAAACAAAGGTTTTAATGTTTTCAGTCTTGGCCGGAGCTGAAATAATGACTTTTTTGGCGCCGGCCTTCAGGTGCGCCCCGGCCGCTTCCCTGGTTGTAAACCGGCCGGTGCATTCCAGCACCAAGTCCACCCCCAATTTTTTCCAAGGCAATTTATCCGGCTCTTTTTCGGCCAATACCGGATATTTTTTCCCGGCTACGATTAAATTGTCCGCCTGGGCGGAAACAGCTTTGCTATACCGGCCGTAAACGCTGTCGTAGCGCAAAAGATGGGCCAGAACCTTGGTATCGGTTAAATCATTGATGGCGACGATTTTATTTTTTGATTTTAAATCTAACCAGGCTTTAAAAGCCGCCCGGCCGATACGGCCAAAACCGTTAATGGCAATATTCATATTGTTCATTTTTAATATTTATCAACATTAACCATTATAGCATAAATTTAAGAAAATAAAAAAGAGGGCCCGCGGACCCCTATTAATAAACAGAAAACAGACAATAGACACACAAATATTTCCCTACACAGATCATAAATAAATCACTAATTGTCTGATAACCACTAACCTTTTATCTGTGTTCTTGTGTTATTTTAAAACGTTACCCTTTCATTTTTTTCGTATTTCACTTCCTGCGGTTCAAATCCACTTCCACAATTGTGTTTCCCTCGCCCTTATCGCCGGGAAATTCAACGTCAACTGATTGTTTTAAGATGTGGTGGCCGACAATGACTCCCCGCTTGCCGTCAACGTTAACTTTGGTGCCAATGGCCGGCATGTTTTGGGCTAATTCCTCGTAAGCTCCCTCTTCATAAGCCAAACAGCAGATTAAACGCCCGCAAATTCCGGAAATGCGCTCGCTCCCCCGGTGTACCACCTGCTGTTTTTCCGCCATTTCCGAAGTAATGGAAGTTAAATTATTTAAAAATTTTTTACAGCACAATATGCGGCCGCAATGGCCGTAGTCGCCCATAATTTTGGCCTCGTCCCTGATGCCGATTTGGTGCAAACGGATGGACCGGTTAAAATGCCGGGTTAAATCTTTAACCAATTCCCTGAAATCAACCCGGCCATCGGCGATAAAAGCGAAAGTAAGACGCGAGCCGTCAAAAGAAAAATTAACGTCAACCAGCTTCATCGGCAGTTCGTGCTTGGCAACCATGGTCCGGCAGTATTTGATGGCTTCGGCTTTTTCTTCCCGGCCGGTAATTTTTTCCAAATCCATGGGGCTGGCTTTACGGATAATCGGTTTTATTTCCTTTTGGATTTTATTTTGACTGTTGTCATTTTCGGGGGAAATATTTTCGCTCACTTCGTCAATATCATTTTCAGCAGATTCTTTCCAGCCAACCACTTGCCCGATTTCCGTTCCCAGTTCGGTTTTAACTATGACCTGATCGCCCGGCTTTAAATCTAAATCTCCCGCAGCAAAATCATAAGTTCTGTCCCAGAGGCTGAATTTGACTTGTGCTATTTTCATAATCAGTTAAGTAGTTGAGTAGTTGAATGGTTAAATAGTTGAACGACCCAAATTTTTGTTCTTATCTTTCTTTTTATTCTTATTTTACTTATTTTTTACAGCGAATACCTGATAAATTTTAAGACTTTTGCGTCCCCCAGAATATCTTTTACTTTTTTGCTGTCGTCCTTGATATATTCCTGCTCCAAAAGACAGACTTCGGCCAGATATTTTTCCAGCTTGCCGGCGATAATTTTTTCCACGATGGCCGCGGGCTTGCCTTCTTGGGTAAGCTGTGCATGGTAAATTTTTTTTTCTTTTTCTGTTTCTTCCGCCGGCACATCTGCAGAGCTGATATATTTCGGATCAGCCGCCGCGATTTGCATGGCTAAATCATGGGCCAATTCTTTATTTTGGGTGTTAATTGAAACTAAAACCCCGATTTTCTCTCCGGCGTGTGAATAAAATTCAACCAGACCATCAGGAGACGACAAAATATCATAACGGCTGATAGTTAATTTTTCCCCGATGATCCCGCTTAAATTATCCAGAACCTCCTTGACGGTTCTTTCTCCTTCCAGCGCGGTTGCCAGCAATTCGTCCAGATTACCTGGTTTTCTTCGTTTGATGGCTGCCACGACTTTAGCGGTAAATTCTTTAAATTTATCATTGCGGGCGACAAAATCGGTTTCGGAGTTAATCTCCACAATATAGCCTGCCCGGCCTTCGTTGTCGCCGGCTACCTTAATAACGCCTTCGCAGGCGGCCCGGTCATCCCGTTTAGCCGCTTTGGCTATCCCCTGCTTTCTTAAAATTTCAACCGCTTGCTCAATATCACCGCCGGCTTCTTCCAGAGCTTTTTTACAATCACTGATACCGGCGCCGGTTTTATTTCTTAGTTCCTTTATTTTTTCCATATTGTGCAGTTAAATCAATCACGGATCACAGATAAATACTTTTTTTTATAACCGTCGTCAACCGCTTATCTGCAATCGGTGTTATGTCAAATGTTGTGTTATCGTTATCTTCGTGTCTTTTCGTTACTTTCGTATTTACTCCGTCCTTCTTCAATCGCTGTGGCTATGAGACCAAGAACCAATTTAACGGTTTTAGTGGCGTCATCATTGGCGGGGATAACGTAATTAACGTCAGTCGGATCAACATTGGTGTCGCAGACCGCGATGACGGGAATATTTTTCTTTTTGGCTTCCGCCAAAGCGGTTTTTTCTTTCTTGATATCCCAAATAAACAAAGCATCGGGCAGTTTATTGAGATTGACCATTCCCCCGACCTTGGTTTCCAGACGGGCGATTTCGCGGTCAAATTCAAGGCGTTCTTTTTTGGTGTATTTTTCCAGTTTGCCTGTGGCTCTTTTTTCAGACAAATCTTTGTATTTTTTGATATTTTTTTTGATAATGGCAAAATTGGTTAGACACCCCCCCAGCCACTTGCCCACCACGTAAGGGGCACTTACTTCTTCGGCCGTCTTTTTGAGGGTATCTTTAACCTGACTCTTGGTGCCAACCAATAAAATTACTTTCCCTTCCCGGGATAGTTTTTCGATAAAATCCAGGGCCTGGATTAACATTTTCCTGGTTTTTTCCAGGTCAAAAATATAAATGTTATTGCGGGCAGAAAAAATAAAAGGCTCCATTTTAGGATGCCATTTACTTTTGCGATGCCCAAAATGCATGCCCGCCTTGAGCATCTCATCGATAGTAGGGATATTAACCATAATTTTCCTTTAATCCTCTACTCTTAAAATCCCCGTCAATAAACGGGAACAAGGAAAAATTTATAAGAGTATGAGTGATTTTAAATTTATCTATTAAGTTTATTAATTTATTGGCGGATTTTAATAACCGCCATAGTTAAATTATAACATTCAAAACCTTTTGTCAACCCCGGCTTAAATCAAGCTCCGGCCGGTCATTTCCGGGGGTTGGTTTAATTTCATAATTTTGATAATTGTCGGCGCCACGTCAGCCAGGACCCCCTGGGGTTTGACTAGGCTTAAATCAGTTCCCGAAGCTTCGCTCAGGCCAATTTTTTTGCCTTCCAGTTCCCGGCTGGCGATTATCAGGGGTACGGGATTGGCAGAATGTTCTTTTTCTATCTCGCCGGTTTGCATGTTGAACATCGCCTCGGCGTTACCGTGATCGGCGGTGATAATTATCAAACCGTCTTTGCCTAAAACCGCATTCAGGACTTTCTTTAAACATTTATCAAGCGTTTCAACCGCTTTAACGGCCGCCTGCAGGTTGCCGGTATGTCCTACCATGTCGGCATTGGCGAAATTGACCAGAATAAAATCGTAGGTATCTTCATTAACGAATTTGATTATTTTTTCCGTGATCTCCGGGGCTGACATCTCCGGTTTAAGATCATAGCTGGCCACGGCGGGAGAAGGAATTAAAACATGGTCCTCGCCCGCGCTTTTTTCCTCCCGGCCGCCGTTAAAAAAATAAGTGACATGGGCGTATTTTTCCGTTTCCGCGATGCGCAGTTGTTTGAGGCCGGCATTGGAAATTATTTCGCCCAAGGTATTTTTTATAATCTCGGAGGGGAATGCCACCTCTACCGGCAAATGTTTTTCATACTCGGTAAAACATACAAAGGACAAATTGTCAAAATATTGCCAGCCGGGGAACTTGTCAAATCCGGGCAGAACAAGGGCCTTGGTTAATTGTCTGGCTCGATCCGCCCGGAAATTAAAAAATATCACGCCGTCGCCGGTCCTGATTGTGGCTATCGGTTTTCCGTCTTTGGTAATAACGGTGGGTACGAATTCTTCATCATATATTTTTTTGTTGTAGCTGTCTTCTAGACTTTTGAGCGGATCAGCGCTTTGGTTCCCCTCCCCCTTGGCAATGGCCAGATAAGCTTTAGCTATCCGGTCCCAATGATTATCCCTGTCCATGGCGTAAAAGCGGCCGGAAACGGTTGCTATCTTTCCCAAACCGTACTCGGCAATATAACGCTGTACTTCTTTGACAAAATTTATGCCGCTATTGTAAGTGGTATCGCGGCCGTCTAAAATAATATGGAGAAACAGCGAATGGATATTCTGTTCTTTGGCGAAAACCATCAAGGCCTGCAAGTGTTCAATGGAGGCATGGACGCCGCCGTTGGAAACCAGGCCCAAAAGATGCAAACTGCTTTTGTTTTCTTTGACATGCTGGGCAACTTTGAGCAAAGCTTCGTTTTTATAAAAACTGTTATCGCTGATGGCTTTATTAATCAGAGGCAGATCCTGATAAATAATTCTGCCGGCCCCTAAATTAAGATGGCCGACTTCGCTGTTGCCGACTTCCCCCCAGGGCAAGCCGACCGCTTCTCCCGAGGCCCTTAAGGTCATGGCCGGATAACGGGCGACCAAATCGTCAAACTGGGGTTTATCCGCCTGGCTGATGGCATTGCCGCTGTAAGGCTGGGCAATCCCCCAGCCGTCCAATATTATCATCACCACCGGTTTGGGCCGGCCTGATGTTTTGTTATTATCCATAATTTACAAAACTTGTATGTTATATGCTATGTATAATTTTAATCAAGCTTTTGCCGGTCATCTCTTTTGCCTTTTCTTTTCCTAATAAATCCAAAATCGTTAATGCGATATCTCCTAAAACGCCGTTATTCTTTAATTTAATTTTATGTTTTAGCACATCATTAACGACGATAAACGGTACCGGGTTGGTTGAATGTTCGGTATCAATTTCTCCGGTTTTCAAATTGATCATTTCTTCAATATTGCCGTGGTCAGCCGTAATTAAAACCGTTCCCCGGCGTCTTAAATAAGCCCGGACCACCTTCTTTACTTCCATATCGACTCCCCGGCAGCAGGAAATGCCGGCTTGCAAATTGCCGGTATGGCCGATCATATCGGGGGCGGCCAAATTTAAAACCGTAACGTCATATTTGGGGGCTCCGTCCCGGCCGGCAGCCAAATTTCTAATAACAATGTCAATGAGCTTTCCCGAACGCATTGTCGGCGTCTCGTCATAAGATTTAACGTCGGGCGAAACGACCATTAAATAATCTTCCGCGTCCACCTTATCGGCGTAACCGCCGTTAAAAAAATAAGTGACATGGGCGTATTTTTCCGTTTCGGCCAGATAAAGCTGTCTTAAATCCCCCAGGAGCATCGGCAGGGTGCCCTTGAGGTCAGGGCTGGGAAAAGCGGTGATGATTGAATCCAAATCCGGTCCGAAGTCAGTCATGGCTACGAAAAACAATTTTTTTAAGACTTTTTTTCTTTTAAACGAACCGGGGTTGTCCTCATTGAAATTTTTTTGGACGAAAACTTTGGCCAATTGTCGCGCCCGATCCGACCTTAAATTAAAAAAAATGACGCTGTCATTGTTGTCTATCCGGGGAAGCGGCTTGCCCTTAGCGGTAATAATATAGGGGGTAATAAATTCATCGCTCTCTTCCCGGTTATAACTTTCAGTAATGGCGGCTTGAGCGCTTTCCGCTTTTTTCCCTTCACCCAGCACCAGGGCGTCATAGGCCTGCCGAGTGCGTTCCCATTTTTTTTTGCGGTCCATGGCGTAAAACCGGCCCATGACGGTAGCGATTTGCTCGCCGTTTTGGAAAGATTTTTTAACCCTATCTATCAATTCCGAAGCCGCATATTTGGGAGAATCGCGCCCGTCGGTAAATAAATGCAGAAAAACTTTATTGATTTTATTTTTTGCGGCCAAAGTCAGCAGGGCCAGAAGGTGGTCCGGGTCGCTGTGGGCGCTCATGCCGTTGGAGAGCATCCCCATCAGATGCAGATTGGAATTATTTTTCTCGGCATGCCTGATGGCTTCCACCAGGGCCGAATTCTTAAAAAAACTGCCGTTGCTAATACTGCGGCTGATTTCCACCGCTTCCTGCTCCACTACCCGGCCGGCGCCGATATTCATATGGCCGGCCTCGCTGTTGCCGTCCTGGCCCGGGCGCAAACCGACGCAAGGGCCGTGGGCGCAAAGCCGGGTGGCGGGATATTTTTTGGCCAAACCGTCCATAGTCGGGGTTTTGGCCAAAGTAATCGCGTTCCCCTTATTGGGTTTGGCTATGCCCCAGCCGTCCAAAATAAGCAAAAGCAAAGGCACAACCTTATTTCTTTTCTGATTGTTTTTCATATATTTAGTAAACAGTAAACAGAAAACAGACGACAGAATTAGAAATTAGTTAGCTATTTGCAGTTGTACTTTTAATTAAACCGCAAATTATTTTAAATTATTTTATAACCTTCAAAGGCGTCTATTTTAAGCTCGTCAAATTCTATGTTATTAATGTAATGCAAATCATGAGCTAGAATTAAATGGTTTTGTAATTCTATACTGGAGCCTCTGGCTTGCAAATAAAACGTACCCTATCCCTTAAATGAAAACGTCCATAACCTTCGGCGATGTTGGCGGTGATTGACATAGCCGCTCTCCTAATTTGACTAATAAGTACAAACAGTTATTCTTTGGGGAATTTTTTGGTGATTTTATAGATTTTTAAAATTAATTGATGATTTTTTTGCCAGGCAATTAAATCAACGAAATGATTGATGTTTGTGTTA
>CAYNBD010000007.1:0-22996 GCA_964395755.1 uncultured Gammaproteobacteria bacterium
TTAAATAACAATATCCTCGGCTATAGCTCTTGTATAAATATAATATCAACAGAATGAGAAATACGATAAAAAAAATCACCATTGCCCAAATTAAAAGAAACCAGCCTACACCAAACCCTCCCCTGTTTTTGGAAAGATGTAAAATAAAATTCCAAAGGAACTTTAATTTGACTTTAAACATATTATTTCTCTTAATAATTAAATAATATCATTATTCATTGCTTGCGTAAAATTTCCCAAAAAATCGCCTGCCTAAACCTATCTTAAAATCCAGCCGCCGTCCACGACGATTACCTGGCCGGTGATGTAATCTGATTTTTCCGAAGCCAAGAATAAAACCGCGTTGGCTATGTCCGCGGGCAAACCGAATCTGCCCAAAGGAATGGCGGCGACGGTCTGCTTTTTCGCTTCCGCGGTAGAGCCCGCTGTCGCCCCGGGAGTATCAACCGCACCGGGCGCTACGGCGTTGACCGTAATTTTCTTCGGGGCCAATTCCAGGGCCAGGGCCCGGACAAAGCCGTTTATTCCGCCTTTGGAAGCGCAATAATGAACCAGGTTTTCAAAACCCACCAAAGAAGCAATGGAAGAAATGCTGATTATTCTGCCGCCCGCCGGCATTAGCTTCAAAGCCGCCTGCGAACACAGAAAAACGCTTTTCAGGTTAACGTCCATGACCTTATCCCAGTCCGCCTCGGTCATCTCGGCCAAGGGAGTATAGGGAAAAATTCCGGCGTTATTGACTAAAACATCAAGTTGCCCGAAATGCCGGGCCGCCTGCGCCATCAGGTTTTCAACCTCGGCTTTTTTCGCCACGTCGCATTTGACGGCCAAACAGCCGGCACCCAGCTTTTTTATCCCTGCCGCCACCCGCTCGCAATCTTTCAAGTTGATGTCGCCCGCTACCACGTTATATTTTTCCCGGGCAAAAGCCAGGGCTATCCCTTGTCCTATGCCCCGGCCGGCGCCGGTAATAATTACGGTTTTATTTTTTATTGCCATATTGTTTTCAAAATTATTTTTGAGATGAACCCTAATTTTAACCGCAATATGATTTATGCCTCGCGCAAACCAGCCCTTGCTTTCAGAAAGCGGTATTCCAGCCAGGTTAAAATAATCAAAATAAAATCAAATCCGGACAGCAACAGCAATAAAACAGAGCCGGTATGGCCGTATCTATAAAGCTGGTAGATGATAAACAGGATAAAAACTATCATTGCGAGCGGATAAGCCCAAAGCTTTTTCTTAAGCAACGCCCCCACCAGAAAAATTTTCACCAGACCGTGCGCCAGCAAATAAACGGAACTGAATATCCGCGCGTCCAACGAAAAATCAGCCGCGACTTTCAGTAAATAATTCGCTATCACGTCATGCGGATCTTCGGCTAATTCATTGCTGGTCACCAAATTTGCCAACAAGCCGATGTTGGCCTTGGATATAAACAGCAGGGCAACGCCGCCCGCCGCTTCCAGCAAACCGTTTATGCCCTTTAATATGAGGCCGATCAAAAAGAAAAAGTGGATTGTTTTTTCATGTCTTTCCAAAAACATATCAATTGGACTGCTAAATTTTGCGCCGCGAATTTAATCATCCCCGCCCCCTAGGGCTGAAAAATGCCTACGGGCAGGAAACGAACCTCCTTGACTTCCGGAAACTGTTTGGCGGTCGCCTCAACCTGAAGCCAGAGAATGCCCGCCCGGCAGGAGCCGCCGCTGGTCCGGTTATTCGGATCATTAAATTCAAGCGTTAAAACTCCGTTGTCTAAAGACGCGCTCTGCAAGGAAAAACCCGCCAGCGGATATTCGGTGCTAATCCCCCGGCTTTTTTCTTCTGCCGTCAGCCGGCCGGCAAGCAAAAGTTCAATGGCATCCTGAATCGGAGTTTCGGTCACTTCAATTTCTCTGGGCACGGCCACCAAACCGGCACGACTGCATTTAATATTCCCGGCAACATCTTTATCTAATTCGGAATTATAATAATAAAGGTCTATCTTCCTGGCTGCCCGGGCAAACACAACCGGCATTCTTAATTCATCGGCATTTTCCGGCAGGCCCGACGGGTTGTCTTTTTCCAAAACCAGCGTGCCTTTTTCCGTATCCGGAGATTTAAATTCCAGTTCGGCTGAAAACAAAACGAAATCATCGGTCATCCAGTCGCTTTGAGCCTGGGCGATGCCGGTTGCCAAAAGCCGCCCCTTATCATCATAAAGTTTAATCGGAAAACTGGCCTCAAAAAACCAAAAACCGCGGGCTTTGCCCCTGATAAACAAAGGGCTGGTAATCACCTCATTTGCTCCCGGATTTTCAACCTGAATTAAATCCTCTTGCGGACAAAGCGCAAAATCGCAGACAGGCGGAATGCGGGAAACGTAAGAGCCGTCGGCGCAAAGCTTAGCATCCCGGGCGCAGGCAGTCGGTTCTCCGCACGGTTCAGCGGGCCGGGAGGCGCTGGGATGGCCGTGCCGGACCCACTGCCCGTCTACGCACATCCAAATATCTTTATCATCCCCGCGTAAAAGCAAGGCTGCGATTACGGCCGCCAACAAAATTGCAATGATAATTATAATTTTTTTATAATGCATTCAGGCGCCAAATAAAATAATTAAGCACGCCGGCGAAACTGACCCAGAAAAAATAAGGGATAAACAGATAAGTTGACCACCTGTTTATTTTCCAAAATTGAACCATCAGGACAACAATTAAAAGCCAGATGATTATAATGTTTACAAAAGCCAGGCCGGGATTATGCCAGCCAAAAAATACCAGCGACCAGGCAGCATTAAAAAATAAATGAATCCAAAACAGCCAAAACGCTGTTTTTAGCCCCCGGCTTTGCCCTGCCGAAGCCGGGGCGTAGGCGGACCAGACCAGATAAATGCTAATCCCCATCAAAATATAAAGCATAATCCAAACCGGACCGAATATCCAGTTGGGCGGGCTAAAACCCGGTTTTTGCAAAGTCGCGTACCAGGTTGAAATGGCGGGTGCGGTAAAAAACGAACCGACCAGCCCGGCCAGTTGCGGCAGAGCCAGGGAAATAATAAGACGTTTGTAATTCATAGGTTTATTTTCAAATATTAATAATGCCTAGTTACTAACCTGAAAATATTTATCGCTGCCGTTCCAGCCCGTGCTCCCGGCCTGAAAAATTCCCTTGCCTCCGCCCGGTGTCGGCTCGGATATTCCGAGCAGGCTCACCTCGGCGCCGCTGTTTTCCAGATTGGCGTACAGCGCGCAGCGGTTGCCCGCCGTCACTATGTATTTATAATTAGAATCGGCATCCGTGCCGGTTTTGGGATCACGAACATTTTTCGGGATGCTATTGGCATATTGCGGATACTTAATTCTGTATTCCTCAATCAGCTCATTTAAATCATATTCCCCGGCCCCGGCGCCAGGCAACAGGCAGCCAAAGCTTAAAAAGCGCCCGATTTGGTTAACGTCATTCATTCTTTTCGCATCCCGCGCTTTCGCGGTCGCACCGCCCAAATATACGAAGGCCAGAGTGGCCATCAGGCCGATAACGGCAACAACCGCTAAAACTTCAACCAGGGTAAAGCCATTCTTGTATTTTTTCATATTTATTCTTTGTTGCTTGCTGAAAAACTAATAAGATAATTCGCATCTTCGTTTATATTATAATCCCTGTTTTGGACTATCCATGTCCATAATTTTACCATTATCTCCCCGGCAAAGCAAGCGATTAAGCGCATAACAGGGAACGCGAAACAGCGATCAAGCGCATAACGTGTAACGTGGAACAGGCAACAAGGAATATGCGGCTGTAACACACAACCTGCAACATGCAACAAGGAACAAAAAAACCCTCATGCTCTTGACAGCTTTTTATGTTTTTGCTTAACTATGTATACGAGGCAAGGATCAATTTATTAACCAGCTCTTCGGCCGTCTTTTTCACGGTGGCACGTTTTGGCGGCCGATTTGAAAGCTGGGCAATGCGGGCGGAGCCGTGAGAGAAACTCCTCGGATAGTGGGGTAGTGGGGCCGCCGTTCATGTTGAACCGGCGCAATCATCCCCCGGAAGTGAGGAAGAAAGGCCCCGCCGCTTCTGCGAGAGAACCGGCGCGACAATCCCCCGGAAATGAGGAGGGGGCGCTAGAATCACAGCGCAGTCGAAAAATTTCCTGGAAAGAGGAAATTTTCGTTGTCGGGCCGCCGGGCGAAGACAGAAAAAGAGATCCTTGCCTCTTTTTCTTTTGTTTCAAAATAGACCCTAAAATTCAAATCTTTACAAAAAAGAATTTCTGTGCTAACGTTAAATCGTTAGTTTCATTACTAACCGCCTTTAGAACAAGGTGACGAATATTAGAGAAACGTAGAGATAAAGTCGAATTTCTACCTCTTAATATTTACTTAAAAACTTTATCTTTACATTTAGTATGCAAGGAACCATTAAAAAGCTGACTGACAAAAATTTCGGCTTCATCGCCCAGGAAGGCGATAATGATTTATTCTTTCACGCCAACAATCTGGAAGGCGTTGAATTTAATCAGCTGAGAGAAGGCGATGCAGTGACTTTTGAAGTTGAAAAAACGGAAAAAGGCAACGCCGCGGTCAAAGTTAAAAAAGCTTAATAACTTTTTTATAAAATAAAAACGGTCCCGATTTCTCGGGACTGTTTTTATTTTGGATTTTTTAATGAAATCATAAAATAATGTCCATTTTGTCACTCTGGCGATAGCGCTCTCCTCAAATCAAAACCCTCCCAGACCCGCCGTCATCGTGCCGATAAAAGAAGGCAAGACGAAAAGCAGAATAATCAGGGGAATAACGAAAACCACCAAAGAAATTATCAGCGTCCACATAAAATACTTCCTGGTTTTTTCGGTGGACCGGTATATTTTCTCCAGCAGTTCCCGCTGACTCCCCTCTTGGTCGGAATTTTTTTGTCCATTGGATTCTGTCTTTGGCTCTTCCATATAATTTGGTTAAATAAGTTAACTTTATCAGGACCTGCGCGTTTAAAAGCGAATGTTTAAAATTATCGTTCCGGCGGATAATCTGGTTTTAGATTAATGTATAATCCGAATCTACAAATTATATCCGAATGCTCTGAATGTCTCAAAAAAATATTCGGAGCATTCGGATACTAATTCGGAACATTCGGATTATATTTCTGTCGGATTTACACCGCCGGGGATAAATTTTTAAAGAAAAAATAAACCCAACGCGTAAGTCCTGTTTATAATTCCATTATATCACTTTTTGTCCAAAAGTTCTAATATCCCGTACAGGCGCAAATTGATGGCGCCGGAAAAACCAACAGATTCGTCCGTTGCCAGACGAATCTGTTTTTGGCCGGGCGGTTTTTCTGCCGGCAATGGGCTTAGGGAGAACGGGATTCTATCGTGCGGAAATTTTATTTGCGATAGCCGTGTCCCCCCGGACAACCCAGAGAAATCGCGGTCGCAGCTACGTTATTGCCGTTGACCGTTCCCTGGACGAATATTTTGTCGCCCACTTTGATGTCCGCGATGCCCGCGGCCGCGCCATTATTCGTTATGGCGGCGCTGCCGGCGTCAACGGTGTACAGGCCGCCGCCCTCATCGGCTTCTTCCTGCATCGTGATCAGGTTGCCGTTGATGGCGGTGACGTTGCCGTCGCCCCCGAGCGGAGCATGGCCCCCTTGCTTAGACCGGGCCGCTGACATATCGGCGGTAGCGGTAGAAGTTGCCTGGCTGTCGGTGGCGGCGTAGGATTGCAAAGCCGCCGTCCCCGCTATGCCGATAACCAAACCAAGGACACCCAGCAAAACCGCGCCTTTTTTTGTAATCTTCATATTATTCTTTAAGGAAATGGCTACGAAAAACGCTTTGTCACCACTCCGATTAGTAAATAATTATATTAATTTTCCCAGGTCGGCCTTTGGATCCTGGATATTTGCCTGTTTTGCCCGCATCAACTAATACGCCTCGCCGGCCAAAAAAAATTCATTGGTTTTTCCTTGATTTTATAAAGACAAAAATAAAATCACTGGCTTATATACCAGCGATTTTCCCCGCTGCCCCGGGGTTAAAATGCATCCAGGTCTCTCAACAGAGGACTCTGGCGGTTGCGCGCTTAACCTTCAGGGTCCCTCCCCGGCCTGCGGCCGATCAGGAGGCTCGGGCGCAACGGGAAACCAAGCGGCCAATTTAATTCCCGATTGCATATAAATAGCCGTCTTCGGAAGTGAAATAAAGCACGCCCTCCGCGCCGAAGGCGGGCGCGGCCTCGGTAATTTTTTTACCCGTTTGGTATGCCCATAAAAGTTTTCCGTCTTGGCTGACCGCATACATTTTGCCGTCAACCGAGCCGAAATAAACCGTTCCTTCCCTGTCCACCAGCGGAAAACTCGGCAAACCGTAAAAACCGGGCTGGCCCGGATCGGCGCCTGCCCGGTAAGTCCATTTTATTTCCTGGGTTTTAGAATCAATAAATAAAACATCTCCCTCGCATTCATTCTAACGCAATTTTTGATAAATGTTAAAAAATCAATCATATTACCCGGCAAAATAAAAACCTTTTTCGAAAAAATCCGCAAGCGGATTTTTAATAAAATTATGCTTGCTTGCCCCGTAGCAAGCCGTGGGCTTTACGGCGGGGCCGCCTGCTTGGCGGAGTTTATCCAGCTTATACCGCCCGGTGGAATTAGACCTACCGCATAATAAATTTCGTAACGAAATTCCCGGATTTTAAGAAAATTTTGAAAAAAATTTTTGAGGAAATATGGATATATTGGCAAAAAATTTTTTGACGAAATTTACCGAAATCTGGGAATTGCAGTCGCAAAATTATTATGCAGTGGGTCTATTGTACAAAGCCCAATTTTTTTGGCAGACCGGCTACAAATCAAAAAGTGAAAGCTGGATTCGGATTTAGGCGTCACGCCCCGATGGTCGCGCGCACTTTGGCGATCACATCCTCAATGTTCCAATCGGATTTCACGAGATATTCGTACGATCCCTGGGCTATCACTTCAGCCACCTTTTCTTTATCACTCAAATTGGTAAGCACGATGACTTTCGCGTCTTTCCCCCAGGCATCGTCACGCATTCTCTTAAGCATGGTTATTCCGTCCATCTTGGGCATGAGAATATCAAGCAGTATTAAATCAGGGTGCTCGCGGAAAGCCGCCGCCAGCCCCTCATCGCCGTCTTTGGCTTTAATAATTTCAAATCCTGCCTGGGCAAGATTATCAGTAAGAGTTGAAAGCAAAACATCATCATCTTCCACAATTAAAATTTTTTTCATAGGTATAATTCCTTATTTTTTATTTTCTAATTTTGTCAACTTCTTTTTTAAGATACCCCTCCATTTTTTTGATATTTTCCCGCAGTCTTTTTATTATAAATTCATCGTCCGCTTCGGTGGGGGTTCCAGCGGCTTGCTGTAGTTTCTCAACATCGTCCTGAATAATTTTAAAAACCTTATCCAAATCGGTTTTAATAACCAAAAGCCGCAGCGCCAGTTTTCCCTGCCGCTTTTTATAAAACCAGACTCCGCCGCCGAATCCTCCGGCTATTATTAGAAGAAGAAATATCAAGACACCCCCCATTCCCAGTTGAAATTTTCCAATCTGAAAAATCGGCTTGTTTTTAACCCGCACCTCCGGGGATTCCACCACAAGACTTAACGCACCCCGTTCATCCTGGCTCTGGGCGGTGACAATATATCGTCCATTTCTAAACTGCTGCCGGCCAAAATTAAAATCCCAGTTTCCTTGATCGTCCGCCCGGGCAGTCCCTTGCGCAACGACCTCTCCCTTTCCTCCCGATAATAACCTGTGCGCTTCAATTAAAACGTTGACACCGGGCAGGGCCGTGCCTTTAACCACCAAACCCTGTTCATCTTCGGGAAAAAGTTCTCTGGGCACAAACGTAATGGTCGGCGAGGCAATAGGAATAATTTCAATGTCTATGCTGTTTTCAATGCTATTCCCCGCCTGATCAACGGCCCTGACAAGCACTCTCTTCTCCCCCGGCGCTTGTAAGGGCAGTTTAAAGCTCCCGGCAAACTCTGCCGCGGGAATTTTTATCAGATCGCCATCGCCAATTCTTAGCTGATACTCTTTCAGACCGGAAAGAGCGTCGTTAGTCTTAAATTGAAGTGTGGGGGCTGGATTATCAGTTGCCTCGCCTTCAACGACGGCAAACTCAAAACCAAGCGGAGGCTGGGTGTCAATTGCCAGCCGATAATGCGCGGCCGGTCCCCAGCCGATATTGTTGCGAAAACTAACATGGAGATATTGCGCTCCATCCAAAAGCGCGGCAAAATCTTTATTATCAAAAAGACCTTCTGATTTTCTTGGTAAAAAAACTGGTTGCTGGTTGAGCGCCGTGCTTACCCCGGTAATATCGGCCGGTAAATCCCAGCTTACATTAAATTGGCTGGTAAGATTAGACCACTCTATGTCATCGGGATAAAGCGGGACTTTCAAAACCGGCTTGAGGGGCAATTTGCCGGTGGGCACCGGCGTGCGAACGATTTGCGTCGGCGCAAGAACCACGGGAGCCGCGGGCGCCTCGGGGGTTGCGGGCACCTCGGGGGCTGAGGGCGTTTCTTTTTCCGCTGTAACGGCAAAAGCGGCATCAACTGTTTTTGATAAAATATTTGTCCCGCTTCCATCCGAAGCGGTAATGGCGGCGTCAGCAAGAGTGATAATGCCGCTGCCGCTTCCTTTGGCAACAAACACCACTTTCAAAATCTGAATTGATCCGCCGGAAACACCATAGGGCGTACCGCCAATAAATGATATAATCCCGTCAGTATTGGAAAAATTCGGCTCCTCAAGCCAAAAGTTAAACGCGGAGCCGGTTTTGTCCACGGAGACAACCTCAAGCGTATCTTTGGGGAAACGAACCACTGCCTGGGCCGCATTAAAGCTTACCCCTTCGCTATCAACCCTAAACTCAACCGTTATTTTTTCTCCAACCCCAATTTCAAAACTAACGGGCAGCAAAACCAGCGTAGCGGCCTGCGCCGAAGAAAAAATACCCCAAGCAATAACTCCGGCCAATAATGCTATAATTATTTTAAATTGATATTTCATAATTTTAAAATAATATTTCATTTTTTTACAGCGCGAATAAATATGCTAAAATCCGAAATATTTATTTTGCCGTCATCGTTAAAATCAATTATTTTTTTCCGGCTTTCATCTTTTGATCCCCAACTGGAAAGAAACATGCTCCAATCTTTAATATCCATACGGCCATCGCCGGACAAATCCGTTCTGGGCGAAACCAGACGCGAGACCACCAAGGTTTTCATTACTGAAAAATCGCTTTCTTTTTTTTCTTTTAAATCAATTTGTTTTACGCGTACCTTGTGCTGGCCGAATGCAAGCACGCCAGTATCAATTTCCGCTTTGTATGAGCCGTCTTTTTCCGCTTTGATTTCTTTCTGAATATCCCCTACTTCTATTTTAACATTATTTTCCGGGGCGGCATAGCCGATAATAACCGCTTTGCGTCCGCGGGTAACCACCCCTTGGATAAAATCTACGGTCGGCGGCACCAAGATATCTTTTACCACCAGGTCATTGGCATGAGTATCAATGTTAAAAAATTTTGTCTGCGTGGGCCGGCCCTCGCTATCTTTGATAATCAGCCCAAAACTGTGCTTAACCTGGATGATGCCGACAAAATCAACTCGAAATGCTCCCCCTTCATTGGTGACAATATTCTGGCTTACCACCTGCTCAAATCTTGCGTCTTTATCAACCACGAGGATGGTAGCGTTGGGAAATGCTTTTCCCAAAAATGTTACCGTGGTCGGTCTCACGCTACCGCTACTGCCGCCGCTGGGCGCCGGGGTAGATCCGGCTAAAGTCGCCAAGCTCGGAACATTGGAAAGGGCCGCTGTATTGGGAACTTCATCAGCGGTTTTCAGGGCGAAAAAATAAGTAGTATCGGCCGCCAGCCCGATAACTGTCATTGACTGCGCTGTCCCGGCGGCCAAAGGGACCGGTTCTCCGGAAACCTGCGTGGCTTCCGACCAATTTTCGTCAGTAATACTGCCGGTTGAATACCTGATGTCATAAGAGCTCGCTGTCCCCGAACTCCCATCATCGCCGGGCGCTGTCCAGGTAAGGGTAATAGCTGAATTTGAGGGACTGGAAGCGGCTAAATCAGCCACCGCGGCCGGGGCGGTGGTGTCAGAGGAAGTTTGAGTTGTTTCGCTTACCACATTTGAAAGGTCGGATTCATTGGGCACTTCATCGCTTGTTTTAATGGCAAAATAATAGGTTGTATCTGCGGACAAACCAGAAACAATCATTGTTTCGCTTGAACCGGCTATTGATGGAGTTGGCTCGCCTGTGGCTTGAGTCGCTGATGACCAGTTACCCGCGGTAATATTATTAGTTGAATACCTGATGTCATAAAAACTCGCTGTCCCCGAACTCCCGTCATCGCCGGGCGCTGTCCAGGAAAGAGTAATAGCTGAATTTGAGGGGCCGGAGGCGGCCAAATCAGCCACCGCGGCCGGGGCGGTGGTGTCAGAGGAAGTTTGAGTTGTTTCGCTTACCACATTTGAAAGGTCGGATTCATTGGGCA
This sequence comes from uncultured Gammaproteobacteria bacterium, assembly GCA_964395755.1. Classification (GTDB taxonomy): domain Bacteria; phylum Patescibacteriota; class Patescibacteriia; order Patescibacteriales; family CAYMCJ01; genus CAYNBD01. The sequence goes on from CAYNBD010000007.1 coordinate 10,556, forward strand.
CTTCATCGCTTGTTTTAATGGCAAAATAATAGGTTGTATCTGCGGACAAACCAGAAACAATCATTGTTTCGCTTGTACCGGCAACAGATGGACTTGGCTCTCCGGTTGCTTGAGTAGCGGAATTCCACTTGCTTTCATTATTAATATTGTTCGTACGATAACGAATATCGTAAACAGTGGCCGTGCCGGAATCAGCATCATCCCCGGGCGCTGTCCAAGAAAGAGTGATTGAAGAAGTAGTCGGATTGGAAGTGGCAAGGTCGGGAATTACAGCCGGCGCGGTTACGTCAATGGTCGCACAATCAGAATCTGGCACGGATGCCCCATCTACAGAAACTGTATCACAACCTGTGCCGCCATCTGCGCTATCAGTCCCTCCTTTAATAGGGCTTTCGGTAATCGTATCATCGCCAGATCCGCCAAACGCGCTGTCGTTACCGCTACCGGTAAAGGTAATAGTATCATTGCCGTCATCTCCGTACAATGTGTCAGTTCCGCCACCCGTATCATTAATCGTATCGTCGCCATCATCTCCATGAATTGTATCATTATTGCTTCCATCCGCATTAACCGTATCATTGCCAGCTCCAGCATTTACGATATTAGTTCCCCCACCCGTAGTAATAATATCATTACCGCCACCAGAATTAATAGTATCGCTACCGTTTCCGCTCGTAATCGTATCTGCGCCGTCACCAGTCGTAATAATATTTGTGCCGCCGCCAGCATCAATAGAATTTGTTCCACTACCAGTTGTGGTGATGGTATCCTTTCCATTACCGCTAATAATCGTGTTATTGCCATCGCCCGCGTTAATAGTGTTAGCGCCGCCGCCACCTAAAATAACGTCGTTACCAGAGGTGGTTATAATTATGTCGTCTCCGCCGCCACCGTCAATACAGTCATCACCGCCATTTCCATTAATTGTATCGTCTCCGCCGCCACCGTCAATAAAATCCTTCCCTGCGGTTCCATCCAGTGTTTGACTGCCGGAACCGCCTAAAATAACATTATAATCATCTATTACTCCCGGACATTGCGCGGGTAATGTAGCTGCATTGACTGGCTTGTCAACTATTGCGACAATTGGAAACAAAAAAAGAACCAGTGCTAAAATTAATAATAAAGATATGGATCGAAACTTCATTTTTTTAGCCGTTAAAGATGGCGTTTAGCCGCCTGCCTGCCCTCAAGATAATCCTGCACTTTTTCAATTACCTCTTGAATCGGGTGCTGGGATTTTACGAAATAATCATCAGCGCCCATTGCCAGCGCCCGCTTAATTTCCGCGTCGCCGCCCAGATTTGAGAGCACAATGACGGGAATCAGTTTCCATTCGGAATTCTTCTTTACTTCTTCAAGCACATAAAACCCATCGTGCTTGGGCATGAGGAGATCAAGGAGAATAAGATTGGGGCGATGGCCGCGAATGCGTTCAATGGCTTCGTCTCCATTCGCGGCCATATCAATAGTATAACCCTCCGCCTCAAGATTATCTTTGAGCGCCCGTACTAAAAATTCTTCATCTTCAACAATTAATATACGGTTCATAATTTTAATTTTATTTAATTATTATTAGAATAAAGTTTCTTCAGCATTTGTACATAGAAAACGGAACCCTTGCCTTCTTCAGATTTAAAAAAAATTTTTCCGGCGAGTTTTTGGGCAAGCATGGAGGCGATATAAAGGCCGAGTCCGGTCCCGTCCGGCTTGAATTCTTTGGCGTTGGCGGCGCGGTAAAATCTCTCAAGAATTTTCGACTGTTCTTCTTTGGGAATGCCGATGCCGCTGTCTTTTACGGAAAATACTACAATGTTGGACTCTTCTTTTGCGTCTAAAACCACTTCCTGCCCGTTTTTAGAGTAGCTGATGGCATTAGAAATAAAACATTCTAAAATGCTTCGCAATATTTGCGGATCCGTTTCCAGCCAAAGCAATTTATGCTTTTTGAGCGCGCTGCGAAGCGTTATTCCTTTATTTCGCGCCGCCGGCTCCATTATCAAAAACAGCTCTTTACATAACTCAATTGCTGAAACTTTTTGTTTTTTTATCACAGCGACGCCGCTTTCTAATATCAGCACGTTCAGCATATCGGAAACCAATTTTATCATCCGTTCATTAATTTGATAAATGCTGTTGAGATATTTTTTCTGCTTAGGATTTAATTCGCCGGTTATTCCCCTCTGAATCGTCTCAATCAGCCACTTGGTTCCTGACAGAGGAGTCCGTAATTGATGAGACGCGAGCGACAAAAAATCAATTCGCAATTTTTCAACCTCTCTTTCTCTGGTAATATCGCGAAATACCTCGATCGTGCCCACAATAACCTTATCTAATAATACCGGGGTTACGGTAATTGCGACCGGAAACCTGGTTCCGTCTTTTCTTTTATAAAAGTACACAGTGGTGGCCGTGGTGGCCGTGGTTGTTGTTGTTGTTCTTCCGGTTGCCAATGCAATTTGGATTGGTCGTTCTTTCAGCGGCAATGCCCGGCCTTTATTATCATAAATATAAAGCATTGTAGATATTTTTTTTCCGACAAAATCAATATTTTTCCACCCTAACAACCCTTCGGCCGCGCGATTCATCTGAATAACCCGTCCTTCCCGGTCGGTGGCAATAATCCCGTCACCGATGCTGGCCAGCATTGCCTCGTCTTTGGCTTTGGCCGCGGCCAGCGCCTTCTGCTCCTCTTCAAAATCCTCAAGAAGGTTGGTCATGGCCCTACGGACATCTTCAAGCTCCGCAATTCGCTCATTTAAATCTTTGGTGCGCTTGGCAACTTGAAGCGCAAGATTTTGCGCCTGCTTTGCAACTTTTATCCTGATCTCTTCAAGACGACGATTATTTTCCAAAAATTCTTTTGAACTTAGATCAAATGAACGGTCCAAAAGCGCCCGATCTTCATCAAAATCCGTATAAGTCCTGCTTACCGATTCAAAAAAGGCTCTCCATGCCGGTGAGATCGTGACGCGCTCGCCCAGGTAACGTTTAATTTGCCTTTCAAGTATGCGATGCATAGCCTAAATTTATTATGCAGTAGGTCTATTTTTAATCCTCGCGGAAAGTGGTAATAGTCATTGTTTGGTTATGGAGCTGGCATTGTTTTTCCCTGGCAGACGAGGGACATAATTCCCCGTAGGAGTAAAAACCAATAATGGCGGACTTGGCGCCGATTGCCGAGCGCACCGCTTCAACTTCTTCTTCGGTCCGTTCTTTTAAAACCAGCTTCCGGCCAACGCAGCTAATAAGTATGGCCAGATCAGGGTTTTTCCCGCCCAAATGAGCAACGCTCATCTTGCCCGCCCCAATCGCGCCGTCAATTAAGCGTTCAAAATTCGCTTTCATGAGCGTCACGCGGGCGCCCATCGGCATATCGCCGGCAAAGGTCATGCTTTGGTCAGATTCATTGACTCCCAGGATTGTTCTTACCACTTCAATGTTACTGTTATGGTCAATATGCAAACGAAGAGGAAACAGGAGACCTGTACTCGGCAGCCCTTTCGCCTTGCCGCCCAGATAGGTTTTATAAAGCTGGAGCGCCGGTTTCCCGTCAAGCTCGTAGAGCACATTGCCTTTTGATTTCGTAATCACGCGTTCAATTCCGAAGGCGTTCCATCCGCCCATGGATCCATGGCCGATTTTGAGCCTGGCGCCTGAAAATCCCACCAGAACAACCTTCCCCTCTTGGGCCGCCTTATCCAAGCCGACCACGGTTTTTTTAAAGAGGGCGCCGTCGCCCACCAGTCCGCCGGTCACTGACACTGCCGGCGGTAAATGCTCATTCAGTCCTTGCACTAAGGCCGTACCGTTTACCCGCAGGCCGTCGGAGAACACCAGAGCATGAATTAATTTTTCTTTCGGGAGCGCGTCCGCAAGTTTTTTGCCGACGGCGGCGCTTTCTTCGGCGGCCGCGATATCGGCCTCAACAAAATGCACTTTGGTTTCTTCAAATAAAACAGCGGTGACGGCGATGGAATCGTCGCGCACCCGGTCAGCTAAAATTTCCCCGGCAGTAGAGCATTCAATAATATGGGAATCGGGATAGAACGAACGGATTTCTTTAAAATATTTTTTGTCCTCCATGAGCTGCCTCTTGCCGAAGGCGAGAACAAGCTGGGGCTGGATAGAAAATGCCTGCGGAATCACGTCCGCCCAGCCCTTTTCTTTTGTCCACAATTTCTGGCCAATTTTCATATATTTACGCCTTGATTGATATATTAGCGCGCGATTTTATGATTACCCTTGCCCGCCTTGCCAACGGACCGGCCGTTTTTCCCGTTTCCATTCTTGCCGTTGCCTGTCCTGCCAACGGACCGGCCGTTTTTCCCGTTTCCATTCTTGCCGTTGCCTGTCCTGCCAACGGACCGGCCGTTTTTAACCCGTTTCTTCAAATTCCTGATTTCCTTTTTAAGTTCCATCATCTTTATTTCTCTTCCCACCATGGTTTTATTTAACGATTCCACTTGTCTTAGGTTCTCCGCCAGATCTTTGGTTCGGCTTTTCACCTTGGCTTCAAGCTTTTTAGTATAACCGGACATTTCTTTCTCAAGGTTCTTTCTCACCGTAATATCTTCTATGGCAAGTATTATCAATTGGACCGCGTCTATTTGTTTCGCATTAAGCAACATTGTTTTTTCCCCGATTTTTTCAAAAACATGCCTAACCTCATAATCTTTTACTGTTTTTTTCTCCGGCAAAATTTTTTCCAGCAAGCTCCTTAGTTGAGGGATATCCCACTGGCCATTTCCCAGTTCATAAATAAAAAAACCCTCCGTTTTCTCCGCTGAAACCCGAAAGGTCTGGTAAAAAGTCGGGTTTCCTGAAATTACCCGCAGATCAGAATCAAGAATTAAGAAGGATTCTCTGGCAACATCCACCAGCGTCTTCATAAAATGCAAGGCGAGTTTTTTGGATTTTTTAGTCTCGCTTTTAGATTTGCTATTTTTCATATTCCTCCTTTTTTGCCCGAGGCGAATCCGCCTGGGGCGAAAATATTTTTAAAATTATTTCGACCTTTGAAAAATGTTTATTTTATATTAAAAAAACAATATTTTATAAAATAAAATTTTTTCCACAGCTCTTGTTATATTATAACACATTCTTTATACAATAACAAAAATCCTGCATTCTGGTTCCGGGCTGAATTACGGGGAGGTACGGAGCGGCTAACCGTCAGAGTCCCGCCGTCCCGATTCTAATGTAAGCAAAAATCCTCTCGGTTTCATAATGCAAATAACTTAGATGCCGGTTATACGAGTTTATATCAGATTACCGGTCATCCGCCCGGTTGTTTGTTTTACAATTTTGTTAATTACAGAGTTAACTCTGTAATTAAAAATTACGTATTTAATTACGTAATTCTTTTGCTCCTGGCCGCAGGACAGCCTGCAAGCCGGTTAATTCAAATACCAAATAAAGTAATTAAGCGCACCGGCAAAACTCACCCATAAAAAATAAGGAAGCAAAAGATAGCTTGCCCAGCGGTTGATTTTCCAAAATCTAACCATCAAGACGATTATCAGAAACCAAATGATGATGATATTTATAAAAGCCAAACCAGGATTTTGCAGTCCAAAAAATATGATTGACCAGCTGGCGTTAAAAAACAAGTGCAGCCAGAAAAGCCAAAAAGCGATTTTTATTTTTCTTTCCCGCCCGGAAAAAATTTCCCGCAGCCAAGACCAAAATGAGCCCGGCTCAAGCTTTGACCAGATTAAATAGATGCTAATCCCCATTAAGACATAAAGTGTAATCCAGGCCGGGCCAAACAGCCAATTAGGCGGGCTAAAACCCGGTTTCTCCAGCGAGGCATACCAGCCGGGAATAGCCGGCGCGGTAAAAAACGAACCGACCAGCCCAGCCAATTGCGGCAGGGCCAGGGAAATTATTAGGCGTTTGTAATTCATAAGTTTATCCATTACTTAATTTCTTTAAAACCTCGGCGAACTCCTCGTCGGTAGCCATTTCGCCCTGAAGGATTTCGCAATTTTTATCCTGCCAATAAGGCTGACCGCTCATATTTTTCCTTGTTATTTTTTCCGCAACCTTGCGGTCGCCTCCAATTTGGCTCATAAAATATTGCGCCCCGCCCTCAAAAATTTCTTCGCAAGATTTAACGTTGCCGTCTGTGTTAACGCAAAAGCGGCAGAAATTAGAATTCTCGTCGCCGCCGGCAAAATCTTCTTTCTTTGTTAGTGGCATTCCGCATGCCTGACAAAATTTTTTCATAGTTTTTTGTTTAATATTAATAATTCAACGACTTGTTTTTTAATTATATATTTTTATTCAAATTATGTCTAAAAACTCACCCACAACAGCCAACCGCCCAAAATAAGCAACATAATGGCTTCAAGTATTTGGTGGCTTTTAAATCTTTGCGCCTGCTGATTGATAAATTCCGGCCAGCCGATTTTCATAACTCCCTTAATTAGCGTTGACCAGCCCAAAATAGTAATAGCGATTCTCCAGTCAAGAACCCAAATATTATGCAAAACCACAACGGCTAATCCCATGAGCAGGGAGATGTAGCCGGTAGAGATAACAAAGGCCTTGTCTGCGGTCATCTCTATGGTTTTGCCTAATTGCTTTGTTATTATAAAAAGCAAGCCGAAAATTAAGAAGAAACCGCCTAAAAATCTGGCCAAAAAAATTGAAATTTCCATGGCTTTTAAATTAATTATAAACTCTTATTTATTAGTCAACCGTCAGAGTCCCTCCACTGCGTTCCCCTTCGGCTTTGCTCCCTTCGACAAGCTCAGGGCAAGCAGGGCGGGCGGAGACTCTGACGCCGCGGGAAAATTATTCAGGCCTTATAAAGCATCTGCCCAATCAATATATTTCTGGCAATACTCAAAACTGCCGAAGTCTCCCTCTTTTTGGGAAATAAAATTCTCACAACGGCTTTTTTCCGATTGAATTTTTTCTTTTAGCAAATTGTATTGTTCCGCGTCTTTAATTACGCTCTGCGCCTCGGTACGCGCTTTTTGCGTTGAGCGAATCCAAAAATAACCATATGCTCCAGCGCCCAATACAAGAGCCAGTAGAACTAGAATCAAAATAAGCTTAAATTTTGATGATTTTTTTCTCTTTGGAGCAGATTGCTCAATTTGTTCATTTTCCATAAATTAAATATTAGCCAAGAAAAATAAAAAAGCAAAAATTCTTGTTTTCATAAAACTGGATAAAGTTAAATAATTAAGATTGAATGATAATTAAATTATAGCATTTATAGCGGCTGGGGGGAAATACATTTTCAGTCTCACAATAGAAATAGCTATGGGCCAGCGGAATAAAACAAGGAGAAAGCATGTCCTTAAAAGATTATACAAATATTTATAAATATAGTATAATAAATAATATGACTTGGTTATAATAAGTAATATGAAAAAAATATTAATAATCGCGGGGGTATTAATAATTACCGGGGCTTCAGCTTTTTATTTCCAGGATAACATCTCGGGCCTTATTTTAGAATTGAAAAAAGGCCAATTGCCGCCAGAGATTAAATATGCCCCGCCGTCTCCGATTCAAAATGTTTCCACTTCACCCGCCGCTATCACCCCCAATGATTCGCCCGCTCTTCCCGCCCCAACCGAGCCCCCCGCTCCCGCCGACCCAATCCCCGCTCCCGCTATCCCGGCCGGATTTAACGGCATCAATTTAGCCGTGCCCTTTTCCGCCCAGGCGCCATACGGGGATTGGAGCGCGCCATACGGAGAAGCCTGTGAAGAAACCTCGGCTCTTTTAGTCGACTACTTTTACAAAAACAAGGGGCTTACTCCGGAAACCGCCAAACAAGAAATTCTTAAAATAGTTGATTGGGAAAATACAACCTTTGGTTATTACGAACACACAACCGCCGAAGAAACCAGCCGGTTGATAAGAGACTATTTCGGCTATAATCGGGTTGATGTTGATTATGATATTTCCTTGGAAGATATTAAAACTCACATAATTGCGGGACGGCCGGTCATCGTGCCCTTGGCCGGCCGCGCCATCAACAATCCGTTTTATCGCCAGCCCGGACCGATTTATCATATGCTTGTAATTAAGGGCATCACCAAAGACGGAAACTTTATCACCAATGATGTCGGCACAAAAAGAGGCTATAATTATGTTTATAACGCCGATGTTTTATATAACGCTATCCATGACGCGCCTTTTGGCGGCGGAGAATTAACTACCCTGGAATTAGAAAAACATATTCCTACCGGCCGCAAAGCCATTATAATTATTTATCCGAACTAAGCTTCCTCCAGCAGTGATTGTTTGTTTTCAGAAATATTGCTAAATAAATGCCTGGTCCGGACAGAAATTAAAAAGGCCAGCAAAATTAATTCCACCGCGCTGCCGATAAAAAATCCTAAAGGCAAAGCTAAAATCTCGTAGCGCGGAACTAACAAATAAGCGCCGCCGACCGAAATAATAAATCCAACAATACTTAACGCGACCGGAATGATCGTGTTTTTTGTTGCATAAAATGCGCGCGCTAAAAGCTGGATTGAGGCTTCAGCCGGTATGGCTAAAGCAAACACCCCTAAAGTCTCCGCGGTTCTGGCAATATCGCTTGCCTGAAACGCTCCGCCCCCCAAAGCAATCCGAATTAAAGGTTCTTTTATCCAAAAAGTAACCAGCGCGGCGGCAATACTGGTAAAAAATACCAACAAAAAAGAATTTTTTAAAATTTTACGGAAACGTTCAACCGAACGATCAACAATCGCCATCGCCAGAATCGGAAAAGTAGTCGTAGCAATAGTGATGCCGATTAAACTAACCGGGACGCTTTCAAAATTCCGGGCAAAACTCATAACCGCCACCGAACCGGGGATTAAAGTAGAGCTAATGGCTGTAAACGCCCAAAAGGTAGCCAGCTCAACCGGATGTCCAATCATTTTCGGCAGCATTAATTTAAGAGTTTGTTTAAACTCGGCGGTTTTAAAAGAATAATTAAAATTAAAAATAAAACCGGACCGGCGCGCGTCGAAAAATCTGATGGCAAAATGTAAAAACGCGCCGCTGACAGTACCCAGGGCCACGCCCATAATCCCAAAATACGGCGCGAGAAAAATTGCGCCGCCGATAATCCCTAAATTATACAAAACCGGAGACAAACCGTAAAAAAGAAAGCGCCGCTTAGTCACCAGCATGGCGCCAATGGCGTTTGAGGCTCCAAAAAATATGGGCGATAAAGCCAAAAGGCGAAGAATTTTAGCCACCAGCGCGCGATCCGCCGGATTAAACCCCGGAGCGACCAAAGCGCTAATCGGGCCGGCAAAAACAACAATAATTACCGCCGTAATAATCATTGATCCAATGGCGGCGGTAATAACTGAGTTCGCGTATTTTAAAGACCGCCTGGCATCAAACTTCAAAAGCTCGGTTAAAATCGGGATAAAAGCCGCGGCAATTCCGCTCGCCACTAAAATATTAAATAATAAATCAGGAATTAAAAAAGCGGCGTTATACGCGTCTAAAACCCTGGTAGCGCCAAAGATTTGAGCAAAATAGTGATCGCGAATCAAACCCAGAAAATATGAGATTAAAGTTGTAACCCCCAAAACTACGCTACCGGCTGGAATTAATTTTGCTAATTGTAATTTCATACACTTAAATTATAATCTATTTTGGATAAACAAAAAACCCCCATAAAAATAGGTGTTTTTGAGATACAAGATTCAAACCAATCTACCCTAAAAACAAAAAGAATTACGTAATTTATTACGTAATTAAATAAATAAAAAACCATATCATTATTGCGATCACATATACAAATCATCCGGATTATTTCTATCTAATTCCCATTTTAACGGATTATCTATAATGTATTGTCTAATTCTATTTAATTCATCATTATTTCGTATAATCCTGTCATGAAACCGCGGCTGCCAGGCAACATATTCTAAATTATTTTTATTGCAAAATCTTTTGGTATTGCCTTTAAAATAATTAATAATAGACGATAATGAATTTTTCACCAATGGTTGTATCCCCGTAGGAACGCGCCGGGGCGCGTTCATTTCAACGGGCGCGTTGTTCACAGGAACGCGCCGGGGCGCGTTCCTACAATTATCAATTTCAATAATTCCATGAACATGATTCGGCATTATTATAAATTTATCTAATTTTATAAATGAAAAATGGTCGGGGATTTCTAACCAAAATTTTTCCGCGATTTTTCCGATTTCTGATAGTTGTATTATTTTATTTTTTACATCACCAAAAAACATTTCCCGATTTTTGCAACAAATCGTTACAAAATAAAAACCGTCCTGCGAATAATCATATCCTTTGTATCTATATTGTTTTTGTAATTTATAGGACATTCTATTATTTTTTCCAATCTATAATCAAACTTTTTTGATATTTTATCCATATAATATATTAATATCTTACTACGCCTTGCGCTATTTTACAATATCGGATAATAATCCGATAAAAAAAGAATTACGTAATTTATTACGTAATTCTTTTTTTGGCTCTCGATTATATAAAGAAATACGAACTAATTTTAAAAAAAATTCGGATAAGTCTTGCGGTCGGGAGGGGGCGACTACAAACTTCTTTCTTACTTGTCCGCCGAAACCGAAGGCGTAGGAGAAAAAACAGGCACGCCTTTCATTGGCAACAATATCTAATCTCCCCTTCTCCACCAACGTCTGGTTGTGGAACCAATATCAGGATTAAAAAAATTCGGATTAAAATCATCAGGGTTATAATTATAATTTGCCGATGAGCCTGCTATCCTAATTGAAGCGCGGCGGCCATTCGCGGAAATATAAATTGAACCGTTATCAGTTGCCTCAACTTCATAGCCTCCGCGCCACCACGGCTCAAAAGCTTTAAAGCTGTTTGTCAGTGTTCCCAATGAAGAAAACAGCCGGATATCCGGACCGCCCTTGCTGGCCGGGACCGTTATAATGTTGAAAGCGCCGGTCGCCTGATTAACATTAGCCACGGCTATTTTTACGCCGCCCCTGAAATTATCGTCATAGGCGAAGAAAGACGCTTCCGCGTTGCCGAGCGCATCAAAAGTTCTGACATGCGGTCCGCCGTTTGCTAAAGCCGCGGTGACGATTCGCGCCGGGCTGGATAAAGACGCGGGCTTAAGAGCTACGTCAACTCCGCCTCTAAAAGTCTGCGCGTAGGCCATAAAACCGCCAATAACAGTACCGTCAGCTTTAAAGATTCTAACATGAGGTCCGCCGCCCGGTCCGGCGCCCGTGATAATTTCGGCTTTACCGTCATTATCAATATCGCCCGCGGCCACGCGTACGCCGCCGCGAAAACCCAAAGAATAAGCGAAGAAACTGCCTCGCGGCTGACCGTTGGCTGTAAATATTCTGACATGGGGTCCGCCGCCCGGTCCGGCACCGGTTATAATTTCATCAATGCCGTCGCCGTCAATGTCGCCCGCGGCCACATCAACACCGCCTTTAAATAACATCGGGTAAGGAAAAAACTGCGAAACCACGGTTCCATCCTGCTTCATGACTTTAACATGCGGGCCGCCGCCCGGTCCGGCGCCGCTGACGATTGTCGCTTCGCCGCCGAAACGTCCAATTGCTATTGAAGCGCCGCCTTTAAAATTTCCGTAAGGTAAAATTTCGTCAGGCTGTTTCGGCGCCTCAACCGGTACGGTGATTTTCACTGCCGCTTGCAAACTGGCAAACGGGCTAAAAGGCGTTCCGTCCGGCGTATGAATTTCAAAATGAAGATGCGGGCCCGCGCTTTCGGCATTGCCCGAATCTCCCACCCAGCCGATTTGCTGGCCTTTGACTACTGTCGCGCCATTGATAATATCCAGCGCGTAGGCATTAAGCCCGCCGCCCTGGCCGTCGTCTGTGCCCGGGTTGTCATTATTAACATGAAGATACCAATATTGATAACCCTCGCTATCGCGCAAAGCAATCGCGTAGCCCCAGTCCGGTTCCGGATACTGCACCCAGCTAACCACGCCGTCAACCGCCGCGACCAGCGGCCGCATTTTAGACGCCATTATATCATTGCCTTCATGAGTATGATCAGTGCGGGGTTCGCCAAAATCGTCCCGATAGGAAACCGTTCCTAAGACCGGAAAAACAATTGATCGAATTTCCGCCGCCTGCACCGTCGCGGGCATAGGCGCCAATATGATAACCAAGATGAAAAAAACTATCGTTAAAACTCGATATGACAAAATCGTTGAATGTTTCATAATAAATAGTTTTTAGTTAATCTTAATTTTTTTAATCTAAACACATTGATTCTTTTGAGACTGCGCCCATAAGTACTTGTTTGACACAGCCGGTTATTAGTTCATCAGGATAGCAAGTTCCCGCTATATTTTTCAAGGGGCTGTTAATAAGATTGATTTTTTGTTCTTCGGTTAATGTAGGTGGAAAACAAACTCCGCTTTTACACTGTCCCCCATCAATACATGTTTCACCGGGCTCCTTATAA
>CAYNBD010000008.1:0-13985 GCA_964395755.1 uncultured Gammaproteobacteria bacterium
TAATATCAGTAATTTCTTTTTTCACCGGCAGAGGCGGATTCAGGGCGATAAATAAGCGTTTTTTGCCATCATTAAAATTGTTAAACATATTGTTATTATACTTTATAGTTCGCTTTTTTTCAATGGAGGGCAAGATGAGCAAGATATGGGAATATGTTCAAAGCATCGGCAGTTTTGTGCGGGGATGCAGGCGGCCAAAAGGGCATGCGCTTTCTGGTCCAGCGGAAGCAAAATTAAGGACCGAATTTTTTGGTTCATTTTTTCCAGCCCCCGGGGAAGCAATTGAAAAGTCTGCGGCCGAGACAGGAACAACAGGCGGTGAAAACAGGAAAGATGATTGGTCTATCGGCTTTCCTTGAATAATCCGGAGCCCGGTTATCAAAGGTATTTCTTTATTAGAAATGCCTTTTCTTTTTGCCTGAAATTTGCTAAATTGTTATTAGAAACCAGTAATCAGAAAACAGACGACAGGGATTTACCATAAGCGAATAAATATATCATAATCTGTCGTCTGTCGTCTGTTTTCTGTCGTCTATTTATATGACCGAGGCTAAATTCTACAAAACGAGCAAAAATAAGGCGGTACAATGCCGTTTGTGCAACCATTTTTGTTTTATTAAAGAAGGCGAGGCTGGTTTATGCCGGGTACGGCAAAACCGGCAGGGAAAATTATATTCGCTTGTCTACGGTTATCCGGTAGCTTTAAACGTTGACCCGATTGAAAAGAAACCTTTATTTCATTTTCTGCCCGGCTCGCTCACCTATTCTCTCGGTACCCTGGGTTGTAATTTCGCCTGCGCCAATTGCCAAAATTGGGATATCAGCCAGGCCAAAAATATAGCTGAAAAAGTCAAAAAGTTGGATTTTGTTGAACCGGAAAAAATCATTGCCGAGGCGGAGGGCCATCATTGTCATTCGGTCTCTTATACTTATAACGAGCCGACAATATTTACCGAATACGCCCTGGAGATAATGAAGTTGGCGCCAGCGCATGGCTTAAGGAACGTCTGGGTGTCAAACGGTTTTATGTCAGCGGATTGTCTCCGGGCCATACTTCCCTACCTGGACGCCATTAACGTTGATTTAAAATCAATGTCGGATGATTTTTATCGCGATAATTGCGCCGGTCGCCTGCAGCCGGTTTTGGATAATCTTAAAGAAATAAAAAGAAAACAAGTCCATTTGGAAATCACGACTTTAATCATCCCGACTTTAAGCGCCGGGATTGAAATGTTTAAAAAAATCGCGGATTTTATTGCGGTGGAATTGGGCGACGATACTCCCTGGCATCTGAGTAAATTTTCTCCCCGGCTTTCCTGGAAGCTTAAAGCCGTTCCCTCTACCGGCGACGATGTTATTTATGCCGCTTACGAAATCGGCAAGCAAGCCGGCTTAAAATACGTTTATACCGGTAATCTGCCGGGCGACCAGCGCGAAAACACCTATTGTTCGCGTTGCAACGCCCTGGCCATCCGGCGTCTGGGCTACGAGATTGAACGCTTGGATCATAACGGCCACTGCCCTGATTGCGACAAAAGTCTGGATATCGTGGAATAAAAAAATGCCGTTTGTTTGAACAAACGGCATCAAGGGAGGGGCTGTAAGGTTCGGTTGCAAGCCGGACATTTTTTGTCATCACTCCAGCCACCATACTTTTGACCGCACTTGGGGCATCTGGCTATTGGCATCTCGGTTTGCATTATTCTTATTATTCCGGCATTATTTTTTTGCTTCTCCCTCTTTTTTTTATTTATTTGAGCCATTTTTCTCATGGCGGCCATCTCTCTGACTTTTTTCCTGAATTTTATGGTTGTATACGCAGTCACCAGAACCAATACGAAAAATCCGAAGCCCCAGATCAAAAACCGCATAATGTTGAAAATGATATATATTATTATGTCCTGATCGCTCATTCTTCCTCCTTTCCCCTTCTCGGTTGTCGTAGAGTTAATTACGCGGTAAATTTATTTTTAAACTTTATTTAATCATATTTTAAAATTAATGTCAACTATTGACATATTTTTTTGATTGTTTTATATTGTAATTAGCACTCTTACATTTAGAGTGCTAAGTATAATAAAAGTAAAATGTCACTCTGATTTTAAAGCAAGATAAGTTTTGTTCATGAGGCCCTTCGGCTCCCCCTCGCTACGCGTCGGGGTCGCCCAGGGTGACACTAAATACCATGTTTAATAGATTTACCAATAAATCGCAGGAAGCGATAATTAACGCCCAGATTATTGCCCAGGAAAACGGTCAGCAGCACATTGAGGCTTTGCACATCCTGGCGGCTTTGCTGCAGCAAAGTGAAAGCCTGGTCAAGCCGATTTTGGAAAAAATCAAGGTTGACCCGCTGGACGTGGAAAAAGCGGTCCTGGATGAAATTGAAAAATTGCCGAAAGCCAGTTCCACCTCTCCTCTGGAAACCGGAGCGCCGGCCGGAGCGGTCCAAGGTACGGCCGAGGTGGCGATGATACTGGAACGGGCGAAAAAAGAAGGCGACCGGATGGCCGACGAATATATTTCTACCGAGCACATGCTTCTGGCCTTGATCGGGATTAAATCCAGGGCGCAGAGTATTCTGGTCAATTTCGGCGTGGAATACGAAAATGTGTTAAAAATTTTAAAAGAGTTGCGCGGCTCCCAGACAATCACCGACCCGGAGCCGGAAACCAAATATAAGGTTTTGGAAAAATATACGGTTAATTTGACCGACTTGGCCCGGCAGAAAAAGCTGGATCCGGTTATTGGCCGCGATACCGAAATCAGGCGCATTATGCAGATTCTTTTGCGCCGGACCAAAAATAATCCGGTTTTAATCGGCGAAGCCGGTACCGGCAAAACCGCTATTGTGGAGGGGCTGGCCCAGCGGATAGTTGACGGCGACGTGCCCGAGAATTTGAAAAACCGGGAAATCGTCAGTCTGGATTTGGGCGCCCTGGTGGCCGGGGCGAAATTCCGGGGCGAATTTGAAGACCGGCTTAAAGCCGTGCTCAAGGAGATTAAGGCCCGGGAAGGCAAATTTATAATTTTTATTGATGAGCTTCATACCCTGGTCGGCACCGGCGCTTCGGAAGGGGCGATGGACGCCTCCAATATGCTGAAGCCGGCTCTGGCCCGGGGCGAATTAAGGACTATCGGCGCCACCACCACCAAGGAATATCAAAAATACATTGAACGCGATGCCGCTTTGGAACGCCGTTTCCAGCCGATTTACGTATCCGAACCGAGCATTGAAGATACGATTGCCATTTTGCGCGGCATTAAGGAAAAATATGAGGTCCACCACGGCGTCAGGATTACCGACGACGCTTTAATCGCGGCCGCTAAATTGTCGGCCCGTTATATTGCCGATCGGTTTTTGCCGGACAAGGCGGTGGATTTGATTGACGAGGCCACCTCTTCCCTGCGCATGGAGATTGATTCCATGCCCGAAGAATTGGATAAACTGAAACGGGAAATCAAGCGGCTGGAAATCGCCAAAGCCGGTTTGATCCCGGCGGCCGGCAAGATTAAAACCAGTGCGGCCAAACTCAAGGAAATCAATAAAAAGCTGGCGGAGTTGAAAGAAAAGGCCGGACAATTGGAATTACACTGGAACAATGAGAAAAATATAATTTCTAAAATCAGGGAGTCAAAGAAAAAAATTGATGAACTGAAAGCCCAGGCGGAAATCATTGAACGCAAAGGCGACGACCTGACCCGGGTGGCTGAAATCCGTTATGCCGAGATTCCCGGCCTGGAAATGGAAGTAAAAAAGCAGGAAGCGGAATTAACGAAAATTCAGGCCAAGGGTCAGCATATTCTGAAAGAGGAAGTTGACGAAGAAGACATTGCCAAAGTGATTGCCCGCTGGACCGGCATTCCGGTTTCCAAGATGTTGGAAAGCGAAAAAGACAAATTAAGCAAAGCGGAGGCGGAGTTGACAAAAAGGGTGGTTGGGCAAAAGGAAGCGATTAAGTCGGTGGCTAACGCCATCAGGCGCAGCCGGGCCGGCATCTCCGAGGAAAAAAAGCCGATCGGCTCTTTCCTGTTTGTCGGGCCGACCGGCGTGGGTAAAACCGAGCTGGCCAAAGCCCTGGCGGGATTTATGTTTAACGACGAGCATGCCTTGATTCGTCTGGATATGAGCGAATTCATGGAAAAGCACAGCGTCGCCAAGATGATCGGCTCTCCCCCGGGATACGTCGGATATGACGAAGGCGGGCAATTAACGGAAAAAATACGGCGCCGGCCCTATAGCGTGGTTTTGTTCGACGAAATTGAAAAAGCCCATCCGGAGGTCTTTAATATTCTGTTGCAAATCTTGGATGACGGCCGCATGACCGATTCCAAAGGCCGGGTGGTTAATTTTAAAAATACCATTATCATTATGACTTCCAATTTGGGCAACGAGGTGATCAAGCAATATGCGATCGGTTTTTCCGACGGTAGCGATGAAAAAGAGGTGGATAAAATCCGGCAAACCGAAATGAAAGAAAAAATTGATAAGATTCTTAAAGAGCATTTTAAACTTGAGTTTTTGAACCGGATAGACGAAATCGTGGTGTTTAAGAATTTAACCAAAGAAGTCCTGGCGAAAATCGTTGACCTGGAATTAGATAGGGTTCAAGCCAGGCTTAAGAATAAAGACATTAAGTTAAAGGTGAGCGCCCGGGCGAAAAAGTGGCTGGCGGAGAAGGGTTATGACCTTACTTTCGGCGCCCGCCCCTTAAAGCGTGCCATCCAGAATATGATTTTGGATGAATTGGCCCTGGAGATAATTGAAGGCAAAGTCAAAGAAGGCGACCAGGTAACGATTGACCTGGGGATTAAAGACCGGGTGGAAATGAAAGTGGGATAATTAGAAATAAGAAAAATAAGTAAAATAAGAATATGAGAATTTTTCTATTCTTCTCGTTCTTATTTTACTTATTTTTCTTTTTTTATTTTTTGTAATTTGTTTTAATTTCTCGCGTATACTATAATATAATTAGTCATACGCTAATAAACTTAAAACCAATACCTATAATTTAAATAAAAATTAACAAATCACAAGTTATGAGTTACAAGTTACAAGTCATAGTGAATCATAAATACAGAATATTTATTTTTATCATTTTGTTTACTGTTTTCTGTTTACCGTTTACCGTGTCCGCCGACATTGACACAGGCGAAAATTTTGATCCGAATTATATCATCAGCGATGCGGAAGTGCTGGATTATACTTCCATGACGCAAGGGGAAATTCAGGAATTCCTGGAAAGAAAAGGCAGTTATCTGGCCACTTATTCCACCATTGATCCGGACGGCAATTTAATGACGGCGGCGGAAATTATTTTTGACCGGGCAACCACCAACCTGGTCAGTCCGGAATTTTTATTGGTTTTATTGCAAAAAGAAATGAGCTTGATTGAGGATGATAGCCCCAAACAAAGCCAATTGGATTGGGCGGCCGGTTATGGCTGTTTGGACGGCGCCGCCTGCAATCCGCGCTGGCAGGGTTTTTGGAAACAGGTTAACAGCGCTTCCCTGCAATTCCGCGATTATATGGATAACCCCCAGCTTTACACCTATCGGCCGGGGGGGACTTATACCTTCACCAATCCTTATTCAGCCACTGTTCAGGGAGATATAACCGTAACGCCGGTTAATCTGGCTACGGCCGCTCTGTATAATTATACTCCCCACGTTTACAACGGTAACTATAATTTTCATAAAATTTGGCAGCGTTATTTCACCCGGACATATTTTGACGGTTCCCTGCTGCAGGCCGAGGGTGAAGCCGGCGTCTGGCTAATTCAAAATAATACAAAACGTCCGTTTATGACCAAAGGGGCGCTGACTTCCCGCTTTGATGAGAACAAAATTATTATTGTCGGTAAAACCGAATTGGATAAATACCCCGCCGGCGATCCGATTAAATTCAGCAACTATTCCCTCCTCCGTTCGCCCCGGGGCACGGTTTTCCTTTTGGTTGACGATGAACGGCGCGGTTTTGCCAGCGGCGAAGCCCTCCGGCAGATTGGCATTAATCCGGCAGAAATAATTGACGCCGGCTGGGAAGACATCAATATCTATCGGGAAGGCCAGCCGATAACCGCCACTTCAACTTATCCGACCGGCGCTCTACTGCAGGATAAAACCACCGGCGGCGTTTATTGGGTGGATGCCGGTAGCAAAGCTCCGCTTTGGGATGCCGTATTTTTAAAAACTAAGTTCAAAAATAAAAAAATAATCGCAGTTTCGCCGCAGGAACTGGCTGTCTACCCCACGGTTGAGCCTGTTCTTTTCGGCGACGGCGAACTGGTTAAATCGCCGACTACGGCCGCGGTTTACCTGATTTCCGACGGCAAAAAACGGCCTTTTCTTTCCGGCGAAGTTTTTGAAAAGTTAGGGTATAAATGGGATAATATCATTACGGTTTCCGCCCGAGTGCTTTATTTATACGATGAAGGCGAAGCAATATCTGCCGTGGTTAGCGAGGAATAAACACGAAAAGAACGAAAAAATACGAAAACAACGAATCGAAACCCGAAACTGGAAATTGGGTGGTTAGTTTATTATCGCCGCGCTATTTATTAATTTATTGAATTTGTTTAAGCCAATAAAAAAATAAATTAATAAACTAATAAATTAATTTTTTGCATTTTGCATTGTCATTTTGATTTTTGCATTTTGATTTTCGCATTATGTCTTTAGTTTTTTCCGCCTTGGTCCCCCACCCCCCGATTTTAATTCCGGCCATTGGCAAGGAAAATTCGGCGCGTTTGGAAAAAACCCGCCTGGCTTATCAGGAGCTTGAACATGATTTATACGCCGCCCAAGCGGAAACCATAATAGTGATTTCCCCGCACGGACCTATTCAGGGAGACGTTTTTACCATTAATTTAAGCCCTGAATTTAAAATAGATTTTGAAGAATTCGGCGACTTTTCCACCCGCATGGAATTAAAAGGAGACGTGGGTTTGGCTTATAAAATCAGAGAGGCCCTGGAGACTAAGGCGCCCCTGCAGTTAATCAGCCAGCTAAAGTTGGATCATGGCAGCGCCATCCCTCTTTATATGCTGGCGCAAAATTTGAAGAATATAAGAGTTATCCCACTTTATTATTCCGGTCTTAACCTTGAGGCCCATTTTGAATTCGGCCGGCTGCTTAAGCAGGAGTTAATGGTTAATAAAAACCGGATAGCCCTGATTGCTTCCGGAGATTTATCTCATCGTCTGACTAAAGACGCGCCCGCCGGTTATTCCCCCCAGGGAGCCAAATTTGACAAAAAAATAGCCGAATATCTGCAAAACAAAAAAGCGCGCGAGGTGTTGCGGCTGAATGAAAAATTAATTTCCGCGGCGGGCGAATGCGCCTTGCGGTCAATCGTTTTGCTTTTAGGCATCTTAGAGGGGATTGAATACGAAGCGGAAATTTTGGCTTATGAAGCGCCTTTTGGCGTGGGCTATTTGACTATGAACTTCAAGCTTTAACAAGATAAACATGGAAGGAACGAATGGAAACGAAAGAAACGAATTGGGGATTATCATTTTCCCAGCTCTTTTCGCCCCCTCTTTTTACCCTGGTTTATTAGCTTGAAAAAATATTTCCATTGCTGGCCGGTTTGGCAAAGCTCTTTGGTCTCGTTTAAACATCTGAAAATAAAATATTTAGGATAATCACGGCAAACCTTAAAGACCGCATTGCGTTTAAAATCAGGAATGGATAACTCTGCGATTACGCGCAAAGCCAAATCCTGCCACTCATAAGCCGGTGGTTTTTTTATTTGTCCGCTTTTTAGGCGCGACTGCCCTTCCTTGATTAAATCTTTTATTTTTTTAGCTCCCGCGTCTATTTCCATAGTTGCATTATATCAAGTTTAGCCTCTGGCTGGCAATATTTAATGTTGACAATTATACTTTTATATAGTATAATTACAACGATTAAAAAACAAGAATAATAAGGCAAGCGCAGCCAGGTAAAATTTTATGGAAAAAATTTTTCCCATTATCATTCACCCCCATCCGATTTTACGAAAAAAATCAGCGGTCATTGACCCGGAAGAAATTAAGTCGGGAAAATTCGGACGTTTTTGTCGGGCCATGGCCGCCACCATGCTGAAAAAAGACGGCATCGGTTTGGCCGCCCCGCAAGTCGGTCGTAATATCCGTCTGATTGTCGTTAATAAGAAAGACGGGTTTTTGTGCATGGTGAATCCGCGTTTGAAAAGAAAATCCTGGAGTAAAGAATGGAACGAGGAAGGTTGTTTGTCGGTGCCCGGAGTTTATGGCAAAGTAAAAAGAAGCAAAGAAGTGGTTTGTCTTTATTTTGACCAGCAAGGCGAGGAGAAAAAAATAAAGGCCCGGGGTCTGCTGGCTTTTGTGATTCAACATGAGATTGATCATCTGGACGGAATTTTATTTATAGATAAAGCCAAGGATATTAAAAAATAAGTGAAATAAGAAAAATAAGAACAAGAAGATAACTGGAATCTGGAATTGGGAATTTGGAATTTCGGCTACCATCTGCTATCTGCCGTTTTTTTTATTTTTTATATTTTATTTTTTATATTAATCTCTGTCGTCTATTTTCCGTTTTTTCCTAACAATGTTTATCAGATAACCCAAAATAATAGCCGCGATTATTAAAATAATAACAATGGTTATTTCGCCGTAATAGCGGGCCAGGAGTTCCTGGTTGGAGCCGACGGTATAGCCCAGGATCGCCAGGATAATGACCCAGATACCGGAGCCCAGGGCGGTAAAGCCAATGAAATTTTTGAAATTCAGGCGGGCAAATCCGGCCGGCAAGGAAATCAACTGGCGGATAGCCGGGATGAAGCGGCCCAGCAAAGTGGAGATATTGCCGTATTTCAGAAAATAATCCTCGGCCTTTTTTATTTTTTTTGAGTTGAGTAAAAATAGATTGCTGATTTTGTGGTCGGCAATTCTATAAATCAGGGCTCGTCCCAGATAAAGAGCCAGGTAATAGTTTACGAGGGCTCCGATCAGGCTGCCGATCAGGCCGGATAAAATTACCAGCAGGATATTCATCTGCCCCTGGCTGGCCAGATAAGCGGCCGGCGGAATAACGATTTCGGAGGGGAAAGGAATAAATGAACTTTCCACCGCCATCAGTAAAATAATGCCGGGATAACCGAGGTTTTGGCTTAAAGATAATAATAGATCAATCATGTAATTTGCAATTTCCAATCAATTTTTCAATACTTTAATTTTTAAAAATTAAATAAATAAAAATCGGAAATCATTATTTTTCTCTGTTTAGATTATAACAATTTACAAATATCATGTCTAATAAGAAAGAAAAAATAAAAATTGTATTTTTCGGCACCTCCGCCTTCGGCCTGCCGGCCCTGGCGGCTTTGTTAAAAGATGAAAGATTTGATATTATGGCCATTGTGACCCAGCCGGATAAAAAGTCCGGCCGGAAGCAGGCACTTACCCCCCCGCCCGTTAAGATTTTTTCCTTAAAACATAAATTGCTTTTTTTCCAGCCCGAGAAAATTAAAACCTGGCGGCCGCGGAATATAAATTTTGACGTGGCGGTCGTTATCGCTTACGGTCAGAAAATTCCCGAGGCAATGTTGAACATTCCGCCTTATGGTTTTATTAATTTGCACGCTTCGCTTTTGCCCAAATACCGCGGTGCCGCCTGTATCCAGGCCCCGATTTTAAACGGGGATGAAAGCAGCGGCCTGACGATTATGAAAATTGATTCCGGGCTTGATACCGGGCCGATTTTAAAACAAGCCGAGATCAAAATCGGGCGACGGGAAACCGCCGGCACTTTGCATGATAAATTAGCCGCCTTGGGAGCGTCTATTTTGCCCGACACTCTGTACGCTTATGTTAACGGGAAAATAAAACCACGGCCCCAGGATAATCGTCGGGCCAGCTATGTGCCGCAGTTAAAAAAAGAAGACGGAGAAATAAACTGGCACCGGGAAGCAGCGGAAATAGAACGGCTGGTGAGAGCCTTAAATCCCTGGCCGGGCGCTTATTTTAAAATCAAGGATAAAAAAACGAAAAATAGGCAAGCCGGTTTGACAATAAAAATTTTAGAAGCGCAAACCCAGCCTGCGCCCGTTAATGCTCATGAACCCGGTAGATTATTTTTATATAAACATCAACTGGCGGTACAATGCGGCCGAGACGCTTTGATTATAAATAAACTCCAGCCGGCCGGCAAGAAAGCGCTGACTGCCGCTGAATTCATAAACGGTTACCGTGATTTGATAAACTGATTTTTAAAACAAAAAGAAACGCCCCGGCTGGGCCGAGGGCGTTCCTTATCCCCACGCTCTGATTGGTATAAAGACTCGTCATCGCGCGCAAGCGAATGCTCTTTGCCTGAAAACAAGTCCAATCTGAAACGTATTCTTAATTTATCCTAAAAAGATAATTTGTCAAGTGCGAAAAGGTTAATAGCTTGGGCATAATTACTTAAAAATCAGGGGAAATAATTCCGCATAAAGTGTGCAAAAACTGTAAAAAAATAAGTAAAATAAATTAAATTTGGCCCCATCGTCTAGTGGTTAGGACGTCAGATTCTCACTCTGGAAACACGGGTTCGATTCCCGTTGGGGCTACTTAGGACAATAACTTCACTTTCACTATCTCTCCTACTTTCGCACCGGCGGTATTTTTAATTTTCTCTTCAACCGTAAAATAATATTCGCTTCGGCCTTTCAGGATATCTCCCCCGACTGATTCCACAGCCACCTTCAATTCCCGGCCGATGAATTTTCGTTTGTAATCTTTCTCCAGTTTTTTGCCGGTTTTTCTCAAAATTTCCGCCCGCCTAAGTTTGTCTTCTTTTTCAACCCGTCCCGGCAAGTTGTAAGCCGGGGTTTTTTTATGGGGAGAAAAAGGAAAGACATGCAGGCGGCTGAATTTGATTTCTTTAACGAAGTTATGGGTTTTAGTGAAGTCCATCCGCGTTTCTCCGGGAAAGCCGACGATAACATCAGTGGTAATGGCAATATTGGGCATTGTTTTTCTGATGGCCGCAATTTTATTTTTAAAATCAGCCGTTGAATAGGGCCGGTTCATCAGTTTCAAAATTTTGTCCGAGCCGGACTGCAAAGGAATATGAAGATGCGGACAGATTTTTCCCTGGCTGTTTTTGATTAAATTTATTAATTCAGCACTCACTTCGGTAACTTCAATTGAACTTAACCTGACCCGGCCTAAAATAGGTATTTTAATTATTTTTTGCAGAAGTTTAACCAGATTGTCGGTTGCCTCTGGTTTTTTGTTTTTTATTCCGTATCCATACAAGCCCAAATGGATGCCGCAGAGGACAATTTCTTGGTAGCCGGCCCGGAGCGCTTTGTTCGCTTCGGCCAGGATTGATTTCTGTCCGCGGCTTTTTAGCCTTCCCCGCGTATAAGGAATGATGCAATAAGAACAGAATTGTTCGCAACCGTCCTGGATTTTTAGAAAATAACGGGAGCGGGGTAAACCCTTCCCCTTTAATTCCCCTCCCCCAATTAGGGAAGGGGTTGGGGGCGGGGTGTCAATCATTAATTTTTTAACCAGCTCGTCCATATCCCCCGCTCCCCAAATCAAGTCAACGCCCAAATTTTTAATTTCATCCCCATACACTTCGGGCCAGCAACCGATAACCACCACTTTAGCTCCGGGATTTTCCTTTTTGGCTTTGTTGATCATCCGTTTATCTTTGCGGATGGCGGTTTGCGTGACCGCGCAGGTATTAATAATCGCCAAGCAAGCGTTTCCGCATACCGGCCTGTAGCCGGCGGACATCATTAAATTTCCCAGGGTGCGGGAATCAACCTGGTTAACCTTACAACCCAGAGTGTAAATTTTATAAGTATCATTATTCTTCATGGATAATAATATAGCCGTTGTGAGGCAACGGCTAAGGTTTGTGCTGGCGGCTCATATCTTTCTTACAAAAGAATTGAAGCCAAGCACATAGATTGTCGACAGTATTAGAAGCAAAAGCCCCAGGAGAACGGGATCCTTTTGCCTGATTAAAAATAAAATTACGGCGATGACAACCGAAGCAATTATAATCATTGCTGTTCTGGGCAAGCGGGGAAGGATATATTTGCCTAAATGCGCAAACCGTATCCTGCTTACCATCAGAGCAGAGGTGAGCAGCACCAGAATTTGTGACTTAATTGAATATTCCCAGAAGAGGCAAGCTCCGATAATTATCATCGCTCCTGCCGGTCCCGGTAGGCCGTTAAATATTCCTTCGGCCAGATTAGGGTTTTTTTTGTCCTTTTGGGCAAATCTGTAAAGCCGAAATCCCAAAGCTGAAATAAAAATAACGCTCATAATTATCGGCCATAATTTCCATTCACCCAGGGATGAAATAATGACAGCCGGGCAGATGCCGAAACTGATAAAATCAGCCGCGTCATCAAAAAGGGGACCAACTTTCGTGCCGCCATGCAGTCTGGCCATGCGTCCGTCAAAAAGATCAAATAGTTGGCCGGCTATAATCGCAATGCTGGCTTGGACAAAATGCCCCTTCATGGCCAAAAAGATTCCGGCGCCGCCGCAACCCATATTTAGGACCGATAGGATGTCGGCATAAAGATAGTTAGGAACCATCTTTATCGCAGCCGAGCAGATTCCGAGCGTGATACAGGCGGCCAGAATTTGTGCTGCTACGTCAGGTAAATTTATCCTATCATCCAGTAGGGTAAGATATATGACCAGCAAAAAGCAAAAAACAGCCTTTATTTTCCCGAAATTGTTGGCTGCCACCGGCCAATTCAGTTTGCGACAAAAATGTCTGACTCCGAATTGTCCCATCATTTCAATGGCGACGAAGACCCATACCCAATAAATGCTTAATTGGCCAAAGTAGGCGAAAAATACCATGGCCGGCAGATATGTTAATTTATCGGCCAGAGGGTCCAATTCTTCGCCCAAATCGGAAACCAGTTTGCATTTTCTGGCGATTAGACCGTCCACGGCGTCAAGAACCGCCGCACAGGTGAAAAGTAAAATCGCGCTAAAGATACAAGAAGTAAAAAAATACAGATATATACCGATCCAGCCCAGGATAACCCGCCAGAGGCATATCCAATTCGGCTGCAGCCAAAAATGAGTTATAACAAAGCTTCTTCCTTCTTCGTTCCTGACAAGCCGTGCAAACGTTATGTACATACTAACGGCTACAAGTCCTGAAACACAGATAAAAATCAATCTTTCCATAATCACCCCCCTCAATTTTCAAATGAACAATAAATATTGCGGATTATATAATCGGTTTATTTTATTTTTGACCGGCGCAAAGCAAAATATTTATGAGCCGAGGAGAGGACTTGAACCCCCGACCAATAGTTTACAAAACTACTGCTCTACCAACTGAGCTACCTCGGCTTATAAACCAATGCTCTACTTCACCCCGCTCGTTAGGGGCGGGGCAAGCCGAGCTAACCTTTTTATATTTATTTTCTCCTATGTACGCCGTACAGGATTCGAACCTGTGACCTTCTGCTTAAAAGTCCGCCAGCCGGCGGATCTACCAGCTGAGCTAACCCTTTTATATTTATTGTTTATTATTTTTCTTAAGAATTCTCTACCCCTATAGCTTTTAAGTTCTTGCTCTCTTTTCATTGCTTGGGCTCTTGTTGCAAAAGATTCTTCATGAATTAATTTCCACTTGCCGCTATTTTTGCTTGTGAATGATTTTGCTTTGTTCGGTAATAAATTATTATGTCTTTTGATACGATTTACTAAATCAGAAGTATGCCCAATATAAATTTTATCTCTTAAATGGTTATAAATAGAATATGCTTTATATTTATTTTCTCTCATGTACGCCGTACAGGATTCGAACCTGTGACCTTCTGCTTAAAAGGCAGCTGCTCTACCAGCTGAGCTAACGGCGCTTATTTTGTTTCAAAACCAATTTGCATAGCGATCCCCTTCTGCTTAAAAGTCCGCCAGCCGGCGGATCTACCAGCTGAGCTAACGGCGCTTATTTTGTTTCAAAACCAATTTGCATAGCGA
>CAYNBD010000008.1:14085-22833 GCA_964395755.1 uncultured Gammaproteobacteria bacterium
TTCTGCTTAAAAGTCCGCCAGCCGGCGGATCTACCAGCTGAGCTAACGGCGCTTAATCAATTAATGTTTTTGCCTAAGGCAAAATAAAAACTGCAAACAGCAGAATTATTTTTCCAATTTAACAATAGCAGAAAATTTTTACTTTGACAAGATTATCAAGGGGCCGTGGATAATTAGTGGAAAAGAATCACTTGCGCGATATTTCATAAATGGTAAAATGGATTTATCATAATACTGCAAAAATATGGCGCAAAAAGACACCATGACCGATTTAAGAACGCCGCCCCAGAATATAGAGGCGGAACAGTCTTTTTTAAGCTGTCTTTTAATTGATAAGGATGCCATCACCAAAATCGCCGACATTATCACCGAAAATGATTTTTATAAAGACAGCCATCGGATTATTTTTGAGGCCATGAAGGAGCTTTACGCCCGGCATGAACCGATAGACATTTTAAGCATTACCAACCGCCTGGAAGAAAAGAATGAACTGGAAGCTATTGGCGGCCGCACTTACCTGGCGCAAATTTCCAATTTCGTGGCCACGTCTTCGCACGTTATCCATTATGCCAACATTATTCAGCGCAAAGCCAGTTTACGCCGCCTACAGAAAGCGGCCGCGGAAATTTCCGAATTAAGTTTCCAGGAAGACGAGGACATTGACAAACTTTTGGATGAGGCGGAAAAAAAAATATTTAACGTTTCCCAAAAGCATCTAAAGAACATTTTTCTGCCGATTGACAACCTTCTGGCCCAGGCCTTTGACCGGATTGACGAACTGCATAAGCAAAGCGGAAAATTGCGCGGTCTGCCGACCGGCTTTGTTGATTTGGACGGGCTATTGGCCGGGTTGCAAAAATCCGATTTGATTATCCTGGCCGCCCGGCCCAGCGTCGGCAAAACCTCCATGGCTTTGGATATCGCCCGCCAAGCCGCCAACAAGAGTAAACAGGGCGTGGGCATCTTTTCTTTGGAAATGAGCAAAGAGCAGCTGGTTGACCGGATGCTTTGCGCCCAGGCCGGCATCAGCTTGTGGCGCATGCGCACCGGTCGCCTATCGGATCGCGAGGAAGACAATGATTTTATCCGCATTAACGAAGCCATGGGCCAGCTTTCGCAGGCCCCGATTTACATTGACGATTCCGCCACCTCCACCATCATAGATATCAGGACCAAGGCGCGCCGCCTGCAGATGGAAAAAGGCCTGGGTTTGATCGTAGTTGATTATTTGCAGCTGATGGAAGGCCGCAACCGCTACGGCGACAACCGCGTGCAGGAAGTGGCGGAAATTACCCGCGGTTTAAAAGGGATTGCCCGCGAACTTAATATTCCGGTCCTGGCCCTGTCCCAGCTTTCCCGGGCGGTGGAGCAAACCCGGCCGGCTATCCCCCGCCTGGCCAATCTGCGCGAATCCGGCTCCATTGAGCAGGACGCCGACGTGGTGATGTTTATTTACCGCAAAGCGGTTGACCGCGGTTATAATTACGACGACCTGCCGGAAGAGGAAAAGCACCGAGCCGAAGTTTATATTGCCAAACACCGGAACGGCCCGACCGGAAAAATCGTTTTGTATTTTGATGAAGACATTGTCAGTTTTAAAGACATGGCCCGGCCGGAGACAGAAGAACCGCCGGCATCGTAGAGGAGGATGCGAAGGAAACGAACGTGAAAGGCGAGAAGTGAAAATTAAAGACGGAACTAAATAGTTAATTAGTCCGCCGGCCGGCGGATTAGGTACTTAGGGCTTAGGATATAATTAAAATAAGAAAATACTGTTAAAATTTCTAAATTATAATTTTTAATTCCTAATAAAATGTCTAATGTAAGAATTTCTAATGTTAGAAACATTTATTATTTAGCCTTTTGGCATTTGAAATTTTATTAGAAATTATAATTTAGACAATTAGACATTTTAATTCTGTTTTCTGTTTACTAAATAATAAAATATGTTTAATAAATTAAAACACTTAAAAGAGCTGCGTTCGCAGGCCAAGGGTCTGCAGAGCATTTTGGCGGGTGAGTTAGTTACCGTGGAAAAGGGCGGTATTAAAGTGGTGATGAACGGCAACCTGGAAATAACCTCTATTATAATTAACGAGGAACTGGCTAAAGACAGTCTGGAGGGCATGCTGGCCGACTGCCTTAATGAAGCGATTAAAAAGACCCAAAGGTTAATGGCGCAGAAAATTCAGGAAATGGGCGGCTTGCCGGGGCTGGGCTAACGCATAACGTATAATGTGGAACGCATACGTGTAATCCATAATTGATATGAAATTTCCGGTTTCCATCCAAAATTTAATAGACCATTTTTCCCAATTGCCGACCGTGGGGCCGAAAACGGCCGAGCGGTATGTTTTTTATTTGCTGAAGCAGAATCCGGAAACCCTGCAGAAATTCGCCCAGGCCATTGCCGAACTCAAGGAAAAAACCACTGTCTGCCGCGTCTGTCTGGCGATTGCCGAAGCCGATCCCTGCTTGATTTGCGCGGATAAAAAGCGCCGGGCTGATTTGCTGTGCGTGGTGGCCAATACCCGGGATATGCTGACGCTTGAAGCCACCGGCCAGTACCGGGGTTATTACCACATTTTAAACGGTTTGATTAACACCATTGAAGACGTTAAGCCGGAGCAATTGAATATCAAGCCCCTGGTCGCCCGAGCGCAAGCCAACGGCGTTCGGGAAATCATCCTGGCGCTTAATCCGACCGTGGAGGGCGAAACCACGGCTTTATATTTGGCAAAAATTTTAAAACCTTATAATATAAAAATAACCCGCCTGGCCAAGGGCTTGCCGGCCGGTTCCGACCTGGAATACGCGGACGAAATGACTTTGGCCAGCGCTTTAAAAAACAGAACAAATTTGTAAAAAAATAAAACCGCTGCCGGTGGACGTCCTCGTCCACCGGACAATTGCCGTTGCCAAGCGTAGACATGCCAGGGATCCGGAGTTCCCTGACCAGCGTTATAGTTGTCGCCGTTGTCGTCGCTGCCGGTAGACGTCCGCGTTCACCACCTAGGATTGATCTTTAAATCAAGGAGGGCTATTAACAATGAAAGACAAAAAACATCTGAACTTTGAAGAAGCGTCCGGTATTCTGGGAGTAATCAGCTGGTTTTACGGCATCATCAAGTTTTTGTTTTCCTGTATCGGTTACAATTTTTATTTACATTTTCAAAAAGGAGGGGCGGAATGAAAATAACCCAAATAATCAGTTGGCTACTGATGGTTTCCGGCTTGTGTTGTCTGGCCAGGCAGGGATGGCTCGCCAGAAACAAGGACAATGAGGGAATATTCGTTTTGTTATTTGCTCTTGGTTCGCTGATTGTTTTTTGCTGGCGCTATTCGTTGGCATATTACTATCTGGTCGCCGCCGGTTTGTTACTCCTCTTTTTTTGGGTCCTGGTTTATTTCAAGAATTCTTTCAAGAATTTCTTTGAGTATTCCTTGAGATTATGAGACCTGTTTTGCAGTTAATAAAAAAGCCCGCGGCTCACTTGAGCGGCGGGATTTTTATAACCCCAATGACTAATTTTCAATTCGCCGGCTGGCGAATTGGAAATTGGAAGAAATACGTATTTGAATACGTATTTTTTAGCTGATACCGGTAATCTGGACTTTACTGTAGGGCTGACGATGTCCCAAAGTTCGTTTATACCTGATTTTATTTTTATATTTAACCACGGTGATTTTTTTGCCTCTCCCCTGCTCTATTATTTTGCCTTCCACTTTGGCGCCTAAGCCGGGTTTGCCCAAATTCAAATCTTTCCCGTCGCTGTCGGCGACCAGCAGGGTCTCAAATTTTACTTTGTCATTTGCTTTTTTATCCAGTTTTTCAATTTTAATTTTATCGCCCGGTTTGACTTTATATTGTTTGCCCCCGGTTTTGATAACGGCGATTTTAGACATAAAAATCAATTTTTAATTTTATAATTTTTAATTTTTAAATAATTTTTAAATCTTAATTTCTAAACAAGCTATTTAATATCAGAATTTTAAAAATTAAAAATTTAAAAATTAATATTTAACATCCCCATCTTACCATAATTATTTTTTTTGTCAAAAAATAATTTAATTTTTGTAGGTGCGGACGGCGCGGGAAATGATTTTTACTACTTTTTTTTCTGTAATTTTAGGTAAAATTTTATTTTTACTCGGCTTGATACTGTAAGCCAGGGCCACGGCCGCCATCAGTTTTTCCTTGGTGGTCAGTTTATTTTTCCAGCCGTCCAGAAGGCCGCGGAAAACTCCGGGAAAAACCAGGGCGTTGTTAATCTGGTTGGGAAAATCCGAGCGGCCGGTGCCGACGATGCCGGCCTCGGCTCGTAAGGCCTCGGCCGGCATGATTTCCGGAACCGGATTGGCCAGGGCGAAGACAATCGGCGGTTTATTCATTTTTTTAATCATTTTTCCGTTAACCAGCCTGCCTTTGGACAAGCCGATAAAAACATCGGCCCCGGCCAGAGCTTCGTTCAGCCCGCCTTTAATTTTTTCTTTATTGGTGCGGCGGGCTATTTCCCGCTTGTAATTATTTAAATCTTGGCGCCCGGCATAAATGGCGCCTTGGCTGTCCAGCAGAATTAGGCTTTTAACGCCCTGGGCGAGCAGCAGGCGGGCGGTGGCCAGGCCGCCGGCGCCGGCGCCGTTGATGACAATTTTCAGGTCTTTGATGATGCGGTTGGTCAGCCGGCAGGCGTTAATTAGGGCGGCCAGGATAACAATGGCCGTGCCGTCCTGGTCGTCGTGAAAAACGGCAATCCGCAGTTCTTTTTCCAAACGCTCCAGGATTTCAAAACAGCGGGGGGCGGAAATGTCTTCCAGGTTAATGGCGCCGAAGCTGGGCTCAATCAGTTTGCAGAACCTGATGATTTCTTCCGTCTCCTGGGTATTGATGCACAAAGGCACGGCGTCAATGCCGGCAAATTCTTTAAATATCACGGCCTTGCCTTCCATCACCGGCATGGCCGCTTCCGGCCCGATATTGCCCAGGCCCAAAACCGCGCTGCCGTCGCTGACGACCGCCACCAGGTTTCCCCGGCCGGTCAGTTCCCAGGTGTTTTTGTTCTTGTTTTTGGCGATGGCGAGCGAAATCGCGCCCACGCCCGGGGTGTAAACCGTGGACAGGTCGGCCAGGGTGCGCAGCGGCGCCTTGGATATTATCGCCAGTTTGCCTTTCAGTTTTTTGTGTAGACGCAGAGCTTTTTGATTGTAAGACATATTAATTAAGATTACAAATACACAAATCTAATCACAAATAGCACAAATTAAGTTAAAGCATCAATGATAAAGAATATTTGTGTTATTTGTAAAGATTTGTAATTTGTAATCTTTTTATATTCCCCATTTTTTTAAATATTTGAGCCAGGAGGCGATGTGGTGGCGGGCGGCTTTATTCCATAAAATTTTATACCAGGGGTCTTCCGCGCTTTGCCTGATATGATTGTGGATTATTTTTGCCTGCGGGCAGTAAGCGACTTTCCAGCCTTTAGCCCAGAAGCGCCGGCAAAGATCCGCGTCTTCAAAATACATAAAATACCTTTCGTCAAATAGGCCGACTATTTTTAAAGCGGCGCTGCGGCAAAACAGGAAGGAACCCAAAAGCCAGTCAACCTCCCTGGCCGTGTTATGGTCAAAGTCCTGCATCAGGAAGCGGGCCACGTCCCGGCGGGCGAATTTAAGCCTGCCCAGGGGCGTGCGCCGGTAAACCGGGGTGAATAGCCCATACCAGCGGAAGCAGGAGGCCTGGACGGTTTTATCGGGATAAAACTGCTTGGGGCCAACCAGGCCGACTTCCGGGTCGCTTTCCATAAATTCGTACAGGCGCCGGAAAGTCCGGGGGAAAACGATCGTATCCGGATTCATAATCACCGTATAAGTCCCCTCTGCCCGCCTAAGACCGACGTTGTTGCCCGCGCCCATGCCCAGGTTTCTTTCGTTTTGGATGAATTTTATCTCCGGATACTGCCAGCTGATGAATTTACCCAGGCTGTCCTCCGAATTATTGTCCACGACGATAATTTCATGTTTAAGCCCTCCCCACTCCGATTCCTTAATGGATTTGATGCAGTTCAGGGTCAGCCCCCGGCTTTTGTAGTTTAGAATGATAATACTGATATCCATCTAAGTTATAAAGTTTAAAGTTATAAAGTTTATAAAGTCTTAATAAAACCTGATAATAATCTTGAAATTTCTACGGTTTGGCTCACCAAATTATTAAATTCATTTTTATCAATATAATTTAATTTAAACGCGACGTACAACATTGACCTCACTTCAGCGCAAGATCCTTTGGCTATAAATAAAAAATTCCTAAATTCCTTATTTGTGTTTCTTTCAAATCCCTCTGCGATGTTATTCATTATAGAAATTACAGCTCTTTTTACCTGATTAACAAAGCTATAATCACAATTTTTCTCAAATATTTTATAAATACTTACTGTTAACTGTCCGGCTTTCTGCCAAGCCAAAATATCTTCAAATCTATTTATTTTCATAATCCCCAACTTTACAAACTTTATAACTTTATAACTTTCAACTTTATGAACTTTATAACTTTTCACTTTACGAACTTTAAAAACTTTATAACTTTATGAACTTTATAAACTTTTTCGCGATTCGCCAATAGGCGTTAAAAATCGGATTGGCGATATACTTCAAAATCGGATTGTCTATTTCCTGGAAGATTATCCGGCCGGAGAAATTTTTCATTATTTCCCGGTCGCTTCGGCGTCGCAGGCCTTTAATTTCCCGTCTGGCCCGGAAAATCTTGAGCCAGCTTCCCGGCTTGAGGAAGTAAGCGTAAATTTTGAGCTGGGTTTTGAACCAGCCGTGGAAAATGGAGAAGAAAAACATGCCGATGTCCATCAGAATCAAGGCCGGCAGAAGCAGGATGATGGTGGCGCATTTATAAAAAGTGAAAACGGTCAAATAGCGGTTCCTTTCCAGATAGTATATCATGGCAATGCTGCGGTTAAAACTGTATTTATGGTAAACGACCGAGCGCGGCGCCAGGACGATTTTGTAGCCGGCCAGCTTTGTTTTCAGGCCCACGTCAATGTCATCATGATACATGTAAAATTCCTCGTTATAGCCGCCGATAATATCCAGGACTTCTTTTTTAAGCAGGAGGGAGCAGCCGCTGGCGTAGCCTTTTATTTCCGGATAGCCGGCTATTTCCCGGTCCGGCTGTAAATAACCGTCAGTGAAGCCGAAGCCGAGAAAATGGATAATATTGCCCAAACTGTTGATTTTTTTCTCTTTTTCATCCGACTTGTTCCCGCGGTAAAGCAGTATCTTTGATTGTACTATCCCCGTTTTTCGGTCGCTCTCCCCCGCCCTGACCAGTTCGGCCAGCCAGTTTTCATCAAATTTAACGTCCATGTTTGCCACCACGAAATATTCGCAGCCGTCTTCCCGGGCTTGCTTGAGCCCGGCGTTATTGGCGGCGGCGTAATTTCCGTCCGCACGCGGAATAACAATTGCTTCCGGAAACTGCTTTTTTAAATAATCCTTTGATTCTTCGCTGGAGCAATTGTCAACGATATAGATCTGAAAAAAATCAGACGGATAAGTCTGCGCCCTTAAACCATCGCGGCATTCAGCTAAAAATCGCCGGGCATAGTCCTTGTAATTTACTAAAATTATTCCTACTTTTTTGAACATAGTAATTGGTAATTTAGTAATTGGTAATTAGGACTGTTGTCTGCCGTCTGCTGTCTGCCGTCTATCTGATGTAAGTACATATGTTATTACATCGGGATCAGATAAGATTTTTTATCTCTCTTAATTTATTGCCGGCGACTTTGGTATAAATTTGGGTGGTTTCCAGGCGGGCATGGCCGAGCAGGGTCTGGATATATCTGATATCGGTCCCCTCTTCCAGTAAATGGGTGGCGAAAGAATGGCGCAGGGTATGGACGGAAACGTTTTTATTTATGCCGGCCTTGGCGACGGCCTGGCTGATAACTTTTTGCGCGCTTCTCGCGCTTATCTTTTTGCCGGCTATATGGCTCTCAAATAAAAAAATTAGGGGTTTATACTCTTCTAAATATCGGCTTACGGATTCTAAAACCGCTGCGGATATAATCGTCATTCTGTCCTTTTTCCCCTTCCCCTCTCTAATTATAACTGTCTGGCGGTTAAAATCAATATTATTCACTTTTAAATTCACCAGTTCGCTCACCCGCAGGCCGGAGCCGTAAAGAAGCTGGATCATCAGTCTGTGCTTTAAATTTTCAGTCATGGCAATCATTTTTAAGATTTCCGCTTTGGCCAGAACCGTTGGCAGTTTTTTTTCTTTTTTCGGTCTTTTTATGCCCAAATCAGGGGTAAAAAATTTCCTTTTTAAAATTTGTTCATAATAAAATTTAAAAGCGTTGATAATTAAATTGATAGTGGCGGCGGAGCGGTCGGAATTAAACGACCAGTCCAAATAATCCTTAATATCCTGTTTGTTAATTTCCCGCGGTGATTTACTTGCAAATCTTAGTAATTCCTTGTTATAATACAGATAAGCTTTAATAGTTTTCCCGCTAAAATTACGCAATCTCATCTATTGCGCTAAAAAATGCATCGGATCCCTTTCCTGAACAGTCGTTCTTGGATAATTAGATGTATTCATAATTGGTTTTGATTACATATTGACAGATACATTTTACCTAATTTTTAAAAAAATCACAATAAGTTCAGATATAACTTGTTATGCGGAAATCGCTCGCTCCCCCTCCCTCCCCTCCCCTTGGTCGGGATCGG
>CAYNBD010000009.1:0-22522 GCA_964395755.1 uncultured Gammaproteobacteria bacterium
GCGACCTTCTGCGTGACAGGCAGACGCTCTAACCAGCTGAGCTACACCCCCAAAATAAAAACAGCCATTTTGACCATTTGCTTGCATAATAGCAAGGGAAAAGGCAAAAGTCAATGGAAAGATTGACAAAAAATGCATTTAATTTATAATAGATTATACAGGAAAGCTATATTTATTGGTTTTCTATTTTAATTTTGAAAAGCTTTATGACAGCGGATAAAAAACAACTGGATAATAACAAGTTAGATAAAGCCACCATTGATAAAATCAAAAAGGATTTGTTGGCGCGCAAAGAACAGATTTCCCAGGAATTGAAAGACATCGGCGGCGGCAAGAATGTTAAAACCGAACGCCGGGTTAAATTTCCTGATTTCGGCGACAAAACCGATGAAAACGCCCAGGAAATAAGCGAATATTCAACTAACATAGCCACGGAAAAAGTCCTGGAGGAC
Organism: uncultured Gammaproteobacteria bacterium; assembly: GCA_964395755.1. Lineage (GTDB taxonomy): Bacteria > Patescibacteriota > Patescibacteriia > Patescibacteriales > CAYMCJ01 > CAYNBD01. The sequence goes on from CAYNBD010000009.1 coordinate 453, forward strand.
ACTTTGCGCGATATTAATAATGCTTTGGACAGGATGGAAAAAGGCACTTATGGGATTTGCAAATATTGCGGTCAGCCGATCGGGAAAAAGCGCATGCTGGCCCGGCCGGTAGCCAGCGCCTGCGTGGCCTGCAAGACCAAACTGCAGAAAAGTTGATTGCGTTGAGATGATTGCGGTTATTGAGATGTTTGGGATTATTAAGATAGATGTGTTGACAAGCCGATTTTTATTTTAGCAATATTTTAATGGTATGAATTTACCGGATACAAAAAAGATGATAGTAGGATTCATAGCTGTCATCTTTTTTGTTGCTTGCGACCGGTTTTTAAAATTTTTAGCGGTTAGCGGTTTTTTAGCCGAACCGGTTAGAATCGCCGGAGATTTTTTTACTCTGCATTTCAGCTGCAATTATAATATTGCTTTTTCATTGCCCTTGAGCGGGACAGGGCTGAATTTATGCATTAGCCTGATTATTGTCGCCCTGTTGTATACCTTGGTCTGCGCCGTTAAAAAGGGGAATTTTAACCAGGCGCTGGGTTTGACTTTTATTATCTTCGGTGCTATAAGTAATTTGATAGACCGGTTTAGATTCGGCTTTGTCATTGATTATCTGGATTTAAAATATTTTACGGTTTTTAACCTGGCCGACGTAATGATCGTAGGAGGAGTGGCGGGTTTAATTATAATTTTATTTAAGAAGAAGAAAAAAATATGAAGTTTGCCGCCCAGGAAAAATTTAGTTTTCAACCCTTTAGTTTAGAAGAAGTTCGTCAGAAAGCCGAGGACTTGCTTAATAGCGTTAAGATTAAGGAAGTGGAGTTTAAAGAGGCGTATGGAGAGGAAAGAATTAGCAATGATTTACAGGAAGTGGCTATGGCGAGAAGACAGGATAAGGGGTTTGATACAGAAGATAAAACCGGGGGCTTGGCCTTGGTTTTGGAGGGCGTAGTTTATGTTGGCGGTCAAAAAGGAATGCTGGGGCGGAGAACAAAAGTTGAGAAGACCTCAAATTTTGATGATACTAAGGGGGTTGATTTTATTGCTGAATTTCCGGCAAAAGATGACAAGGGCTCTTGTTTGGGTCTAGCCATTGATTTAACTATTTTTAATCAAGTGAGCTCTAAAGTTAATAAGATTTTAGAAAAAATAAGTGAGGGCGAATTAGCCGAAGTTAAATATTATAAGAGCAAAGACGGAAAATGCGGTTCAAAAATTCCTTTGGTAATAGTCGGTTTGGAAGGAAAAACCGTTGAGAGGCTGGCTAAATTATGGCATGAAGATGAAGAAGAATTAAGTTCGGATCCGGTGCAGCTGCAGATTTTGGAAGAAATATTAATGCAGCTGGAGACTTACCGGGAGTATGCCGAGAAGCACAATCAAGCGGCCATTGCCGAGCAGTACGAGAAATATTTTAATATCGTTGACGATATTTACCGGACGAGGTTAAGGGTTTTGCATCAGCCGGGAATAGGTAGCTCCGGCGATAAGCGGTTGAGAGACAACTATTTTCAAAAACTAAAAAGCGTTTTGGATGAATTATAATTTTAACATTCTATCTTTCTGATATTTTCTTGGCCGTGTTTAATATTAATATATCTTGTCTTCGCGGGCAAGATTTTTTTTATTTTTTCCGCCCATTCAATCACTACGACCGTGTCCGGCCGGTAAAAATATTCTTGGACGCCAATAGCGGTTATGTCCCGGTAAGAATTAATACGGTAAGCGTCAATGTGGACTAAATTTTTTATTTTAGTTTTTCCTTTTATTTTGTAAATTTTCATTAATACAAAAGTCGGACTGGTTATTCTGGATTTAATTCCCAATCCTTGGGCCAGGCCGCGAACAAAAACGGTCTTGCCCGCCCCCAGGTCTCCGCTTAGGCCGATTATTTCCCCGCCCTTTAATTTGCCCGCTATTTTTTTAGCCAAGGCCAGGGTTTGTTTTTCCGAAGTAGTAATGATTTGCATATTTTTATTTTAGCTTATTTTATGGAAATAATGAAATCTGATAGAAAAAATCCAGTAGCGATTTAATGAAAAAAATAATGAAGGCGAGATTCGCGAATCTCGCCTTCTTGGCAAAAGCCATATTGGTTTTATTAAAAATATGTTATAATACGAACAATGGGAGCACCCCTTAAATCCCCTAATTTATCAAAAATTAAAATAATAATTTTAACCCTCTATGTTTTCATCTAAAATCAAAAAAGACATTATTTCTATTACCTTGTCCGTCCTGGGCTCTCTTTTGGGCGTGGCCATCATTGTTTACGCCTCCACCACCATCGGTAGCAGCATCAGCACCGGCGGCGATTTAACCGTTAGCGGCATAGTTGAGTTTTTAAGCAATCTCACCGTCGGCGGTGATCTCGCCGTCTCCGGGGACACCACCCTGGCCACCACCACCCTTTCCGGCACTCTGGATTTAAGCCAGAAAGAACTGAAACAAGCTATTTTAGAAAAACTATCCGCTTTCCCTTCCTCACCGGCCCAGGGCCAGATGTTCTGGAGTACCGCTTCCAATACCCCTTACTGGTACACCGGTTCGGAGTGGAAAGGCGATGTTTCCGGGGCCACGTATGTTGTCGCGGCTTCTGATTCGGTCAACAAGGAGAAAGCCGACTATATCTGCGACGGCGCCAGCGACCAAACAGAAATAAATGCAGCCATTAATGCATTACCTGCTTCCGGCGGGAGGGTACTTTTACTTGAGGGCACTTATTATATTGATGATAAAATTAGTCTATCTTACACTAACAACAACCATTACGTTACTTTAGAAGGTCAGGGAGACGGGACATTACTCACGATTCCCGATGGTCATGACGCTGATATGAATTTAATTCTCGTACAAGGAGATGACAGTACCAATGTTGTCCAGCATCCTACAATTAAAAATCTTAGACTTGACGGAAATTCAGCTAATGTTGGAGCTGATAAAACGTATAATGGCATCCAGTTTCATTTCGTAGATTATGGAACCGTAGAAAATGTCGTAGCTGTAAATGGAGGAGGAGATGATGGCTATGCGGTAATTTTTATTAGTGTCACAAATTCAAGAATTTTGGGCTTAAAAAAGGGAACATTTGAAATAAATTCCTTTGAACTTAGAGATTCCGAACAGATTTTGGTATCTGACTGCATACTTGATCGAAGAGCGGAAATTTACACAACATCTAACGATATAATTATTAAGGGAAATATTTTTAATAATGCCCAATTAAATGCAAGAACCTTGGATAACGGAGAAAGGATTAATAATCTTCAGGTCGTTGATAATTTTTTTGAAATGACAACTGATGACACGTTTAATCCCGCGATTTGGGGACGGTATATAGATGGTCTTTTATTTTCCGGGAATTATGCAACAAGTACTGGGACTTCACTTGTCTATTTAGTAGACAGTAATGATGTTAATATTGTGGGTAATACAATATACTGTGATTATTCAAATATAAATTTTTCAGGGTCTAACGGTCAAATTGTAGGTAATTATATTTCAATACCGGGAGTTAGTGTTTCCGGGCCAGCTATTATTAGTGATAATAACCCCGCTCCTTCTAATCTGATAATATCAAATAATACGATAAAATCTTTATCTAATTCTGCAGGAGCAGTCGGTGCACAGTTTTCTAATGGCTCAAGGATTTATATCTCAGAAAATTACTTTATCAATCTCTATCAAGGGATAAAATTTACTGCTTCAGCGGTTTCAAACGCCGTTATTAAAGGAAATACATTTACTAGTCTTCTTTATGACAAAATAGTTAATAGTGGTACGAATACGGCTATTTCTGGAAACATAGGCTATCTCACTGCCTCCTCTTCCACCGCCACCATTACTTCCGGCAACACTTCCGTGGATGTCTCTCATAGTTTAGCCATCACTCCGTCTGCCGGCAATATCAGCGTGACCCCGACCAACGACATGGGCAGCGCCACAAAATTTTGGATTTCCGATATTGGCGCCTCCACATTCAGGATTAACGTTGACCAAGATCCGGGAGGAAACGCGACTTTCTCCTGGCAAATCGTGGATTAGTAAGTAATTTGTTTATCAGTGAATACATAATTTTCATATTGGTAATTTAAATACAAAAAATGAAGGCGAGATTTATCTCGCCTTCATTTTTTATGTTTATGTGGACGCACAGGGACTCGCCCCGCACCATAAAGGTGCAGGGCGCCATAAACCTTTATGGTTTATGGCGAACCCCGGGCCTCCTCGGTGTAAATCCCGCTCCTCTCGAGGAGAGGGGCAAGCTCCACGCTCTAAAAATACGTGGACGATGTAGGACTTGAACCTACGACCCCTTCGGTGTAAACGAAGTGCTCTAGCCAACTGAGCTAATCGTCCCCTAACCAGCTGCTTGCCCGCCGAAGCTTTAGCGTAGGCGGGAGCTATGCGTCCCGGTGATTGCGGTGCGGACGAGAGGACTTGAACCTCCACGGCCTTGCGGCCACAAGCCCCTCAAGCTTGCGCGTCTACCGATTCCGCCACGTCCGCTTATTTGGGCGCGTGTGAATATTTTTCAGAGCGAAGTTAATAGCAAACTAATTTAATCGCTGCCGGTGGACGTCCACGTCCACCAGCTAATTGCCCTTTATAGCCATAGAAATGTCAGGGAGCCGGAGCTCCCTGACCAGCTATCTTATTTTTTTACTTTTTCTCTTTCAGTTTCTTTTTGTAGCCGCGTTTTAAGAAGTATAATTTGGCCCGTTTGACCCGGGCCTGTTTTTTCACCTCAATTTTGGTGATGGTGGGCAGGCGGAGAGGGAAGATTTTTTCCACGCCCACGCCGTCGGAGATTTTCCGCACCGTCATGGTCGCTCCTTTTTCCCGGCCGTGCTTTAGGGCGATAATCAGACCTTCAAAATATTGGACTCTTTCTTTTTCCTCGCCTTTTATGTTGAGTTCTTTAATTTTTTGGTAAACCCGCACCGTCATCCCGGGTTTTAATTCCGGCATCTTTTTTTCTTTTTTCGCGGTTGACTTTCCAATTTTATTGGCTGTTTTCGTTTCTTTCGTATTTATTTGTTCTCTGTCGTCTGTTTTCTGTTTACTGTTTTCTGCTGTCGTCATATTTTTAAATACAAAAATAGAACATCTGGGTTCTATGTATATTTAGTAAATTATCTGTCTGCTTAATCCTATAATAAAGATTATTTTTTGTCAATCTGGGACTTGATTATCGCGGCTACCCGCCGAATGGTTTTGTTCAGTTTATTTTCTTCGTTGATAACTTCATAATCATAAATATTTTTATATTGTAACCATTTTTTGGTATAGGCCATTCTGCTTCGGAGATATTTGGCTGAAACATTGTCCCGGCTTTTTATCCTTTTTTTTAAAACCGGCAGCGGGGCGTTAATTAATATCGCTTTGATACCGGGAATTAATTTTTTGGCGGTAATGACCCCTTGATACTCTATTTTCCAAATGCCGATTTTTTTACTCCCTCTAATCCTGTGCATTTCTTTGCGGGTTACGCCGTAATAATGGTTATTGTATTCCCGCGCCCATTCAAAGAACAGGTTTTTTTTAATTCCTTCTTTGAATTTTTTTTGGGGAATGAAATAATAGGGATTTTTGTTTGACTCATGTGAACGCGGGGGTCGGGTAGTGGTGCTAATTACCCGCTCCAGGGGAATGATTTTTTCCAAGCCCGCGATCACGCTGTCTTCACCGGCGCCGGACGGCCCGGAGATAATAAAAAGGTTGTTGTGCATAATTTTAACTTACCCTTTCATCATATTATATTTTCATTTTAGTTTCAAGGATTTTTAAATTCGGGTCAAGTGTTGTATAATTGATTTAGGTAATTGGAATTTTGGGATAAAAAGCGCAATCAGCAAAATAAGTAAAATAAGAATACTTGAATTCCCCGTTCTTATTTTTCTTTTTATTTTTGTTTTACTTATTATTATTCGTAAAAGATTTTATGCATTTGGAAAAACTGACAATTCAAGGTTTTAAATCTTTCGCCCATAAAAATACTTTGGTTTTTCCCGGTATGGTGGGGAAAAGCCGGCGGGGCATCACCGCCGTTGTCGGCCCGAACGGTTCGGGTAAATCCAACATCGCCGATGCGGTGCGCTGGGCCCTGGGCGAGCAGAGCATGAAAGTGTTGCGCGGCAAAAAAAGCGAGGACGTTATTTTTTCCGGCTCGGACCGCAAAAGCCGTTTGGGCATGGCCGAGGTTTCCCTGCACCTGAATAACGAAAGCGGCCAGGCGCTCCTGGATTATTCCCAGGTGGTTTTGACCCGCCGCTTATTCCGGGACGGGGACAGCGAATATTTAATCAATGGTTCCCGGGCGCGTTTAATTGACATCCAGATGCTCCTGGCCAAAGCCAATTTCGGACAAAAAACTTACAGCGTTATCGGCCAGGGCATGGTTGAAGGTTTTTTAAATACCAGCCTGGCGGAACGAAAAGAATTTTTCGACGAAGCGACCGGGGTAAAGCAGTTTCAGATTAAACGGGACGAGTCTTTGAATAAATTGCGCGCCAGCTATGAAAATTTAAGTCAGGTCAATATGCTCCTGGCCGAGATTGAACCGCGTCTCCGGAGTTTAACCCGCCAGGTCAATAAATTAAAAAAGCGGAGCGAACTGGAAGCCGAGTTAAAGAAATTACAGCTTAATTATTATGGCCGGGTTTGGCACGACATCAACGGTCAGTTTAATGAATATAATAATAAATTTTTAGAGTTGGAGAAAACGAAGCGGGAAAAGGAAAAAAAATTGGCTAAGCTGAATGAGGAACTGGCCGCCATTGAAAGCCAGCGGGGCGGCAAAGAAGATGCCGAGGAAGAGCAGGGTAGGCTTAATGATTTGCAAAAACAAAAAGAAGCCCTGATAGAACGGCTGGCCCGTTTGCAGGCGCGGGCTGAGGTCCGGCTGGAAGCGCGGGGAGAATTCAATTTGTCCTGGCTGTATAATAAAAAAGAGGAGCTGGAAAAAGCTCTTAGCGATTCAGGGGAAGAAATTAAAATTTTAAAAGACAATATTGGCCATGACCGCCGGAAACTAAAAGAGCTGGAAGACGTTAGGGCCGGTCTGGACCGGAAAATCAGCGCTTTGAACAATAGCCTGCTGGCTTCCGGTTTTTTTGAGGAAAGCCGGGAAACAAAGATGCTGGGCGGCCGGCTGCAGAAAATTTTAGCGGGACTGGAGCGGATTGAAACCGAGGCCGATATCAAAGAAATTAAGCGCCGCTTGGCGGAACTGAAACGGTCTGTGGCCAATCTGCTAAAATCCGTGGCAGAGAAGACGGCCAGGGAAAAGCTGGAAAAAATCCAGGAGGATTTACCCGTTTTTACCCGCGAGAAAGAGCAGGTTATTACGAGGATCAATGAGAGTAATTTTCGGGTTTTGGCCCGCTCGGAAAGGGTTAAGCTTTTGCAGGCCGAGGCCGGCCGCCTGGAAACGGAACTTTTAACCGTTAAGCAGAAATTAAACCAGCACAAAAATGCGGCGGCCGTAGGCGAGCTGGATAAAGAAAAAAGCCGTCTTAAAACCCGGCTGGCGGAAATTGATGAACGGCTTAACCGGGCGCAGGCGCGGGCGCGGGCATTATCCCGGGCCGAGGCCGACCGGACCAACCGTTTGTTCGGCCTGCAGAAGAATTTACAGTTTGGGCAAAACGAGATCAATAAAATTTCTTTGCGGCTGAATGAATTAAAAATAAATTCCACCAGATTTGAAACCAAGCTGGAGGGCCTGGAGGCCCAAATCAGACGTGATTTGGGCGGTTTGAGGGAAGTTAAGGCAAAACGGCCCGGGGAGGCGGTTGAGCCGGAAAAGGCTTTGGCTGAAATAGAGAGTTTAAAGCGCCAGCTGGAATTAATCGGCGGCATTGATCCGGAGACGGAAAAAGAATATCGGGAGACCAAGGAGCGCTATGATTTTCTTTCCGGCCAGGTTAATGATTTGACCAAGGCGATTAATTCCTTAAAAGAAGTAGTGGCGGAGCTTGATTCAACCATTAAAGAAAAATTTGACAAAGAGTTTAAAATAATATCGGGAAAATTTGAAGAGTATTTTAAAATTTTGTTCAGCGGCGGCAGCGCCAAGATAATTAAAATAATGGACGATCAGGAAAGCGCGGGAGTTTCCGGTCCGGCCGGTGCAGACGATCCCGATAAAAAACTTTCCGCCGAGAACAAGGATGAGCTGAGTATCAGGAAAATTAAATTTTTAAAGAACCATAACGCCACCGGTTTGGCCGGAATTGAAATCCAGGCCACGCCTCCGGGCAAAAAAATAAAATCAATTTCCATGCTGTCCGGCGGCGAACGGGCCCTGACGGCCATTGCCCTGATTTGCGCCATTATTAGCGCCAATCCTTCCCCGTTTGTGGTTTTGGACGAGGTGGACGCGGCTCTGGACGAGGCCAATTCCGAGCGCCTGGCCAAAATTTTGGATGACTTGTCTCACAAAACCCAGTTTATAATTATTACTCATAACCGGGCTTCTATGCGTCGGGCCAACGTTTTATACGGGGTGACTATGGGCAGTGACGGCGTGAGCAAACTGTTGTCAATCAAATTGGCGGAAGCCGAAGCTGAAAAAAGTAAAAAGTAAGAAGTAAGAAGCGATAAAGTTTTTTACTTTTTACTTCTTACTTTAAATTTCGTTATGTCTTCTAAAATTTTATCGGCCGCCGTGGTTGGTTTGGATGCGGAAATCGTTGAAGTTGAGGCTGATACCGGCGGGGGCGAGCTGGGCATCATCGCCATTGTCGGCTTGCCGGATACGGCGGTGTCCGAGTCAAAAGAGAGGGTTAGAAGCGCGATAAAAAATTCAAAGCTTTTTTTGCCTTTCGTCCGGGTGACCATCAACCTGGCGCCGGCTGATTTAAAAAAATATGGCCCCAGTTACGATTTGCCGATAGCGGTCAGCTTAATGCTGGCGGCCGGTTCATTCCGGCTGGCGGGCAACGCGGAAGAAATGCTGTTTACCGGCGAATTGGCCTTAAGCGGCGCGGTTAGGCCGGTGAACGGCATTTTGCCGATTGCCATTAAAGCCAAAAACGCCGGCTTAAAAACCATTTTTGTTCCCCGCGATAACGCGGCCGAGGCTAAGCTAGTGAAAGACATTGAAGTCATCGCGGTAGATAATTTGAGACAATTGGTGAGGCATTTGCGCGGCCGGGAAAAGATTCAGCCCACGGCTTACCAGGAATTTAATTTTGTTAACGAGCAGATTTTGCATGACATGGCCCATATTCGCGGCCAGGAACAGGTAAAGCGGGCGATGGAAATCGCGGCGGCCGGCGCCCATAATATGCTGATGAGCGGTCCGCCCGGCTCGGGCAAGACCCTGGTTGCCCGGACTATGCCTTCAATTTTACCGGATTTGACTCTGGAAGAGGCCCTGGAAATAACCAAAATTTACAGCGTAGCCGGGGAGTTGCCTGCCGGCACTTCGTTAATGACCAGCCGGCCTTTTCGTTCGCCGCACCATACCGCTTCCGGCGTGGCTTTGGTCGGCGGCGGTACCTGGCCCCGGCCGGGAGAAATTTCCCTGGCCCATCGCGGAGTTTTATTTTTAGACGAATTCGGGGAATTTCCCCGCCCGGTCCTGGAAAATTTACGCCAGCCCCTGGAAGACGGGGTAATTAACGTCAGCCGGGCGGCCGGCAATTTAAGTTTTCCGGCCAAATTCATTCTGGTGGCGGCTATGAATCCCTGCCCCTGCGGTTTTAACGGCGACCAGGAAAGGCAATGCGTTTGCACGCCGACACAAATCATGAATTACCGGAAAAAAATATCCGGGCCGATTATTGACCGGATTGATTTGCACGTTGAAGTGCCGCGGATTAAGTTTGAAAAATTGTCCGGCGACAGCCGGGGCGAGACTTCCGGCGGCATCAAAAAAAGGGTGCAGGCTGCCCGGGCAATCCAGCGCCGGCGTTTTGAGCGGACGCCGTTTATCATCAATGCGGAAATGAGTTCGGAAGCCACCAAAAATTTTTGCGCGGTGGACGAAGCCTCCCGTTGCTTATTGCGCAACGCGGTTGACCAGATGCATTTATCGGCCCGGGTTTATTTCCGCGTCCTGAAGATAGCCCGCACTATCGCCGATTTAGCCGGGGAAGAAAAGATATTGACTTCCCATATTGCCGAAGCTTTGCAGTACCGGCCTCAGGCGGAATAAATTTTTTGTATTTTGCCACGGTTTTATGTTATAATGATATTAAAGCTCATCTTAAAAATAAGCCGGAGCTTATTTTTAAGATGAGCTCTAAATAACAGATTTACGTTAAATATGGTAATTAGAACAGGAAAAATAAGAAAAAAATTATCGGTATTAGCCTTGCTTTGTTTGTTTATTCTTACTTCCGGCTTTGGCTGTAAATTGGTGAATACGGAGGTGCAGGAGGCGATGAAGCCGATTACCCTTAATTATTGGCGGGTTTGGGACGGGCCGGACGCCTTTGAGGATATTATTGCCGCTTATCAGGCAGTTCATCCCTTTGTGAATATTAATTATCGCAAGTTGCGTTATGAAGAATATGAACAAGAATTATTGGATGCTTTGGCCGAAGACAAGGGGCCGGATATTTTTTCCATTCATAATACCTGGATAAAAAAATATCAGAGCAAAATTGCCCCCCTGCCGGCGGAAATTACCATGGCTTATCCGGTAACCCGGGGGACAATAAAGAAAGAGGTGGTTCCTGAACTGCGCACGGAGAGAAGCATTAATTTAAAGGAATTAAAAAGTAATTTCGTGGATGTGGTTTATGATGACGTAGTTTTGCCAACCGCCGGAGAAGAAGGCGGGACCGGAGAGGAAAAAATATTCGCTTTGCCCCTAGCCGTCGATACCCTGGCCATGTATTATAATCAGGACCTGTTTAATAACGGCGGTATTGCCGAACCGCCGCCTTATTGGAACCGGGATTTTCAGCAAGCGGTGAAAAAATTAACCAAACAGGATCCCCAGGGCCAGATAATCCAGGCGGGCGCGGCCCTGGGCGGCAGCACCAATATTGAGCGTTACAGCGATATTCTGTCCATCCTCATGATGCAGAACGGGGCGGTAATGATGACCGGGAACGGAGCGGTTACTTTTGATGAAATTCCTGACAGCTTAAAGGACAGGAATTATAATCCCGGATTGGAAGCCCTGCGTTTTTATACTGATTTTTCCAATCCGGCCAAAGAGGTTTATTCCTGGAATGGCAATATGGAGAATAACCTGGATTTATTTGTCCAGGGGAAATTAGCCATCATGTTCGGCTATGCCTATCATTTGCCCACCATTAAAGCCCGAGCGCCCAAGTTGAATTTTTCCGTGGCTAAGTTGCCGCAGATAGAGGGCAACCTGCAGAATATGAATTTTGCCAATTACTGGGTAGAGACGGTTTCCAACAAAAGCGAACATATTAACGAGGCCTGGGATTTTATTCAGTTCGCCACCCAGGCGGAACAGGTAAAAACCTATTTGGATAAAACCAAAAAACCGACCGCTTTGCGCTCCCTCATCAATGAGCAGGTTGATGATCTGGATATCGGCGTCTTTGCCGAGCAGGTGCTGACTTCCCAAAGCTGGTATCGGGGCGCTGACGCCAATGCCGCCGAGTTGATTATCGGCGAGATGATAGACGAGGCGGCCGGCGGAGACAAAAAGCTGGAAGACGTAATTAAATTGGGGGCCAGGCGGGTGCAGCAGACGGTTGCTAAATAAAATAAGTAAAATAAGAATAAAAAGAAAAATAAGAGCGAGAAGAAAACTGGAATTAGGAATTAGTTAATTAGTCCGCCGGCTGGCGGATTAGGTACTTAGGGCTTGGGGCGATTGATGAATAAGTAAACTAAGAACGAAAAAAAATCGTAATTTGTAATTTGTAATTCGTAATTTAAACTGTTGTCTGTTTACTGTTTTCTGTTTACTATTTAGAGTATATAAAATTTATGAAAAAATATTTAAAATTTATTATTCCGCTGGCCGTTGGCTGTTTTATATTTTCTATTTTTTTTGTTAACGTTTCTCAGGCGGCTGATTGTAACTGCGCCAATAAGGATGATTTAACAAGAGATGAGTGCAAGCAGATTTGTGGTTCAATAATGGGTGGTGTCGGTGGTAATTGCCGGGATTATGGTAATTGCGAATTGAATGATTTTATCAGGATAGTGGTGAAATATTTTAAAACATTCTTAGGGCTGACCGGATCTCTGGCGCTGTTGTTTTTTATCTACGGCGGGGTAATGTTTTTAATTTCCGGTGGCAGCGCCGAGAAAGTAACCCAGGCCAAGCAAATTATTATCAGCGCGGTCGTCGGTTTGGTAATAATTTTTTCCAGTTATATGATCATTGATTTCGTTTTTACTGCCCTGGGCTACAACAGTACATCAGCGTTTGGCGATTGGTTTGAGGCGCCCAAATAAGCTTTGTTTTAGCGTTAAGCGATTGGTCATGCCCATATTCAAGAAAAATAAAATATTGTCAACCAGCGAGGCCGTGGCCGAAAGTTTGCGTCTTGCCCGGCAGGAAAAAGGCGTCGGCCTGGGAGAAGTTTCCCGGGAATTAAATATCAACCGCCGGTATCTGAGGGCGATGGAAGCGGGTGAATTTGATAAGTTGCCGCCCGGAATTTACCGCAAGAATTTTTTAAAAGAATACGCTTTTTATTTGGGTCTGGACTACCAAGGATTAGCCCGGGCCATTGAAGATGATTTGGCGGTTAATCCGTCTGCGCGCGCAGATAAAAAAATTTTTTCCAACCAGATTGTTAAAAGTTCTAATTTGCTGGTCGTTCCTAAAATAATCAGAAGCATCGTAGTCATTTTAGTCGCTTTGGCCTTGTTTATCTATTTGGGGCTTTATTTAAAAGAGATGGTTGTCCCGCCCGAGGTTGATATTATTGAGCCGGCAGACAAAGCAGTGATTAATGTCAATTCCGTGGTGGTTTACGGTACGACCGAGCCGGAAGCCCAGATAGAAATTAACGGCCAGGCGGTTTCCATCCGCGCTGATGGCGTTTTTAGCCAGGAAATTGATTTAAAAGACGGGATTAATACCATTATCATCAAGGTTAAGAAAAAATACGGCCGGGAAAAAATAATCCAGCGTCAGGTTTTGGTTAAATAGCAGTAAACATGCAGCACGCAACACGCAACATGCAGCAAGGTAACAATCCCGAGTACTCGGGACAATGAGACAATTAACCTTTGGCAACCTTTTTAAATTTTTTGTAACCAGATACAACAATCTAACAATTTAACAATAAACCAACAAATATGTTTAATCCCAGCGGCGGCAGTGCTCTGCTTGACATTAATTTCATTTTGAGCAAGATCAAAGTCAGCGAGAATATGAAGGTGGCTGATTTGGGCTGCGGCGCTTCCGGGCATTTTGTTTTCCCTCTGGCCCGGATGATAGGCAAACGGGGGCGGGTGTACGCGGTTGATATTTTAAAGACGATTTTAGAAACGATTAACAAGCGGGTCAAGCAGGAGAACCTGGAAAACGTGGAAACGGTCTGGAGCAATTTGGAGATTTTTAACGCCACTAAGATAGAATCAGGCAGTTTGGACTTGGCTTTGCTGGTCAATACTTTGTACCAGTCGCATAAGCGGGCGGAGATTTTACGGGAAGCGGTCAGGATGCTAAAAAAGGGCGGGCATTTGTTGGTGGCGGAATGGAAGAACACTGCTTCTCCCCTGGGGCCGCCGGTGGAGGAAAGGGTAAAAGCGGATCCGCTTAAATCCGGAGCGGGAAAACTGGGCCTGAAGGTAGAGGATGAATTTGAAGCCGGCGAGTATCATTATGGAATTTTGTTTGTTAAATTATGATAGAATATAATAGCAGAGGGGGCTTGGGCGTCCCGGTCTTAGATAGGCAGATATAGATGGTTTGGTAGTTATTTTAATAATAAAAAGTAAAATAAGTAAAATAAGGATTACTAAATTTTTTTGCTTTTCTCGTTTTTGTTTTTGAACCCCATTCCCAATAAAATATAAAAGTATGTATAACTTATTATCTTTAAATTTTTGGTTTAATTTGCGGCCGCCGGCCCTGTTGTTGGTTTTCCAGCAGATTTTTATCGGACTGGTGATATTTTTAATCGCGACGGCTTTGGTTTTTTGGTTTATCAAATCCAGGAGCAAGGGGCCGTATTTGAAATTTTGGCGGGGGTTATATTATTTTTCTTTTAGCAACGCTTTCGTGGGAGTGGTTTTTCTTTTTTTTAACTATGAACAAGTGCCGTTTTTGTCAGCCCGTTTTTGGTTTTTGGGCTGGGGGATGCTGATGGCTGTTTGGCTGGCTTTTATTTTTAAGCTTTTGGTCGGCATTCCGGCGGAGAAGAAGCGTTTGGCCGCGGCCAAAGAATACAGAAAATACATACCATAAATTTAACGGCGGACAGCGACTGGGAGGTCCATTCGGAATAGAACCGCCGTTTTTTTATTTAGAACCCGCGCGTTCTAAAAGTGGACATCCAAAGTTATATTTTATCGGCTTTATCCCAACGGCAATTGATTTTACCGGAAAAAGATGTTTAATGCGTCAGTCTTAACATTATGAATCATAAACAAAAGGTGGGAAAGTTCGGCGAGCAACTGGCCGCCAATTATTTGCTTAAACGGGGTTATAAAGTTATTGCTAAAAATGTGCAGACCGGCCATAAGGAGATAGACATTATCGCCCGCCAAGGCAAGCGCCTGGTTTTTGTTGAAGTCAAAACCAGGACTTCCCTCCGGTTAGGGAGCGCCGAGCTGGCATTTACTTTCCGGAAATTCAATAATTTTAAACGGGCTTTGATGTTGTATATCCGCCGGAATAATTTGGATGAGAAGCGCGCGCGGGCGGATTTGATTTCCATTGACGTTAATAAAGCCGGAGGGTCGGTTAGAATTAAACATTATAAGAATATTATTTAAAGATTATAAATAAGAAGATTACAAATTACAAATAAAACACAAATAACACAAATTCGGTTAAAATGTTAATGCGTATAAAATAATATTTTATGTTATTTGTAATGTGTAATGATTTTTAATTTGTAATCTTTCTAAAATTATGGATAAACAGGGAGGGCCGGACAAAACATTAATAAAGACAATGATAATCCTGCTAGGGGTGTGTGCAGGATTTTTTTGTTTTCAAAAAGAATGTTGGGCGATAGATCATTTAGTAATTAGTGAAATACATATTACAGGCGGCGCAGGAAAAACCAAGCAGGACTTTATTGAGCTTTATAACCCCACCGATGGCATTATTAATTTAAAGGGTTATCGTTTAGTCAAAAGGACTAAAACCGGTAACGAGGATACAACAATTAAATCATGGACAGATGACGCCTTAGTTTTGAGCCACGGTTATTATCTTTGGGGCAATAGTATAGATGGTTTTGCTGACAGTATTGGTGCCGATGCGTCCACCTCACAAACTATTGCTGATGATAATGGTATCGCCTTGCGTTTTGGCAAAGAAGATGAAGGCAAATTTATTGATAGCGTTGGCTGGGGAAATTGCGAAAATATTTTTATTGAAGACATGGCATTTCCCGCTAACCCCGATGCTCATCAAAGCTTAGAAAGAAAAACAGGTATTGATACTAACAATAATAGTATTGATTTTTTTATTCAGGAAAATCCCAACCCGCAAAATTCAAGTGCAGGGGGCATTGAGCCCGCTCCGGTCGTCTGCGGCGACGGCAATTTGGACGCGGGGGAAGAATGCGATGACGCTAATAATGAAAATGGCGACGGCTGTGATTCTGCCTGCCGGATTGAAGTTATGGAAGAGGAAGCGGGCGAGCAGGAAGAAGAGCAAGCGGAAGAGGAGGAAGAGAGCGAAGAAGAAAATAATACGCAAAATCCGGAAGTGGAAGAGGAGCGCTATAATTTGGGCGACGTGGTCATAAACGAGCTGGTCAGCGATCCGGGCGACGGGGAGGTGGAATGGATAGAATTGTATAATAAGACCGGCAGGGAAATTGATTTAAGCGGCTGGACGATTGCGGAAGGCAGCGGCGCCCGCACCGGCCTGGAAGGCAAAATCGGCGCGGGCGGGGCGGATAAGTTTTTTGTTTTGGAAAAACCAAAAGGCAATTTAAATAATCAGGGCGAGATTATAATTTTGCGCGACCAGCGGGATACTCTGATTGACCAGGTGGTTTACGGGGACTGGGACGACGGCAATCCGGGCAATAACGCCCCGGCGGCGAGCGACCCCAATTCGCTGGCGCGCAAATTTGACGGCCAGAACAGCTATAATAATTTTAATGATTTTTCCCCGACAGCTGTTTTAACCAAGGGAGAAAGCAATGTTATCGTTTTAGCCGGCACCGAGGAGGAAGAAGTCAGCGCGGCTGACCGGGCCCAATATGATTACAGTCCTGACATCGTGATTTCGGAAATTTTTCCCAATCCGGCCGGCAGCGACAGCGAAGATGAATTTATAGAATTATATAACCGGGGCGCGCGCACGGTTGATTTAAGCGGCTGGCGTTTGGGAGATGGGAGCAAAAAAAGATATACGTTCACCCGGGGCACGCTAAACGACGTTAATGACGCCCGGGAGAGCCAAGAAACATTAATTAAAGCCGGTGGATATTTAGTGGTTTATCGGAGTGTAAGCGGAATTGCTTTAAATAATAGCAGTGATGAGGCCAAGTTGTTCCGGCCTTTGGAAGATGATCCCTGCCAGACGGTTAAATATGAAAATGTAGTTGAGGGCTGGTCGTTTAATTTGCGCCTGCCCGCGGTGGCGGGCGAAAAAGACAAATATGTCTGGAGCGAGGCAATAACGCCGGGGGAAGAGAATATAATTAAAGCAGTTAATCATTCCCCCGAAGTCGCTTTTGATTTTTCCGCCCCGGCCCTGGTGGCCCGGCCGTTATTATTTGACAGCTCCGATACGGTTGACCTGGATGACGATGCATTAAAATTCAGCTGGGATTTTGGCGACCAAGCCAGCAGCAGTTTGGCCTGCCCGGAGCACACTTACTTTCAAGCCGGCGTTTATACCGTTACCCTGCGGGTTACCGACGGTCAAAATGAAGCTAAAAAAGAAAAAATCATTGACATTATTGCCGCGGCGGAAAATCCGGCCGTGTCAGCCGGGGTAACAACGGCTGCTTCCGCGGCGGGAGTGATAATTAACGAAATTTTACCTGCTCCGGAGGGGGCCGATAACGAGGAGGAATGGATAGAATTAAAAAACGCGGGTGCGGTTCGGGTCAATTTGCTTGACTGGCAGTTGGACGACGGTGAAGGCGGCAGCCGGCCTTATGTTTTTGCTTCCGATTTATGGCTGGAGCCGGGAGAAATTTTTTTGCTTGAGCGGCCGGAAAGCGGTTTGGCTTTGAATAACACGGTTGATGCCGTGCGTTTATTTTCCCCAACGGGCGAGCTAGTGGATGAAACCAGTTATGAAAAGGCGGCGGAGGGTGAAACTTATGCCCGCGGGCAGAATGATAAATGGTTTTGGACAACCACTTTGACCCCGGGCGAGGAAAATATTATCGCGGTTGCCAATAGCCAGGCGGCAGGCGCGGACCAGCTTGGGGCCGGTGCCTTGTCCGCGGCCGGAGGCGGGACCGACGAAATTATCAATACCACCCTGGAGAAGATTAGGGAGTTGGAATCAGGGGAGCGGGTGCGCGTCCAGGGCGTGGTGGCGGTTGAGCCCGGGGTTTTGGGCACGCAGTATTTTTATATCGTCGGCTCGCCCGGCATCCAGGTTTATAATTACAAGAAAGAATTTCCGGATTTGGCTGTCGGCGATTATCTTGAAGTCAGCGGTGAATTATCGGTTGTTAACGGTGAACAGCGGCTCAAAACCAAGAGCGCGGACGATATGAAAATAGTGGAGCACCGGGAGGCGCCGGCGGCCGTAAATTTAAGTTGTGAAAGCGTGACCGAGGAACTGGTCGGTAGCCTAATTTCGGTTACCGGCGAAGTGGTGGATAGAAAAAGTTCCACTGTTTACTTGGACGACGGCACGAACGAGATCATGGTTTACATTAAGAGTTCAACCGGCATTGACGTGAAAGCGATTGCGGAAGGCGAAATGATGACCATTACCGGTATTGTCGGCCGGACCGCGTCAGGCATCAGGTTATTGCCGCGCTCTTCTGATGATATCATTAAAAAGGACCCTGAAAGCAGTGGCGGGGACGTCGGCCAGGTTTTGGGCGAGATCGCGGTCAGCGACGAATGGGAAATAGCCGCCCGGGATAAAAAACTGGAATTATTCCGGTATTTGCTGGTTACGGCCGGAGCGGTTATAATTATCTTAGGGGGACTGCTGGTGAAGGCGGTAAGAGGGCAGGGGTAGATACGGAAAGAACGGAAAGACAACATTTAAAATTTTCAATTTACCAATTTTCAATTTTCCAAACAATTCAATAATTAACAAATTATAAAAATTCGTAAATTGTTTTGTGAATTCTAAATCTGTAAATTAGAAAATTGGATCCGTTGTCCTTTTATTGTTTTCCGGCTAGCTTGACTTTTTTAAAACAAAAGCGTATATTAGGATGAAAATAAAAATAATAATAATTTTTTGATTTTTCAAATATTAACCTTATAAAGGAGGAGAAAATTGGAAAACGAAAAAATTTTGCAGGTGCTGAAGGATATTTTGAGAAAATTGTCCTCGCCCAGAATAATGCTTATGAAGGGGGAAATCGAGGGAGAGGAAGTTCTGATCATATCTTTTGCCGAGCCGGTGATAGCCATGGAAAAATCAGAAATAGAGAAGATCGGGACCGACTATTTGCTTGACGATTTGCCCATGGATGCCGGGCAATTATTGGACCTTATTAATGGGGTTTTTGATATCTCCATTTCCGAAGAAGACCTGTCCGCTTTCTTGCGAGAACGTCCAAAGGGTTGCACAGTAAGTTTTCCCAGGGAATGTGGTCCCGTCATCGTCCAGGATATTTTAACCTTGGTGAGCAGGAAATTACGGAATGCTCCCAGAAAGTGTATGATAACAAGGGACGATAAGCAGGAAACAGTGGAATTCACATCGCCCCACCCCATGTTTTTTCATCGGATTTGGAGCGGAGACGATAGGGGGAGTATATATGCTCCTCCCTATAATTCTTAAATTGTTTCATGTGGTTTTGGGACAAGGGTCGTTTGTGCCGGTATAATCCGCCAAACTAGCGCCCCCTCCGGGTTTTTACTCGGACGGGGCTTTTTTTTATGGTTTGGCTGTGGTATAATTTAGTTGAGATTACAAATACACAAATCTAATCACAAATAGCACAAATTGGGTTAAAGCCTTAATGTGTATGTAGCAGTTAGCGGTAGTAAATATGGTATTTGTGAATTTGTGGTTAGATTTGTGTATTTGTAATAACATTATTTTATGGTTAGAAGAAGAAAATACAGAAGAAGAAAAAAAACCGCCCTGGATTACATTGCCCTGCCCAGGATAGAATTAGACCCTGATACCAAGAGGGGTATTTTTATTGTGTTCATCCTGGTGGCGGGCGTGGTCAGTTTGTTAAGCTTGTTCGGTTTAGCCGGTAGCTTAGGGGTTTATTTAGCGCGGGGTTTGGTTTTGCTTCTGGGCTGGGGCCGGTGGCTGGCGCCGGTTATTTTATTGGTTTGGGGCTGGTTTTTGTATAACGATGACAAGTACCACATCCGGGGCATAAATTATTTCGGTCTGTTTTTATTCATTATTTCTTTCCAGGCTTTACTGCATTTTTTTATTGAGTTTGACCTTTGGCGGCAAATGGTCAGCGAAGGCGTTGGCGGCGGATACATAGGTTTTTATTCCGCCCTGGCTTTTTACAATGTTTTGGGTTTTTGGGGCAGTTTGATCGTTTTGGTCGGGTTGCTGTTCGTAGCGCTGATGCTGTTGTTTGAGATTCCTTTGTCCAGAATTATCGGCCGGGAAAGCCTGGCGGGCGTGATTTTTTATCCCGTGAGGAAATTTTTCGCCTGGATATTCAGCCGGAGAGAGGGCGCGGAAGAAGAGGAGGAAGAAGAGGAGTTTGAAGACGAGGAAGAGGAAGAAGAAGAGCTGGGAGAAGACGAAGGCGAGGAAGAAATTGATGTCCATTTTGAAAAAAAAGAAGTGGGGGAAGAGCCGGAGCCGGTTGCTCCCAGCGGCGGCGGACAAGCCGGGGCAGGCGAAGAACCTGTCTGGCGGGCCAGCCATATTAAAATAGATTTACCTTTAAATTTACTTAACGGCAAGATCAGCAAGCCGACCAGCGGGGATATCAAGAACAATGCCTTAATCATCCAAAGAACCCTGGAAAATTTCGGCATTGCCGTGACCATGGGCGAGGTGAGCGTCGGGCCGACCGTTACCCAGTATACTTTTAAGCCGGCCGAGGGCATCAAACTGGCGCGTATTACTACCTTAAGCAATGATTTAGCCCTGGCTCTGGCGGCTCATCCGATCAGGATTGAGGCCCCGATTCCGGGCCGGTCGCTGGTGGGGGTGGAAGTGCCAAACCAAACCAAGGCCATTGTCTGGCTTAGGGAAATTTTGGACAGCCGGGAATTCAAACAGCGCAAGACCAATTTAATGATATCAATCGGCAAGGACGTTTCCGGCCAGGTCTGGATGTATGACCTTAATAAAATGCCGCATTTACTGGTGGCCGGGGCCACCGGTTCGGGGAAATCAGTTTGTCTTAATTCCATTATCGTTAGTCTGCTTTATCAGAACAATCCGGATGATTTGCGTTTTATCCTGGTGGACCCCAAGCGGGTGGAATTGCCGGTTTACAACGGCATCCCGCATTTGTTAACGCCGGTGATTACCAACGTCAGCAAAACCATTAACGCCTTGAAGTGGTGCCTGAACGAGATGGACCGGCGGTTTGAAACTTTGTCCCGTTGCGGCCAGCGCAACATCCAGACCTATAACGCTGGCGCCAAAGTAAAAATGCCGTATATTATTTTTGTCATTGACGAGCTAGCGGATTTAATGGTGGCGGCGGCGCGCGACATTGAAGCCGGCGTGATCCGCCTGGCCCAGATGGCGCGGGCGGTCGGCATCCACCTGGTTTTGGCGACTCAGCGCCCGAGCGTTGACGTTATTACCGGCTTGATTAAGGCCAACATGCCGGCCCGCATCGCTTTTTCCGTGGCTTCCGGGGTTGATTCCAAAACCATCCTGGATTCTTTAGGAGCGGAAAAATTATTGGGCCAGGGCGATATGCTTTTTATTACCGCCGAGATTTCCAAACCGAAAAGACTGCAGGCCGCTTTTGTCAGCGATCGGGAAATAAAAAGGATTGTTAATTATATCAAGGCCAAAGCCGGCGAACCCGATTACATTGAGGGGATTACGGACAGACAAAAAGTTCAGGGAATTGCCGGGGTCGGTTTGGACGGCAGCGGCGCGGACGAGGATGATTTATTTGAAGAGGCCAAGGAGATTATTGTTAATATGGGCAAGGCCTCGGCTTCGCTTCTGCAGCGGCGTTTAAGTATCGGCTATGCCCGGGCCGCCCGTTTATTGGACATTTTGGAAGAAGCCGGGATCGTGGGGCCGGCCAACGGCGCCAAACCCAGAGAAATTTTAATCAGCCAAGAACAATACGCGGCCGGCAAGGCTCTGGGCACCAGCGGGGTCAGCCTGCATAAGCGGGAGGAAACCGAAGAGCCGGAAGAATATTTAGAGGCCGAAGGCAGTGAAATTCCGCCCATATTTTCCGATATTGATGAACAGGAAGAGTCGGAAGAGCCGACAGAAGATGATTACGAGGAAGAAACCGAAGACGAGGAAGAGGAATTGGCCGAAGCCGAAGAAGAGAAGGATGAGGCAGAGAAAAAAGAAGAAGAGGAGCTTAAAGATGGGGAAGAAGAAGAGGTTGAAAAAGAAGATGAGGAAGAAGGGAATAAGAACGAAGAAGACGAAGAAGACGAAGGCCGGTATTTTTCCCGTTAATTTTGCCAGGACTTGCTTTTTTAATCGCTTTATGTTATCTTTGACTAGTATTAATAATTAAACCCTTTCTTGGACAGGGCGGCATAGTCCCTGTCTCGGTTAGAGGCCAAGACTATGTTAAACAAAAAAGCTAAGCAAAGAATTATTGAGAAATTTAAAGTGCATAAGGACGATACCGGTTCTA
>CAYNBD010000010.1:0-10426 GCA_964395755.1 uncultured Gammaproteobacteria bacterium
ATTCAGAATCCAGGCGCCGGTAAATTTTTGGTAAACGGCGAAAACGGAAATCGCTAAAGCGGAAATTGCCAAGGGCCATAAGATTTTTGTAATTTGTAATTTGTAATTTGTAATTTGTAATTGCGGTTTAAAAAGGTTTATTACCAAAATAAATACCAACATCGGTTCAAAGAAATAGGCCTTCCAGATGCCCAGGGCGCTGTCCGTGAAGCCGGTTATAGCCGCGGCTAAAAATGAAATTGTTAATAATAAAATTATTTCCAGGTCAAAAGGATAACGGTTTTGAATTTTGAATTTTGAATTTTGAATTTTGAAAAGATTTTTAATTTTTAATTTTAAATTTTGAAAGATATATTTATAATTTCTGAAAAACCAAACCGTGAAAGAGATTAGAATCATTACTTCCGGAAGCGTTAGGGGAATGCCCAAAACCTGAAACCTTATCAAATAAGCGGGCAAAGCCGCGATTAAAAACATCACCGACCAGTTCAGCCGGAAAAAGGCGACAAAACCGTAGAGAATTATAAATAAGATAATAAAAAAATTTGTGATATCCATATTTCAAATTTTAGGTAACCAGCATATATAGCCCCAGGCCGATTAAGATAATGCCGATAAATTTTTGCAGCCGCACCCCGCCGCCCAGCTCTTCTTTAAGAACATGGGGAAACCTGGCTGACAAAAACAGAACCAGCAGAAATAGAAATACGTACTGAACGCCCTGCAAGGAATTAATCAAAGCGACGTTGCCCAGGCTGATCGCCCAGTTAAGCATAATGAAAGCCAGGGCCGCCATTAATCTTATTAATAGAAAAAGACTTAGGTTTTTGGGGGTTTTGGCGCCTTTTTGGTGTTCAATTATTTTTTTTCTCCAATCCGGAATGAAGAGAATGAATATTACCCCCAAAAATGAGCCGATGCGCGACCAGACAAAACTGCCGATGAAAGGCTGGTGGGCGTAAATATATTTTATTAAAACATAATAGACGGCAAAGAATAAAGCCGAGATGATGGAGTTTAAAACCAGTCTTTGGGTCGGCCGGTAGCGGGCATGGACCCCGCCCAGAATATTACCAAAGATATTTTTTATTTTTTCCATTGTTTGTTTAAATAAATAAAATTTCGTATATTTTACCGATATCAGTACGCCGCCGATGATTAAGATGGTGAAAGCCAGCAGCTGCCGCTCGTTTAGATTTTCTCCCAAGAAGATATAAGACAGGCAGAAGCTGAAAATCGGCACCAGGGCGCCGACGATTGGCACTACCCGCGTGGCCTCGCTTTGGTGCAGGGCCTTGTACCAAAAAATCAAAGTGGCCAGGAAGAGAAAGCCGGCCAATAGATCAAGCGCCAGTTCCCGCGGGCCGGGAAACCAGGGAGCCAGCAGCAGCAGGGACAAGTTAAAAATACTCCAGATGCCGACGTAAAAAGCATAAATGACGGAGGAGTGGATTTTTTTGGACAGCAAAAATTTATCGGCGATGTAAACGCCGGCGTTGATGAGATAAGCGCTGATGGAGACGATGAGCCACATATAGTTAGTAAACAGAAAACAGACGACAGACGACAGGATTTATTTTCTGTTTTCTGTCGTCTGTTTTCTGTTTACTATATAGTTGTTTTTACAAATTTCCGCGTAAACTTTGGCGCTGGGACGGGGAGTGCGTCTGAAGGTTTTGCGGTCCACCGCGTATAATCCAAATTTCGGCCAATAGCCCTCCGCCCATTCAAAATTATCCAAAAGCGACCAGTAAAAATAGCCGCGTACGTCAACGCCGGCCTGAATTGCTTTATGGATAGAGCGCAAATGCTCTTTCAGGTATCGCGGCCGCAGTTTATCTTTGGCGTCGGCAGTCCCGTTTTCCAAAATAAGTATCGGCTTTTTATATTTTTTATAATTTAATAATATCTGATAAATTCCGTCCGGATAGAATTCCCAACCGCGGTCATCAACCACCCGGTTTAAATTTTTCTTAAACGGCGGGTACCAGACAATTCGATTATGATGATAATAATTAATGCCGATATAATCAAAATAATTTCTAACCTTATTTAAAAACCATTGATTGCGAAAATAATTCGCAGTTTTGGCAATCAGTATTTCGGCCGGGCACCAGGACCGGGCGGGTTCAAAGCAAGCGGTGCTTACGGCCAGGCCTACCTGGCTGTCTTTAAATTTTTCATGGATTAATTTATAGGCGTCCCGGTGGGCCCTGATAAAATGTTGAAAGACTTTGAAGCCCTTGATTAAATTGAATTTTTTATTGGGCGGAAATTTACCGTCCAGATAGCCATGGCCGATAATCATCATCGGTTCATTCAAAGTAACCCAGAAATCAATCATGTCCCCCAGGTGATCAACAATCAATCGGCAGTAGCGGGAGAAATAACCAACAACTTTTTTATTGGTCCAGCCGCCTTGTTCGGCCAGCCAAACAGGGTTGGTCCAGTGCCAGAGCGTTAATACTATTTTTAAATTTTTTTCTTTGGCGGCCTTAAGGACCTGGCGGTAGTGTTCAATTTCCGTTAGGTTAAATTTTCCTTGTTCCGGTTCAATCCGCGCCCATTCAATGCCCAACCTGACGGCATTGTTGTTAAGTTCGGTAGCCAAATTAAAATCTTCTTCGTAGCGGTGATAGGAATCGCAGGCCGAGCCGCAGATATAATTAGCCAGGGCAAACATTTCCGGAAACATTGCTTGCTGCCAGGGTTGCCAGTAAGTTTTTGCGTCCTTGGCCAGCCGGGCGGCGTTTTTTTTCTCCCAGGCGCTCCAGTCATTGGTAATTCCGCCTTCTATCTGGTAAGCCGAGGTTGAGGTGCCCCAGAGAAATCCCGGGGGAAATTTTAATGTTTTTTGGTTATTTTCAGACATATCTTTATTATATCATCTTTTGCTTATTATTTCTAAAAGGGTTAAAATGTAAATACGCTATCCGTATCGCTGCTTGTATATAATAATCCGGTTTTGTTACTTTTGCGCTTTGATTTCGTTATATAAAATAGAGATCTCAAAAAATAAAATGATGAATGAAGACCATGCCATTAAAAAATGCCAGGCAGGCGATTTGAGAGAATTTGGCTATCTTTATGATAAGTATATAAGCAAGATTTACGACTTTGTTTATTACCGGATACAGCATAGGGAGACAACCGAAGACTTGGTTAGCCGCATTTTTATTAAAACCCTGGAAAATGTTAAAAAATATAACCGGACCAGGGGTTCTTTTTCGTCCTGGTTGTACAGAATCGCCCGCAATACGGTTATAGATTACTATCGCACCCGGAAGGAAAATATGAATATTGAAGACATTTGGAGTTTGAGCGGAGACGATAATCTGGAGCATGACGTTGATAATAAGCGTAAATTAGAGGATTTACGGAGCTATCTCCGTAAATTTAAAAAAGAGCACGGGGAAATTATTATTCTGCGGGTTTGGGATGAGTTAAGCTATAAGGAAATAGCGGAAATTATCGGTAAAAACGAAGCCAATTGCAAAATGATATTTAGGCGGGCGATAGCTAAGTTAAGGCAGGAAGTGCCGTCGGAATTATTTATTTTGGCATTAATAATATTGAAATCAATCAATATTTATAACTTTGAACAATAACTCTATGTCCAATAATCAATTCAGGCAAAAAATTTTAGAAGACTTGTATGCGCTTGATCCCGGGCTAAAAAAGCAGGAGCAAGAGTTAATTAGAATAATTAATAAATTAATTGAATCACGACCCAGCTCTAAACTTGACCGGGGGTTTGCCCTTAGATTGCGCGCAGAAATTATGGCCCGAGCCCAAGAATTAAGAAATCGGAAATTTAGCTGGTCGTTATTCAGTCCTAATTCTATGAAAAAATTTACTTATGCCGCCATCGGCTTAACCGCTGTCGCCTTTTTGCTTGTCAGCGCTGCTTATTTTGTGAATCAGGGCGGAAGCGTTAAATTATCTTTTGGCGGGGGGAAAATTTCCCGGCTCGACAATAATGCTTTTGGCTCGTTAATTTCAGGCCAGTCGGGACAGTTAAGCGGGGAACAGGAAGCTCAAAAAGATGCTCTGGCGATCGGCCGGGGAGGAGGAGGCGGTTCGGCTACAGCGCCCGCCAGCAGTACCGGCGTGAATGCCGAAGGCGGAATGATGATGCCGGCGCCGGACGCGGTTAATTATCAGTATGTATACAAAGGCGATGATTTCGTCGTAGAAGAAACGCAAATGGCGGTTTATAAAAGAATCAAGGATCAAAGCGCCGGCCGGCAAATGGCTAATTTGGTTAGCGGTATTAACACGGGGCTAATTGACCTCAATAGATTTCATGATACCGCTATCGGCAATTTAAACATTAACGAAGACAGGAATTATGGTTATACGGTTTATTTTGACTTTATTAATAATCTGGTTTCTTTGAACGCTTATTGGGAAAAATGGCCCCGGCCGGAAGTTGAGTGTCAGACCCAGAAAAATGAGGAGGCGCAAAGATGCTATGATGAGCTGCGTTTGAAAATTTCCGATCTGCCGTCAGACCAGGAATTAATTGCTCTGGCAGACGGTTTTATCAAAGAATATAAGATTAATATGGATAATTACGGAGCCGGGGAAGTCGATGACACGGGGACCCGGCTGTATCAGGCCAGCCCCGATAACGAGACGGCCTATGTCCCGGAAATAATTTCGGTTACCTACCCCTTAATGATAAACGGACAAACCGTGGAAGACGAGTCAGGCAATCCTTACGGCATAACCGTTGATATAAACATCAGATATAAGAGAGTTTATGGCTTAAGGGGATTAACGCCGCAGAATTACGCCAGTTCTAACTACCAGATAGAAACCGATAGTCAAAAAATAATTAAATTAGCGGAAAAGGGCGGGGTTTATGCCAGCTGGAATAATCCTTACGCTTCTAAAACGGTTGAAATTGAATTAGGCACCCCCGCTTTGGGCTTAGTTGTCCGCTGGCAGTATGATTATAACAAGAATGATAGTACGGAATTGTACGTTCCCGCTTATATTTTCCCGGTACTCAACGAGCCCGAAGATTATTTGTCTAGAGACAATATAGTCGTGCCCTTGCCCCGGGAAATTATTGCGGAAATAGAAAATCGGAATAACGATATTATCGGCGTGCCGCAGCCCGAACCCCTGATGATGGAAGAGAGCGCGGAAGCTCCGGCGGTAGACGATGCGGAACGAGCTGCAAATGAATAAGGAAAAATGGAGATTAAAAATATGCAAGATAATAAAACCTACGTAATTTCTCTCGGCGGGTCGCTAATCGTGCCCGCGTCCGGGATTGACTGGAAATTTTTAAAAAATTTTCGGCGCCTGGTCGTAAGAGAAATAGGCCGGGGCAAAAGATTTATTATTGTCACCGGCGGCGGCACTACCAGTCGTCACTATCAAGATGCCGCCAGCCGCGTTACCCGGCTTACCAACGACGACCGGGATTGGCTGGGTATTCATGCTACCCGGTTGAATGCCCATTTAATTAAAACCGTTTTTCGGCAATACGCTCATCCCCGGATTAATAAGAATCCCCGCACCCAGGCGGATTTAAGAAAACATTTCCGCCAAGGTGAGAAAATAATGGTGGCGGCCGGCTGGCGTCCGGGTTGGTCAACCGATTTCGTAGCCACTATCCTGGCCGGGCGCTTAGGAGCAAAAACCATTATTAACTTGTCCAATATTGATTATGTTTATGATAAAGATCCGGGAAAATATAAGCGGGCCAAGCCGATTAAAGAAATAAGCTGGCCGGCGTTTCGGCGGATAACCGGCAATAAATGGGATCCGGGCCTGCATTTGCCTTTTGACCCGGTAGCTTCCCGCCAGGCGCAAAACCTGGGTCTGGAAGTTATCATTTTGAATGGGAAAAAATTGGATAATCTGGAAAAATGTTTAAGAGGTGAAAAGTTCAGGGGAACCGCGATACAATAAATATTACAACGTAGGGTCAGGACAATGTCCTGGCCCTACGTTTTTGTTTTACTCCTTCCCCTTGCCTAAATTAAAAATTTCATGTATAATACTTTTCGTTATCTGTAAATTTTGCTGGTGGCCGTTTGCGGTAAATTCGTGGCTATTTGTGTTTGCTATGCAAAACAAATAGCCACGAATTTAAAACACGAATAGCCACAGATTTGTCTTTATGTCAAAAAATAACATAAAAATTAAGGGCGCGCGCGTGCATAATTTAAAAAATATCAACGTGGAAATTCCGCGCGATAAGTTCGTGGTAATTACCGGCTTGTCCGGTTCGGGCAAGTCGTCTTTGGCTTTTGATACGATTTACGCCGAAGGCCAGCGCCGTTACGTCGAATCCTTGTCGGCTTACGCCCGGCAGTTTATTGGCTTGATGGACAAGCCGGACGTTGATTTAATTGAGGGTTTGTCGCCGGCGATTTCCATTGATCAGAAATCAGCTTCCCATAATCCCCGCTCCACCGTGGGGACGGTGACGGAGATTTACGATTATTTGCGTTTATTGTTCGCCCGCATCGGCGTTCCGCATTGTCCGCGCTGCGGGAAAAAAGTCAAGCAATATTCTCTGGACGAGATCATGGATCAGGTTTTTAAAAAATATTTGGGTCAGGAAGTATTCGTTTTGGCTCCGATAGTCAGGGATAAGAAGGGCGAGCACAAAAATATTCTGGAGCGGATTGCCAAAGCTGATTTTCACCAGATTAGGTTTGACGGCCTGGTTTACGGCCTGGAAGAAGCCGCGGATATGGCCGTAGACAAAAAAAAGAAACATAGCGTTGAAATCGTGATTGACCGGCTGCAAGCCGGTCGTAATAAAGAAGACAGCGCCCGTTTAAGTGAAGCCGTGGAAAAAGCCTTGGACTTGGCTAACGGACTGGTGACGATTGCCCCCCTCCCGGCCTCCCCCCCGCTCCTGTCGTCGCGGGAGGGAGGAGCTAAGAAATATCCTTCTGCTTATAAAAAAATAATTCCCCTCTCCCGTGAGAAACGAGCGGGGGAGGGTGCCCCGGCCGCGCCGGGGCGGGAGGGGGCCGAGACGACTTATTCCCAGCTTTTCGCCTGTCCGGATTGCGGCATTAGCTTGCCGGAGCTGGAGCCGAGGAACTTTTCCTTTAATTCCCCCCACGGCGCTTGTCCGGAATGTTCGGGCCTGGGGACCAAGCTGGAAATTGACCCGGATTTGATTATCAATCCCAAGTTGACCATTGCCCAGGGCGCGATTAAACCCTGGTCGCACAATACCGCCAGCGGTCAGAGCTGGCTGCTGCGCATTCTCGGGACCGTGGCCGGGAAAAACGGTTTTGACCTCAATACCCCGCTTAAGAATTTAAGCAAAAAACAGCTGGACATCGTTCTCTACGGCAGCGGGGAGAAAAATTATAACGTTGAATACGAGAGCGACCGTTTCAGCGGCGAATTAACCACTGATTTTGAAGGCGTAATTCCCAACCTGGAGAGGCGTTACAAACAGACCGAGTCTGATTACGTGCGCCGGGAAATTGAGCAATACATGCGGGTATTGGTTTGCCCGCGCTGCCAGGGCAAGAGATTAAAGCCGGAAGCGCTGGCGGTTAAGATAGACGGCTTGTCCATTTATGAAGTAACCGTCAAACCGATTAACGCCGCCAAAAAGTTTTGCCGGGATTTAATGGCCGGGCAAAAACTGTCCGCTCGCGACAAAAAAATTGCCGGCCAGATTCTAAAGGAAATTTGCGCGCGCCTGGATTTTTTAACTAACGTCGGTTTGGATTATTTAACCCTGGACCGGGCGGCCATTACTTTATCCGGAGGGGAAGCCCAGCGCATTCGCCTGGCCACCCAGATCGGCTCGGCCCTGATGGGCGTGATTTATATTTTGGACGAGCCTTCGATCGGCCTGCACCAGCGGGATAATAACAAGCTGATTAATACTTTAAAAAGACTGCGTGATTTGGGCAATACCGTGATCGTGGTTGAGCATGACGAGGCCACGATGATGGCGGCCGACCATTTGATTGACGTCGGGCCCGGGGCCGGGGAGCACGGCGGCAGAATCGTGGCCGAAGGCTCACCGGCCAAGATTAAAAGTTCGGCCAAGTCTTTGACCGGCCAATATTTGGCCGGTAAAAAATCAATTCCCGCTCCGGCTAAATATCGCTCCGGCAACGGCCAGCGATTAAAAATAATCGGCGCGGCCGAGCATAATTTAAAAAACATTGACGTTGACTTTCCCTTGGGTACTTTTATCGCCATTACCGGCGTGTCCGGCTCGGGTAAATCCACCCTGATGACCGATATTTTGGCCCGGGCCTTAAGCCAGAAATTTTATCGGGCCAAGGCCCAACCCGGCCAGTACCGGGAAATTAGGGGGCTGGAATACATTGATAAAGTCATAGACATTGACCAGTCGCCGATTGGCCGCACCCCCCGCTCCAATCCGGCCACCTATACCGGCGCTTTTACACCCATTCGCGATTTATTCGCGGCTTTGCCCGAGGCCAAAATCCGGGGCTACAAGGCCGGCCGTTTTTCCTTTAACGTGGTGGGCGGCCGCTGCGAGGCCTGCGCCGGGGACGGATTGGTAAAAATTGAAATGCAGTTTTTGCCCGACGTTTACGTTGACTGCGATGTCTGCCACGGCCGGCGCTACAACAAGGAAGCCTTGGAAATTTATTATAAGGACAAGAATATTGCCGACGTTTTGGATATGACCGTGGAAGAAGCCAGGCATTTTTTTAAGAATATTCCGGCCATTCACACCAAGCTGGCCACTTTGTTTGAAGTCGGGCTGGGTTATATAAAATTGGGCCAGTCCGCCACCACCCTGTCCGGGGGCGAGGCCCAGAGAGTGAAGCTGGCGACCGAGTTATCCCGCCGGGCCACGGGCAAAACCCTTTATATCTTGGACGAGCCTACCACCGGTTTGCATTTTGACGATATTAAGCGCTTGCTGGGGGTTTTAAACCAGCTGGTGGATAAAGGAAATACGGTTTTGATTATCGAGCATAATTTGGACGTAATAAAATCCGTGGACTGGATTATAGATTTGGGTCCGGAAGGCGGAGACCAAGGCGGAGAGATCGTGGCCCTGGGTACGCCGCGGGAAATCGCGGGCAGCAAAAAGAGTTATACGGGCGAGTATCTGCGGAAAGTGTTGGGAACGCGTAACGCATAACTTGTAACCCATAACCCATAACCTGTAACCCATAACCCATAACCTGTAACCTGTAACCCGTAACTCGTAACGTGGAACAAGCGCAAAAATTAATAAACAGCGAACAGCGAACATAAAAAAGCTAAGCTACTAACGAAGTAGCTTAGCTTTTTTGTTGATAAAAGCTTAGCCCGATTTATCGGGCTTCGGGATTTAGCCCGGCCATTTATGGCTGGGCGTTTTAACAAAAAAGCCTCTAAGTGGGCCGTAGCCACTTAGAGGCTAACCTCACCCCGCCTCTCCGCCGGTTGGCGGATCGGCACCCCTCTCCTTCCGCCAGCTGGCGGATTCGGGAGAGGGGTTGGGGGAGAGGTCAAAATATTTAACATAAAAAACACCCCTGGAGTAACGGGTGTTAAGCGTTTCTTCTCCAGGGGAGCACCTTTTCTTTTTTAGGACCGGATGACCTTGTATACAGATCCACAGTGCGTGGTCGCAAGGTCCCGGCTTATGGCCGCCAATGCGTATCCGTCTGTCCTTATAGGCGTCTCTTGTCCTTTATCGGTAATGTTGGACATACGGATGGGTGCCAGGCTGTTGGCGTCTTCCGTGGCGGCGGCATTATAGGCAGTTGATCCGCGGATGTCGGCCGCTGCAGTAACAAAGGTGTCATTATATTCAGAGTAGTAGTTGCTCACCAGCGCCGTCCTCACTTTGGGCGCCTGGTTGTTCGTATAGCTGGCGTTCGCGTCCTGGAGGTATCCGGGTCCGCCGCGAATGGCCACGAAGATTATATGGGTTTCAGCGTTTTCTCCTATTGAGGCGATCTGGGGGGCCGGGGCGATGCTATTCTCGTCGTATATAGTGGCCGCGGCCTGTACCTGCCCGATGGCACCTGTCCCGAGTGTAAAAGCGAAAGCAAAGATGAAAGCCATAATGGCGATCAGGGTGAAAAGCTTTTTCATTATACACCTCCTCGGCTAAATGTTTATTTTTTTCGCGAAAAAATAAAAACTTTGGCCATCTGGTTTTTTAAAAAACCAGCAAAAATTGAAATTCACCACCTCCTTTATTGTGGATTTTAAAAAAAGAACGTTGAAAATTGAAACGTTGAATATGTTTATATTCTAAATAGTTTTTTTGTATTTGTCAAATGGAATTTTTCAAATAGTATTTTTTTTAGCTAAAATTAAATAATATTTTTAGATATAGTTTATTAATTCATACTTTGGGGCCAAGGATTGATTTTTTGGTTTTTTGGCTAATTGTGGATAAAGTTTCCCATACATATCCCGTAACCCATAACCCATATCCCGTAAC
>CAYNBD010000010.1:10526-18219 GCA_964395755.1 uncultured Gammaproteobacteria bacterium
CATATCCCGTAACCCATAACCCATATCCCGTAACGTGGAACGCGTAACGTGGAACGTGGATAACGAACAACGAACAACGAACAACAAACAACGAACAAACAAAATGAAGGCGGGGTTTGCAAATCTCGCCTTCATTTGAAGATGTTTTATTTTAATTATTACTTGCTGATAATGCGGTCAATAAGGCCGTATTTTTTGGCTTCATCCGCGGTCATAAAGCGGTCGCGATCCGTATCTCTTTCAACCGCGGAAATTTTCTGCCCGGTATGCTGGGCCAGGAGTTTGTTCATCTTATCCTTGACTTTCAGGATATGCTCGGCCCGGATTTTTACGTCCGTGGCCTGGCCCTCGGCGCCGCCCATGACCTGATGAATCATGATTTCGGAGTTAGGCAGGGCAAAACGCTTGCCTTTGGCTCCGGCCGCCAGCAGGGTGGCGCCCATGGAGGCGGCCATGCCGACGCAGATGGTGGAGACGTCGGATTTGACGTATTGCATGGTATCATAAATCGCCAGACCGGCCGTCACCGAGCCGCCGGGGCAGTTGATGTAGAACTTGATGTCCTTATCCTTGCTTTCCGCGTCCAGGAAAAGGAATTGGGCGATAATGATGTTGGCGACATGGTCGCTGATCGGCTCGCCCAGGAAAATGATCCGGTCTTTCAAGAGACGGGAATAAATATCATAAACCCGCTCGCGCTGACCGTCTTTTTCTATGACAGTTGGTATTAGAGGCATATATTTAGACGACAGAAAACAGACGACAGACGACAGAAATGATTTTCTCAAACTGATCATTCGTTTTCTGTTTGATACATTTAAATTGTAGGGGAGAATTAGTCGGTTGTCAATCGGTTGTAATAAACAAAAAGAAAAATAAGTAAAATAAGTAAAATAAGAATAGCTGGTTTTCTTATTCTTATTTTATTTATTTTTCTTCTTGTTCTTATTTTTAAACCACCTCCCAGCCGCTGGCGGTTTTTTGCAGTTCGCCCTTGACGACAAAACCGGCGGCTTTGGGATGGCCGCCTCCGCCCAGCACCGCGGCCAGGCGGGAAATATCGGCCCGGGGGTGGGAACTGCGCAGACTGCCTTTAAGCTGTTTTCCCCCGGCCGCGTTAATTTCCTCCCGCAGGAGCATAACGCCCTTGACGCCCCGTAAGTTGCCCAAGAAATTGGCAATTGTATCCCAGACGTCTTCGTTGTCATCGTAGCGTTTGATTTCTTCCCGGCTTAAAACCGAAAAAGCGAGGCCGTATTTTTCATTAATTTCCAAATTATCAAGGGTAGCGCCCCAGAGCTTCATGGCGGATAAGCTTTTATTATAGATGGTTTTTTCCATTATTTTGGGAAAACGGGCGCCGTCAAGAAGCATTTCCGCGGCGATGGAGGCGGTTTGGCCCGAGGCGGAGGGGTAGAGAAAATTAGCGGTATCGGTCAGAATTCCGGTCAAGAGGCAATTGGCGATGTTTTTTGTCAGCCGGATGTTGTTGGCTTTAAAAAAATAATAAAGAATTTCAGCCGTAGCGGCGGCTTCCGGAAACCTGATTTCCAGATCGGCATAGTCATCGGTTTTGGGGTGATGGTCAAATTCAATGATAAAAGGTTTTTGTTTTGTTTCTTGGTTATAGATAAACGCTTGGTTTATTTCTGTTTTTAGACCGGTACGAGACAGGCTGCCGCAGTCCAGAACCATAATTAAATCAAAATCCAGCGGTTTAATTTCGGATTTAGCAGAAATTATTTTTTCTACCCGGGGCAGGAAAAAAAAATTTTCACTTGGTTGGTCAGCGCAAAAGGCCGTATATTTTTTATTCAAACTTTCGGCCAAGTCAGCCAGGGCGCAAAGAGAAGCTAGGGCGTCGCCGTCCGGACGTTCGTGCGTCAGCAGGAGAATATTTTCCGCCGCTTGGATTTTTCTGTAGGCCCGGATGAATTTATCGGTTGTTTTAATATTTTGGTCCATATGTTATTTAGTGAATATTACATTATAGATGATTATTGGTAAATAGGCAAGGCAAAAAAATAAAAATGCCCCGGTTTTAGTGGGACGCCTTTATTCCTACGTGAAAATCGATTTTATTTCAACCCGGATTATTTTTCTTTTTTTATTTCCGCCAGAATTTTTTCAATCTCCGCGGCCTGGCTTTCGGTCGTATCCAGGCGCCAGTTGAATTTGGGGATTTTACGCAGCCGGGTTTTCTTTTTTAAAATTTGGCTGAATTGGCCTGAAGATTTTTTTAAGCGGGCTAAAACCGTGCCGGCCAAGTTTTCCGGCAAAACCGAAACCCCGATTTTAACGCCGCTTAAATCCGGAGAACAGTCAACATAGCTGATGGTTATCAATCCGTTATTCAAGGCAAGTTCACGGTTAATTAGAACGGCCAGCTCTTTTTTTAATAATTCGTTAACCTGTTCGGTACGGGGCATAAGTATTAATTTACTTTTTTAATTGTTTTTTCTTCTTTGTATTCCAATAAGATGTCGTCCGGGGCGATCAGGGGCTGGCCCTCGTATTGCAGACCGCACTCCTGTCCGGCTTCCACTTCCGTAATATCCTGTTTGCCGGACTGCAATCTAATTATTTTTCCCGTGGCAATGAATTTTTTGTCCCGGATTATTTCCACCGGCCAGCCGGCTTCCAGCCTTCCTTCCAGGACGCGTCCGCCGACAACCTGGCCTTGGTTTTCGGTTCTGAATATTTTTAAAACTTTTAGTTTGCCTAAATCAACCCGTTTAACTTCCGGCTCCACTAAGGCCTGGATTTCTTCTTTCACATATTTTATTAGGTCATAAATTATGTTAAATAGGTTAGTTTTGATATTCTTGTCCCGGATTAATTCTTCAGTGGCGGGCGAAATTTTAACGTTAAAGCCGAGAATTTGCGCCTGGGAGCCGATTGCTTTTTCCACATCGCCTTCGGTAATGTTACCCAGTCCTTTATGAATAATGTTTATCTTTACGCCCATTTCCCCGGTATCTATTTTTTCCAGGGACTCTTCAATCGCTTCCGCCGAGCCGAAAACGTCACTTTTAATAATTAAGTTTATTTTTTTCATTTTGACCTCGGCCGCTTTATTTTCCTCTTCGTCTTTACTAAATCTTTTAGCGGCGGTTTTGATTTTCCGGCCTTTTATTTTTTCTCCTTCCCCGACTTCCAGGATGTCCCCGACCGCCGGCAACAGTTTTAAGCCCAGGATTTCCGCCGGCGTTGACGGCGCCGCCTCGTTAATGTTTTCGCCCCGATAATCTTTCAGGGCGCGCACCTTGCCGTAAATTTTGTTTTGGAAACAAAGCTGGTTGCCAATTCGCAGAGTGCCGTTTTGGATTAGGATGGTGGCTATCGGTCCGGCGCCTTTGTCAACGTGCGATTCAATCACCGTGCCGGCGGCGGTCGCCCCGGGATTGGCTTTGGCGCTTATTTCCGCCATATCTGATGTTAGCAACACCATATCCAATAAATCCTCTATGCCGGTACCTTCTTTGGCCGATATCGGCGCGCAAATAATTTTTCCGCCCCAGTCTTCGGGAGTGATGTTAAGCTGGGTGGATAATTCCTGCTTGGTTTTGTTGATATCGGCTTCCGGTTTGTCAATTTTGTTAATGGCCACCAGAAAAGGGATTTTGGCCGCTTCAATAATGCGAAAAGCTTCAACCGTTTGCGGTTTGACTCCGTCATCGGCCGCCACCACTAAAATCGCGATATCGGCCACCTTTGCTCCCCGGCTGCGCATTGCGGTAAAGGCCTCGTGTCCGGGGGTATCAATAAAAGTGATTAAACGGTTTTTCCTTTCCACCTGGTAGGCGCCGATATGCTGGGTAATGCCGCCAGCCTCGCCCGCCACGACGTTGGTGCGCCGGATGGCGTCCAATAATTTAGTTTTGCCGTGGTCAACGTGTCCCATGACCACGATTACCGGTGGCCGGGATTTTAAATTTTTACCTTCTTCTTTTTTGAGAATAGCCGTTAATTTGCCTTTGCTGTCCTGGCTGGATTCGGCGACTGTTTCATCCAGCTCAATTTCCAGCCCCAGGTCCGAGCCGATAATGGAGGCGGTTTCATAATCTATTTTTTCGTTCAGGGAAGCAAAGACGCCGTTTTTCATCAATTCAGCCAGAATTTTATTAATTGGTATGTGGGAAGTTGAGGACAAATCCCTGACGGTAATAAAGGGCGGAATTTTAACGATTCTTTTTATTTCCGTGGCGGCTTCGATTTTTTCCTCAGCTCTCTCTGCGGCTTTTTGTTTCTCCAGTTCCTTTATCAGGCTGGGCCATTGCTTGATTATTCTCTGGGCGGTGCGGTTATCAATCTTGATGGCTTTTTGCCCAATATGAAATCCGAGTTGCGGTAAAATTTCGCGCAACTCTTGTGGATTTATTTTTAGAATTCTGGCCAATTCGGTTACGTTCATGTTGTTTTTATAATGTTTAATAACTGTTTTCTAAATTTACAATATTTTTTACGGTTAGTCAAATGATTTTATATTGAAAATATCCTGATTGACTTTTGACTACATTGATGATAAATTGGTTAAAATAAAATAAGGAGGCCAAGAGATGAACATTGAATTTCCCAAAATGAAACATTTTTTGTTTGTGGGTGAGGCCGGGGTAAGAAATTTTGCTCTAAGATGCGAAAAGCCTTTTCAGAAAGGCGAATATTATTCTCTGCCCGTTATAACTGTCTGGGGAGAAGCAGGATATGCGCTTGTCGATCATGGGCGTATAATGCAAGTAATTTTTTCCGTTTATCATGAGGAGGAAAAAGATAAACTTGCGTCCACTTCTCATATTTTAGCCTATGATTATATGCCCAGAACGGCATATAACATTAGAGAAGTGAATTTATTGGATGCCCATAAGACTGTGAAATTATTGTCTTTATTTGAAAAAATCACAGACATTCCGCTCATGACTCTCTTAAAATTCAATCAGATGGCTTTAGGCGTTTTTTCCGACGGGCAGTTAAACAGCTTAAAAAGGGCAGTGGGTAGAGAAAATTTCGATTGGGTCATGAATCTGGACTTGGATGGCTCGTTAAGGGAGAAGGCGATTGAACAATTATCCCATTTCGGCATTAAGGCCGTGTAGCAGTACACGGCTTTTTTAATTATTATCAGGTCTTGACAAATTATATTTATGGGTATATAATCATAATAGATATGAATATTAATTCATATTCATAAATTTAATAAACTGGAAAGAGAGGTGATAAATATGCCTAAAATGAATGGAACCGGCCCTTGGGGATACGGCCCGATGACCGGCCGGGGACTGGGTCCTTGCGCCGGTGGCCGACAAATCGGCCGGGGAGGAGCGTTCGGCCGCGGTTTCGGTTTTGGCCGACGCTGGACCCAAAAAGATGAGATGGTAGCCCTAGACGAAGAAGAACAAATCTTAAAGGATGAATTAGCCCAGGTTCAGGCCGATAAAAAAGCTCTTAAAGAGCAGAAATAACCCCACTGTCCCGTCTGTTCCCCGTCGCTCGCCCTGCCTCGTTACTCGCGAACGGCGGGGTTCCGGGTGGGGTTGTTTTGTTTTTTAAATGAGTTAAAATAGATATATGCGTAATAGACTCAGACAAAAATTAGGCCGGCCGCGTTTATGCCGCCGCATTCGTTTTGATCCGCGTTGTAATTATTTCAAACCGGCCGGTTTAAGACTGCAAGAGCTAGACATAGTAGAATTAACCAAAGAAGAGGTAGAGGCTTTACGTTTGAAAAATTTGAAAAATTATGACCAGGTTAAATGCGCCCGGGAAATGAAAACTTCGCAAAGCACTTTGCAGCGGATTTTAACCGGCGCTTATAAAAAAATCAGCCAAGCGCTGGTGGAAGGCCGGGCGATCAAAATTGTTAAACATTGAGTTTATGTCTAAATTTATAAAATCAATTTTATTGGTTTTTCTTTTATTTATTTTCGTTCTCCCAACCGTGGCCGCGGCTTCCGAAGAGGGGGTGAACGTTTATTTTTTTTACGGCGAAGGCTGTCCGCACTGCAAAGCGGAAAAAAATTTTTTGGCTGGTTTGCAGGCGGAAATTCCGGAAGTTAAAATTTATAGTTATGAGGTTTGGAACAATCGGGATAATGCCCAGTTATTGGCCAAATTGGGCCGTGAAGGCGGACTGGATGTTTCCGGAGTGCCGATAACCATAATCGGCAGCAAGGTTTTCCCCGGTTTTTACACGGCGGAAACGACTGGCGCGCGCATCCGGGAAGCGGTTAATGATTATTTGTATAAAGGCTGCCCTGATTTAGTCGCCCAGATTATTAATCCGACGGACCAGCAATGTCTTGACGACTGTACCGATAGCGGCGTTGAGTGTCCGCACGACTGCGGCTGCGCGGCCGATGATATAAAAAGTTCTGCCCTGCCCTCTGCTCTTGGTTTGCCTTTTATCGGGGAAATTGAAACCAAAAATTTTTCTCTGCCTTTGTTGACGATTTTGATCGCCGCTTTGGACGGGTTTAACCCTTGTGCGATGTGGGTTTTATTGTTTTTAATCGGTTTGCTTTTAGGTATGGAAAGCAGAAAGCGAATGTGGATTTTGGGCTCGGCATTTATTATCGCTTCGGCCGCGGTTTATTTTCTGTTTTTGTCAGCCTGGCTGAATTTATTTTTGTTTTTAGGGTTTGTTTTATGGATAAGAATAACAATCGCCGTGGTGGCCCTGGGTAGCGGGATTTATCATTTACGGCAATATTGGCTTGAGCGCCGGGGGGAGGGGGGCTGTGAAGTGACGGGCAGTGAAAGACGGAGGAAAGTTTTTGACAAATTAAGAACCATTGCTCAGACAAATAAATTTTGGGTGGCATTGGGCGGGATTATTGTTTTGGCCGCCGCGGTTAATTTGGTGGAGCTGGTTTGCAGTGCCGGTTTGCCCGCGGTTTATACCCAGGTTTTGTCTTTATCTAATCTGACCCGTTGGCAATATTATGCTTATCTTCTGTTGTACATTTTTATTTTTATGCTGGATGATTTATTGGTTTTTATTATTGCCATGTTTACCCTGCGGCTCAAAGCCGTCAGTTCCCGCTATACCCGCTGGTCCGGTTTAGTGGGAGGAATTATTATGGTGATTATCGGTATTTTGCTTTTGTTTAAACCCGGCTGGCTGATGTTCGGATGAAGCGTGAAACATGCAACCCATAACATGCAACCGGCAACAAATTAAAAAATAATTTTTTCCAAATGAACAAAATAATTGTAATTTTAATTTTGTTTTTACTGCTTCCATGTTTAGTTTTTGCTCAGGAGGAAGAGCCGAATAAGGATGAATTTTTTCAGGCCGAGGTCATTCAAATTATAAGGCAGGAAAAGACGGTTTTGCCCGACGGGACGACGGCGGAACAGCAGGATTTGAAATTGCGCGGGCTGGAAGGTGAATTTAAGGGCCAGGAAATTGAATTTAAGGGCATTGGGAATTTTGATGTTGTTAAGAGCAATATTTATAACGTTGGCGACAAGGTGATTGCCTTGGCCAGCTATGATAGCGAGGGCAATGTTTATTATTATATTACTGATTATGTCAGGACCGGGAGTTTGTGGTGGCTGGCCATTATTTTTGTGCTGGTTCTGCTAACGGTAGGCAAGGCTAAAGGGCTGCGCTCTTTGTTGTCTTTGGCTGTTACTTTTTTAATTATTATCCATTACATTTTTTCGGTTAGAAAAATAAGACATTGCACCTGCC
>CAYNBD010000010.1:18229-21727 GCA_964395755.1 uncultured Gammaproteobacteria bacterium
CCCAGTTAGAAGTTTGCTGGGCTTTTATTATTCTTATTCCCAGGATATTGGCCGGCGATAATCCCCTGGCTGTCGTTTTAATCAGCTCGGTTTTTATTCTGTTGGTTATAATTTATTGCACCGAAGGTTTCAAGCCCCGGTCGCATTTGGCCATCGCCAGCATCTTGTTCAGCTTGTTGATTACCGTTTTTTTATCATGGTTATTTGTCGGTTTGGCCAAATTGTCTGGCATCACCGGCGAGGAATCAATGTTTTTAATCAGTCTGGGCCAGCAGGTAGTAAACTTTAAGGGCTTGTTGCTGGCCGGAATAATTATCGGCGTTTTGGGCGTGTTAGACGACGTGGTTATTTCCCAGGTGGCGACTGTAGAGCAAATCGCCCGCGCTAACCAGGCCTTGGGACGCATTGAAGTTTTTCGGCGCGCTTATCAGGTGGGGATTTCCCACATCAGTTCCATGACCAATACTCTGTTTTTAGCTTACGCCGGTGCGTCCTTGCCTTTGTTGATTTTATTCGTCAGTGGCCAAAGCGCTTTTTCCAGTTGGTGGCAGGTTATTAATAATGAGATCATCGCTACGGAAATTGTGAGAACTTTGGCCGGCAGCATCGGCCTGATTTTATCCGTACCGATAGCGACTTTTATCGCCTCCCTGTGGTTTCGATCAAGACGAAATAGTTAGAATAGAGGTTAAAAATCTTATCCCTTGTGGATAAGATTTTTTGTTTTTTTGGGGTTTACTAAGATTGGTCGTTTTCAGGCGGTTTACTAACAGCACGTGCTTGTTATAATAAAAAGTGGATAAAAAATTAGTTCTTTATCAAACAAAAGTATTTTAGGGGTGGTGCTGAGCCATCATATCCCCCTGGAACACAATAACCCTCAATCCTAGGGGCGCTGCGAAAAAAATTTATTATAAATTATATACATAAAACATAATCCGCGCCCCCTTTTTAATTTTTGTTAAGGGTTATAATAGGTTGAAAAAGGTTATCAGCGGTTTATTGTTTCATCGCTTCAGCCCGGGGCTGGTCCGCCCCAGGCGGAAAATTGCTAAATGGTTAAATTGTTGCCCACTGCCTGTTATGTGCCGTTTGTCTTAAGCGCAAGCGGCAAAGCCAATTATTGATTGTTGACTATTATATTGTCTTTGGGCTATACTGAAAACATAAATTATTTAGTATTGCGAAAATCAAAAAGTAAATTTTGATTCTTGCATTTTATTATTATGTCAGTGCCGAAAAAAAGAAGAACCAAAAGCGCGGTGGGCAAAAGAAGGTCCCACCATCGTTTGCGGACGATAGTTTTAAATAAGTGTCCTCAGTGCGGCCAAGCCGTCAGGGCTCATGAAGCCTGTGCTTTTTGCGGCCATTATAAAGGCCGGGAAGCAGTTAAAATAAAAACTAAAAAGAAAAAAACCAAAGAATCATAAAAATTTAGGTAAGATTATAATTTACCAACTTATTCTTAAAATATGTCCAACCGACATCTCGCCCGTACAATCGCCATGCAATCCTTGTTCCTTTGGGATTTTACCGGCAGAAAAGCCAAGGATTTTGATTCCATTATCAAGGGAAACCTTTCCAACTTTGCTCCCGATTTCGATGACAATGGTTTTATCAAAACAATAGTTACGGGCGTGATCCAAAATTTGGAAAAAATAGATAAGTACATCATTAAATATGCAACCGAATGGCCCCTGGATCAGATTACCACGGTGGACAGGAATATTTTGCGTATTGGCGTTTATGAATTGGTAATAGCGGATGACATTCCTCCCAAGGTAGCCATTAACGAGGCGATTGAAATCGCCAAAACTTTCGGCGGCGAATCATCGGGTAAATTCGTTAACGGGGTACTGGGGGCGATATATAAGGATATAGAAAAAAAATAATTTACTATTAATAATTGTTACATTGTTACATTGTTATATTGCCTTGGAGTAAATTTAACAATTTAACAATTTAGCAATATATTCTCATGAAAGACTTTTCCGGGTTTGAAGACCGTCTCGGAATTAAATTTAAAGACCGGGAATTACTCAAACAGGCGGTTGTTCATCGTTCTTATTTAAACGAACATCCTGATTTTAACCTTAATCATAACGAGAGACTGGAATTTTTGGGGGATGCGGTTTTGGAAATCGTGGTGACAGAATATTTGTTTAATCATTTTTCCGAAACTCCCGAGGGAGAATTGACCAACTGGCGTGCCAGCTTGGTTAATTCCAAGATGCTGGCCCTGGTGGCGCAGGAAATTGAGCTTGAAAACTATCTTTATTTGTCCAAGGGTGAATCCAAGGATAAAAATTCAAAAGCGCGCCAGTATATTTTGGCCAACGCGGTGGAAGCCCTGATCGGGGCCATATATTTGGATCAGGGCATCAGGGCGGCGAAAAAATTTATTAAAGAGAATATGATCGCCAAGCTGGATTATATTCTGGCTAACCAGCTGTACCTGGACCCGAAGTCAAAATTTCAGGAAAAATCACAGGAAGAATACGGCGTAACTCCGCAGTATAAAGTTTTAAGCGAAGCCGGCCCCGACCATGACAAAACTTTTGAGATTGGGCTTTACTTGGAGCAGGAATTGGTAGCCAAGGGCAAGGGTTCATCCAAACAGGAAGCGCAGATTAAGGCCGCGGAAAAAGGGATAAAGAAAAAGGGATGGTGATTGGGGATAAACACGGAAAGAACGAAAATACAGTATTTAATTTTCAAATTTTCTAATTTTCAATTTTCGAAACAATTAAATAATTAACAAATTTATAAATTGTTTCGTGAATTTTAAATTTGTAAATTAATTTATATAAGATATTTTCAATGTCTTCTCAAAGACAAGCAATTTACGATCCCTATGCCGAGTATTATGATTTGATTTATGAGCAGTTTGGGGTAGTTAAAAATACCGCCAAAGAAATTGCTTTCATCAAAAAGTTAGTTAAACGATCTTGTGATACTATCAAGAAAGTAAGCATTCTGGATATTGCTTGCGGCACGGGTCGGCATCTGCTGCCCCTGCTGCGTCAGGGGTATAGAGTAGATGGCATTGATATTTCCACCAAGATGCTGGCGGTGTTGAGA
The DNA here is from genome assembly GCA_964395755.1 of uncultured Gammaproteobacteria bacterium. Classification (GTDB taxonomy): domain Bacteria; phylum Patescibacteriota; class Patescibacteriia; order Patescibacteriales; family CAYMCJ01; genus CAYNBD01. The sequence continues at coordinate 21,311 of CAYNBD010000010.1, forward strand.
TCAAAATTAAGCGCCCAAGATAAGACCAAATTATTTAAGGGTGACGCCGCTACAATCAAATTAAGGAAGAAATATAATTTTGCTTATAATTTTTTTAACGCTTTCGGCGAAATTGCCCCCTCCGTGCCCGCGGGTGAAAGAACTTTAAAGAATATATTGAGTTTTTTGCAGCCGGGCGGTTATTTTTTGGTGGATACCGAGAACCCCAGGAGATTTTTATATGACCTGGATTATACTAAAAGCATTAAATTGGGCGGGCAATCAATTTTGACCGCCCGTTATAAAACCATAGAATATCAGGATGTTACCGGCTTACTTCATTTAAAGAAACATTTGCAGATAAAAACCAACGGGCGGATTGTTAAAAATATGACCGATAAATACTTCGTAAAATGGTGGACGGCGGATGAATTAAGA
>CAYNBD010000011.1:0-21051 GCA_964395755.1 uncultured Gammaproteobacteria bacterium
TGGATTTGTATTCATGGATAACTAGACCACTTTTTTCCAGAGCACGTCCGGTTGCCGCGGCCAGAGCCATACCTTCCTTTGTAAGCATGTTATTTTTATGGTCGACACGTCTCATAATGAGCTGCCGTCCCTCATCTTTCTCTAATGCCCGAAAACATCCTGGTTTAATCTTTTTGTCCATTTATACCTCCTATTGTTTTGAGCTTTGAAGTTTTTATTTAATACAAAAACAGTTCAAAAATAGTTTGAAGGAACATGAAACATTTTAGATTAACATATTTTTAAAATTATGTCAAGGATAAATAAATTTACTAAAAATTTTTCTAAAATCAGCAAAAAAGACATTAAAATTGCCGGCGGAAAAGGCGCCAGTTTGGGCGAACTGCTTAGAGCCGGCTTTTTGGTTCCGGCTGGTTTTGTGATCGGAGCAGACGCTTTTGATTATTTTTTGGAAAAAGACGATACCCACCTGGATATTGAAGCCCAGCTAAAAAAGATAAATTACGACGACACTAATTCAATTGACCGCTATTCCAACGTTATCCGGGACATTATCAACGACACGCCGATTCCGCCTGAACTGGCCGCGGAGATATTGGACGCTTACAAAAAACTGAAGGCCAGGTTCGTAGCGGTCCGGTCGTCGGCCACGGCCGAGGATTCGGAGGTGGCTTCCTGGGCGGGAGAACTGGAGACTTATTTGAATACCACGGCCAAAACATTGCTGCAAAACGTCAAGCAATGCTGGTCGTCTTTATTTACGCCGCGGGCGATTTTTTACCGCTATGAAAAAAATTTAGTTGATCAGAAAGTCAGCGTGGCCGTGGTGGTGCAGGAAATGGTGGAAGCGGAGATTTCCGGCATCTGTTTTACGGTTCATCCGGTTACCCGGGATAAGCGCCAGCTGATCATTGAGGCCGGCTGGGGCCTGGGCGAGGCGATTGTTTCCGGTTCGGTCACTCCGGATTCTTACATTATAGATAAAACCAATATGTCAATTTTGGACATCAACATCAGCGAACAGACAAAACAATTGGTCAGGTGCTTAAAAAAAGGTGTTAAATGGATACCTATTCCTAGGTCCAGACAGGAGACCCAGGTTTTAGGGGGCGAAAAAATTATTGAGCTGGCCCGGATTTGCGTCCGGATTGAAAAGCATTACCGCCGCCCCCAGGACACAGAATGGGTTTATAAAAAAGACAAGTTTTACATCACGCAAAGCCGGCCGATTACGACGCTGTAAAAATTTAATCCATGAAAATAATTAAATTAAAACAGGGAAAAATCAGCGCGGAGCAAATCAGGCTGGTCCTTGATTATCTCCGCCAGGGCAAGATAATCGTTTATCCGACCGATACGGTTTACGGTTTGGGTTGCGACGCCGGTAACCGCCAGGCGGTGGAAAAAATCATCAGGATGAAACAAAGAAACAAAGATAAGGGCTTGATTATTTTGATAAAAAGTTATTGCGCCCTGCATGATTATTGTCGGGTTTGGGCGCGCCAGGAAAAATATATCCGTTCACGCTGGCCGGCGACTACCAGGGAAGCCCACAATCTTAGGGAAAAAAACAGGAAGCCGCCGGTTACTTTTATTCTGCCGGGCCGGAATAATCTGGCGAAAAAGGTCTACGGGCCCGGGGGCAGTTTAGCCGTTCGCCTGCCTTTTAATTCTGTTAGTTTGCCAAAAAAGGAATTTCTTATTACAATGTTAAGGGGTGTGGCTCGGCCGCTGGTTTCCACCAGTCTGAATTTAAGCGGTAGCCAGGCCCGACGCAACGTTTACCGCCTTGATAAATATTTTAAAAAATACCGACCCGACTTGGTAATTGATGCAGGGGCAATTAGGGGACTAAAACCGTCAAAAGTGATTGATATCAGGGACATGGACAGTATTAAAGTAGTAAGAAAATAATAATATAACCCGAATGCTCCGAATTAGTACAAACGTTAATTTTCTAATATTTGGAGTATTTGGATAAAATTTTTCATATTATATTATTCGGATTATAATTTATGGATTATAAAATTAAATCAAAAAATACAAACAAGCAACCGGGCAGTCGGTTTAAGCGCATTAGCGGGATTATTTTAATTTTGGTTCTAATGCTGGTTTGTTTCGGCGCCGGCATGTATTTGGCGCAGAAAAGCGAGGTGATGGGCGCATTGGCCAAGGAAGAAGTTGTCTATCTGGGCAAGTTAACCGGCAAGTATAGCCAGGCCGAAGAGGGGGTTCTGGCCCAGGATGTTGATTTCAGCTTGTTTTGGAATGTTTGGGATTTAATTAAGCGGGAGTATGTGGACCAGGATCAGATTAACGATAAAGCGATGTTTTACGGCGCCATTAAGGGCATGGTAGCGGCTGTGGGCGATCCTTATACGATTTTCATGGATCCGGAGATGGCGCGCGAATTTGAAGAAGATTTGGCCGGCAGTTTTGAAGGCATCGGGGCGGAAATCGGCATCAGGGACGAGATTTTGACCATCATCGCCCCACTGGAAGGAACACCGGCGGAAAGAGCCGGTTTGCAGGCGGGGGATAAAGTGTATGCCATTGACGGCGAATCAACCGCCGGCATTACGGTTGACGCAGCGGTGCAGAAGATTCGCGGGCCCAAAGACACGGAGGTGGTCTTGACTATTTCCCGCGACGGCCTGGATGGGGCGGAAGAAATAACTATCAAAAGGGATGTGATTGTAGTCAAAAGCGTTGAAACCGAAGTGAAAACCGTTAGCAAGGGCAGCGCCGCGGGGGAAGGGCCGGAGGCGGCTGCGGCCGATGAAGATATTTATGTAATCAGAATATCAAATTTTAACGAAGATACTTCAACTTTGTTCAGCCAGACGGTTAACGACATTTTGGTGAAAGATCCGGCCGGTTTGATTTTAGACCTGCGCAATAATCCCGGCGGCTATCTGGATACGGCGATTGAATTGGCCAGCGAATGGGTGGAAGACGGCGTAGTGGTGACGGAACAATTCAGTGAAACCAAAAAGAATGAATATTTGGCCCGCGGACGCGCCCGGCTTAAAGGTTATCCCACCGTGGTTTTGGTTAATCAGGGCAGCGCTTCCTCTTCGGAAATTTTAGCCGGCGCCCTGAAAGATTACGGCCTGGCCACCATTGTCGGGCAAAAGACTTTTGGCAAAGGGTCGGTGCAGTCGCTGGAGAAATTAAGCGACGGCTCTTCGGTTAAAATTACCGTGGCCAAATGGCTGACGCCGAGCGGGGCCTGCATCAATGACGAAGGCATTACGCCGGATATTGAAATTGATTATACCCAGGAGGATTACGATGCCGGTCGGGATCCGCAGATGGACAGGGCGATTGAGATATTGAAGGCGGAGTAATTGAAATTGGAAATTGGTAATTGGTTTATTATCGCCGCGCTATTTATTAGTTTATTGAATCTAATAAACTAATAAATTTAATAATAAACCAATAAATTAATCCCTATTGCCTGTTTACTATTTAACTAATAATCATATGAACGACAAAAATGCCACAATTAAGGGCAAAAAAGTCGGAAAAATCAGCCACCATTTCGGCAATATCGGCGTAGCCGTGATTGATTTGGAAAAAGGCCTGAAAGTAGGGGACAGAATCAGGGTCAAAGGCGCGACCACCGACTTTGAGCAGACGGTGGATTCCATGCAGATTGACAAGGAACAGGTGGCCAAAGCCGGGAAGGGCAAGTCAATCGGTCTGAAAGTCGAGGAGAAAATCAGGGTAGGCGACGAAGTTTATAAGCTATAATTCAAGAAGACGAGACAGAAAAGTTGGCTAAGCAGATTAGTGGGCGCATTGTGAAAGGCTGATTGTTGGGTTGAATCTTGAATCTGGAATTGTGATAAACACGAAAACAACAAACACGAGAGGAACAAAATTGTTAAATTGTTCAATGTCGTCTGTCGTCTGTTTACTGTTTTCTGTTATCTAAATTTTGTTATTCAAAATATGAAAGTTATTTTACTAAAAGTAGTCAGGGGCCTGGGCAAGGCGGGCGAAATCAAAGAAGTCAAAGTCGGTTATGCCCGCAATTTTTTAATTAGCCAGGGTTTGGCCGATCCGGTTACCAGGCACGGCCTGGGCGTTTTAGAGGCGCAGAAGAAAAAGAAAGCCAGGATTGAAAAGTTAGAAGTTAAAAGTAAGAAGTTAGAAGCGCAAAAAATCAATGGCAAAAATTTTGTAATTCAAGCTAAGGCCGATGAGAAAGGCACTTTGTATTCCGGGTTAAAAGCTAAAGACATTGCTGCAGAATTAGAAAAGCAAGGATACCGAATTGGACCCGGGGAAATAAAGCTTGAAAAAGATATCAAGAAGGCGGGGGAGTACGAGATAGAGTTGAATCCGGGAGATGAGAAAGCGACCATTAAGTTAGAAGTAAGAAGTTAGAAGTGAGAAGGATATAACTAATAACTAATTTTACTAATATTATATGCCGAAAAAAAGTAAAACTAAAAAGAAGACCACAAAATACATTTTCGTGGTCGGAGGGGTTTTATCCGGGGTAGGCAAGGGGGTTACTACCGCCTCTATCGGTCGGATATTGCAATCCAAAGGTTACGGCATCAGTTGTATTAAGATCGACCCTTACATTAACGTTGATGCCGGCACCATGAATCCGATTGAGCACGGCGAAGTTTTCGTGACCGAAGACGGGGACGAGACCGATCAGGACATCGGCAATTATGAGCGTTTTTTAAATAGAAACATTTATCGGGAAAATTATATGACCACCGGCCGGATTTATCAGAGCGTCATTCAGCGGGAAAGAAACCTGGAATATGGCGGCCGGTGCGTGGAAGTCGTGCCGGACATTCCCAATGAGGTTATCAGCCGGGTTAAAACCGCGGTGAGAAAGACCAAGGCCGAGATTATGATCATAGAGATTGGCGGCACGGTCGGTGAGTACCAGACCCTGCTTTTTTTGGAAGCGGCGCGGATGATGCATTTAAAAAATCCGGAGGACGTCAGCTTTGTTTTGGTTTCATATTTACCGATTCCAAGTAAGATCGGGGAGATGAAAACCAAGCCGACCCAGTATGCTATCCGCACCCTGAATTCCGCCGGTATCCAGCCGGATTTTATCGTTGCCCGCTCGCGCGTCAGCGTGGACAAGCCGCGGCGGCGGAAAATCGCCATGATTTGTTCAATTAACGAAGGAGATGTTATTTCCGCTCCGGATATTGATTCTATTTATGAAGTGCCTCTTAATTTTGAAAAAGATCATTTGGGCCGAAGAATTCTGGAAAAATTCGGCCTGCGGGAAAGAAGGAAGGATTTAGTTGAGTGGCGGCGGATGATTCAAGCGGCCAAGCGGGCTAAAAAAGAAGTTAACATCGGGATTGTGGGCAAATATTTCGCTACCGGTGATTTCTGCCTGGCCGATTCTTACATTTCGGTGATTGAGGCGGTAAAACATGCGGCCGTAGTCAATAAGTGCCAGCCGATTATGCATTGGATCAACACCAAAGAAGTTGAGGAACAGGGCGTCAAAAGTTTAAAAAATTACGACGGCATCATCGTGCCCCAGGGCTGGGGGTCGCGCGGGTCCGAAGGGAAAATCAAGACGATTAAATATTGCCGGGAAAACAAGATTCCTTATTTCGGCCTCTGCTACGGCATGCAAATGGCGGTGATTGAGTTCGCGCGCGATGTCTGCCGCTTAAAGCGGGCTAATTCCGAAGAAGTGGACCCGCAGACCCCGCATCCGGTTATTCACATTATGCCCGGGCAAAAAGAATTAATCGCCAAGAAGCAGTACGGCGGCACGATTCGCTTGGGCGGCTGGCCCTGTAAAATGATTAAAGGCACCCGCTTGGCCCGGGCCTATGCCCGCTTTACCAACAAAAACATCGTTTCGGAAAGGCATCGGCACCGCTATGAATTTAACAACAAATACCGGGAAAAACTGGAAAAGAACGGTTTGACCGTGGCCGGCACTTCGCCGGACGGAAAAATCGTGGAAGCGATAGAAATCAGCGCCCATCCGTTTTTCATCGGCACCCAGTTTCATCCGGAATACATTTCCCGGCCGCTGGAACCGCATCCGTTATTCGTGGAATTTTTGCGGGTTTGCTTGAAAAATAGAAATAAAGTATAATAAAATTATGGAAAATAAATATGTTACAAAGAAAGATTTAAAAGAGGGTTTAAAAGAGACAGCCGATGAAATTTTATCAGCCGTTAATAAGGGGTTTCAAGAACAAACCAAATTTTTTCGCGGTGAACTCAAAGACGGGATTAACGGTGTGCGCGGTGAACTCAAAGACGGGATTAACGGTGTGCGCAATGAGCTGAAGAGCGAAATCAAAGATTTTAGAAGAGAGGTGCTGGAAAATAATGAAAAGATGATGACTGAATTAAAAACTATTCGCCAGGAGCAGGTTGCCAATATCGGCGCGCACGATCGGATGCAGGGCAAAATTGGAAACCATGAGGTCAGAATAAAAAAATTGGAATTAAAATCAATTTCTGCCCGCTAAATATGAAGAAGAGAGAATTAACACATAAAAAAAGTAGCTATTAAAATAGCTATAAAATTTATTGATAACTTTTTAAGAAAAGGAGGAACGGGGATGAATGATTATGCCATTAACTCTATGATTGTCGAGGCGAAACATATCGTTTTTTTGTCTGCCAGATTCGGAGAGGCAAAATGGGTGTTACTTATTAAGGCGCTTGCGGCAAGCGGCTTTAAGGTCGGCAACCGAACAGTTGCCCAGGAAGATGATGAAAAATTGGGATTTAGAAAAGGAGATTTTTTGACTTATGTTTTCTTGGCGCCCGGCCTGGACGAGGAGAAGAGGTTAATGCAGGCGCAGAATGAGTTTTATGAAGCCCATCTCCAGGAAGAGGATTAAGGAGAACCGGTACAATTTTCAAATTCAGGCAACCAAAAAGCGGCCGGTATTATACCGAGAGCCGCTTTTTTTATTTAAGAGAATTTATTTTTGCGGTAAGACACTGACAATCTTCGTGCTTTTCAGCCGGTTATTGAATTTTTTCAGTTTTTTGGTGGTAAATTTCACGATGCCGGCCACGACGGCGAACAGGGTATCGTCTTTGCCCTTTTTTACGTTTTGGCCGGGATGATATTTAGTACCGCGCTGGCGGATGATAATGGAGCCGGCTTGGGCGAACTGCCCGTCGGCCAATTTTATGCCCAGCCGCTTGCTGATTGAGTCGCGGCCTAAAGTGGTAGAGCCGCCGGCTTTCTTATGCGCCATAGGTTTACAAAATAAAATATAAAATATAAAAAATTTTTGACTTCTCCAATATAGCAAAGGTTTTATATTGTGTCAAGGCAAGGGATATGGTATAATGTAGTTAGTAAACAGACGACAGAAAACAGTAAACAGACAACAAAGCAAAATTATCAATTATCAATTTTCAATAAATTTTCAATTTGTTAATTAATAAATTTAATAATTGTTTGCCCGCCTCGCTTCGCTAGGCGAGGCCGGGGAAAATTGAAAATTAAAAGTTATGTTGACTAATAATCCGGTAATGTATTCAGGCAAAATCATGGCGGAAACGGCCCGGGATGTTTTTTATTTTCCGCTTTGGTGGTATGGCCGCGGTTTGGTTAAAACCTTAATTTGGCTTAAGAATTTTTTGGCGGGCAAGCAGAAAACCCTGGCGCTTTTAATCTGGATAAAAAATTTGCACCGGCCGATGTACGGCCAATACGACTGGAAGGGGATTCTGATTAGTTTTTTCATGCGCTTGTTCCAGATTTTTGTCCGCAGTTTAGTAATGCTTGCCTGGCTGATTGTGGCCCTGGTAATGCTTTTTTTCTGGCTGGCTTTGCCGCCGTTGGTAATTTACGAAATATTTTTTCAGCTGTTTTTGTGATTTATTTTTTTCCTAATTCTTCTTCCACTTCCTTCCGGCCGGCTTCCAATTCATTTTTCTGTTCCCGGTCTGCCTCCAGAAGCAGGGTCTGAAACTCACCGACGTGAGTTTTTTCTTCTTTAGCGATATCCAAAAGTATCGCTTTTATGTTGGCGTTTTCAGTCATGGCCGCCATCTGCTCATACAAATTAATGGCGTCCAATTCGGCCAGCACCCCGGCGCGCAGAATTTCCTTGTCCAGGTCCTCCGGCTTTACTTTGTTTAAATTGATAGGAATGTTTGATAACATATTTGCACCTCCTTTCAGATTTTAAGTTTATTAGTGAATATTAAATTATTGCTACACTATAATTTTGTTAAGCAATAATGAACAAAGAAAATAAAAATTTGAGCGGAGTTAAAATATCAAAATAAATTTTTAATAATATCGTTTGAAGTGAAGTTTTATTTTCTCTACCTTATTATTTTTTTGGTTTGATTGAACCCAGAACTATATAATAAAATATTCTTCTTAGTAATTCAAAAATTAAACATGTTGTTATAATTGATAAGAAGATAAATCCTAATGTGTCGAACCAATTTCTGTTTTTAATGTAAACAATTTCATACGTTTTATCGCCGTCATACTCAGCTGCCCCTGCTTTTAACTCGGCAATTCTTGTATTAGATGTATTGTGCCCAGAGCCATATTCTTTTTCTAAGCCTGCTAATATACATAAATACCTTGCTTTTATTCGGGAATCAGTATTATACTCAATCGATCCAAAATAATCTATCCCCGAATATTTTAAATCTTGTCCAGTAATAACTTCACCATTTTCACACTGCAGATATGATTTATTAGAGTTTATTTCAGGGGCAGATTCATCAAAAATAACAATTGGGGGTAAAGTCAGGAAAAACACAAAAGAAAGCAAAAAGAGCACTTTGATTAATCGATACCATATTTTGCTGTTTAAGTATGAAATTGTTTTTTCCATATTTTTTATATATTTAAAATAATTTTATTTAGCTCGTGAATCGGATACGCCGTGTTAGGCGATGTGTAATTTTATTTTATTAAGCAGTTAAAGTTAATTACAGAAAAAAGAAAAAATAAGATGCTAATAGTGAACAACACAAAGAGAATTTCTGGCCAGTAAAAAAAGTATTTTGGTTTAGGGGCAGGAGGCATATCCATTATTGTATATTTTTTGATATTTTTTTTTATAATTTCTACTCTATTCAAAGCATCTCTTGTTTGCCCCAAATAGATTAACAAACTAATTATTGTAATAAAGATAAAAATTATTAATGACAGAACTAGAAATATTTTATTAATAATTATTTCCCCGGAAAAAGAGATAATTACACCAGCTATAGCTACAGAAATTCCCGCGATAATAGTAATAATTTGATATCTTAATATGCCCAACTCTGAAAGTTGTCTCTCAAGATTTAATGTGATTTGATATCTTATTTTTTCTTCTTCATTTAATTTTAACTCTCCCATAATTTTAGATGATAAAATTACATTTCGTATAATAAGTTATATCCGAACTTGCTTTTTTATTTTGGCTTGGATAAGATTTTTTATTAAACAGCAAATTGCAATGTTTTTACTTCGTTTTTTAAAATATCAGCTGATTTTTCCGTTTCTATTTCCAGGTCATAATGCGATTGCAGATTAAGCCAAAACTGCGGTGAAACATTAAAATATTTGCCTAAGCGCAGAGCGGTGCCGGCGGAAATCGCCCTTAATCCGCGCACGATTTCATTGATGCGCCGGGGCGCAACCCCGATATCCTTGGCTAAGCGGTATTGGCTGACGTTTAACGGCTTTAAAAATTCCTCCATTAGTATTTCCCCTGGATGAATTGGTTTTATTTTTTTCATCATAATTTGGTTATTTTTATTTTAGCTAATATTAGTATTTTTATTACATTTGCTTGACAAACCGGTCTGATATGATATAATTATATCACAAACACCAAGATAGTTCACACACCATGGGCTATAAATGGGTACCACGAAAAGAATCCCTTCTCAAAGGGATTTTTTTCGTTTATAATAAAACTCGTGGACCTGGGCCTGTGGTGTTATACAGTTAACATCTTGGTGTTGGTACCCAAGGCAGCGGGTGCAAGTCCCGCCAGGTCCACATAAAGAACGTCTCTAAATAGGAGGTGTTTTTTAGTTGTTGATAAATATAGCTTATTCAGATAACTATTGGATTGCTACGTCGCTCCTTTTGGTCGCTTCTCGCAATGGTAGATACTCGCAATGACTATAATACCCAATAGCCGAGTAAGCTGATAGCCAGGCCGATGAGGCCGCCGACTAAGACTTGGGCCGGGGTGTGGCCGATTTTTTCCAAAAGATGAGGATATTTTTTGTCCAGCACTTCGTCGTCTTTTAGGTCTTTGACCAGAATATTAAGAATGCGGCCGTGCTGGCCTAAATAGCGGCGAAGACCCAGGGCGTCGCGGATAACGATAACGGCCAGAATTACGGACAGGGCGAAAACAGGGGAATCCCAGCCCAATTCCAGGCCGGTAATCGCGGTCAGGGATATTACCATGGCGCTATGGCCCGAAGGCATGCCGGCGTAAGCAATAATGTTTTTTAGACTGAATTTTTGCTGGTTGGTTTTCAGAAAGAATTTTACGGCCTGGGCAATGGCGCCGGAGATTAGAGGGAGGATGAGGATTAAATACATAGATAAAATATAAAAAATAAAATATAAAAAATAAAATATTCAAATTCAAAAAACAAAAAAATTTTTAAATTTTTTATTTGCGTTTTTTATTTTTTATATTTTATTTTTTATATATCGAGATTCTCCACCTTCTTGGCATGGGTTTGGATAAAATGTTTGCGCGGGGCGACGTCGCCGCCCATGAGCATATCAAAGGTTTTGTCGGCTTGGGCCGCGTCTTCAACCGTGACCTGCTGCATTACCCTGGATTCCGGGTCCATGGTGGTGCTCCAGAGTTGCTCCGGGTTCATTTCACCCAGACCCTTGTATCTTTGGATAACAACGCGGTTGGAAATTTTTTTCTCGGCTTTAGCCTCGCTTTCTTCGCCCTCTTCCGTTTCTTCCTCGGGGTTTTCTGCTTCCGGCTCTTCCGCCGCGCCGCCGCCCAGTTCTTTAATCAAGCGGTCTTTCTCCTCGTCCGAGTAGGCGTATTTTGCGGTCGCGCCTTTTTTAATCTGGTAAAGCGGGGGTTGGGCGATATAGAGAAAGCCGCCGGTGACCAGGGCGGTGAAGTGGCGGAAAAACAGGGTCAAAAGCAGGGTGCGGATATGGGCGCCGTCCACGTCGGCATCGGTCATAATTATGATGCGGTGGTAGCGCAGCTTGGTAATGTCAAACTGGTCGTCAATGTTCGTACCCAGGGCGATAACCAGGTTCTTAATTTCATTATTGGCCAGCATTTTATCCAGGCGCGCCCTTTCCACGTTCAGGATTTTTCCGCGCAAAGGCAGGATGGCCTGGAATTTTCGGTCCCGGCCCTGTTTGGCCGAACCGCCGGCCGAGTCGCCTTCTACGATGTAGAGTTCGCATTCTTCCGGCTTGCGGCTGGAACAGTCTGAGAGTTTTCCCGGCAGGGTCATGCCGTCCAGGGCGCCTTTTCTTAGAATCGTAGCCCGGGCGGTGCGGGCCGCGATCCGGGCCTGGGCCGATAAGACGCATTTGCCGATAACGGCCTCGGCTTCTTTCGGATGTTCTTCCAAAAATATCTGGAAAGCGTCGCCAAAGACCTGCTCCACGTAAGTTTTTATTTCCGCGTTGCCCAGCTTGCCTTTGGTTTGGCCCTCAAATTGCGGGTCGGTTAATTTTACGCTGACAATCGCGGTCAAGCCCTCGCGCACGTCGTCGCCGGTTAGGTTTTCTTCCTTGTCTTTGATTAAATTGCGGTTGCGGGCGTAAGAGTTAAGGGTACGGGTTAAAGCGGTGCGGAAGCCGACCAGGTGCATGCCGCCTTCCGGGTTATGGATATTATTGGCGAAAGGCAGGACGGTTTCATTGAATTCATCATTGTATTGCAGGGATATTTCCACCCGTGAATCATTAATTTCCTTGTCCACGTAAAAAATGGTTTCATTTTTGACCGCTTTGCCGCGGTTTAAGGATTTTATATAGGATTTTATTCCCCCTTCAAAATGAAATTCATAATTCTTCTGCCGGTGTTCGGACCGCTGGTCCGAGACTTTTATGGTTATGCCTTTGGTCAGGTAAGCCTGCTGGCGCAAGCGGTCCAGAATGCGGCCCCAGTTGAATTCGGTCTCGGAAAAGATGGTTGAATCGGGCCGGAAAATGATGGTAGTGCCGGTTTTTTTGGTAGTGCCGGCGGTTTTGACTCTTTTGAGCGGTTTGCCCCGTTTATATTCCTGCATCCAGATTTTCCCTTCCCGGCTGACCTCGGCTTTTAAATATTCGCTTAAAGCGTTAACCACGGAAACGCCGACGCCGTGCAGGCCGCCGGAAACCTTGTAGCCGCCGCCAGCGCCGAATTTGCCGCCGGCGTGCAGTTTCGTTAAAACGGTTTCCAGGGCGGAAACCCCGGTAGTTTTATGCCTGCCGACCGGAATGCCGCGGCCGTTGTCAGTCACTTTGACCAGGTTGTCGTTTAAGAGGGTAACGGTGATTTTATTGGCGTAGCCGGCCATGGCCTCGTCAATGCCGTTATCCACCACTTCCCAGATCAGGTGGTGCAAACCGCTGGCGGAAGTGGAGCCGATGTACATTCCCGGTCTTTTCCTGACCGGTTCCAGCCCCTCCAGAACCGTAATGGCGTCAGCGCCATAATCGGATTTGGCAGCCTTTTGTACTGCCAGCGGAGATTTTTTTTGGCCTGATTTGGGTTTATTTTTGGCTGTTTTTTTGATTTGTTTTTTTGGCATAATCGTTATTATAAAGCGATAAGTAATAAAATTTAAAAACCAATAAGTAATAAGCAAAAAGCAATAAGATTATTTAGCTAATATTAGCTTATAATTTAAGACCTTATTACTTGCCGCTTATTACTTATAACTATTCACATTTTAGCAAAAAATCAGGAATTTGACAAGCGCTAATTTTATGCTAAGGTTAAGTTATAACCACATATAAGGAGGGAAAAATGAGAGGTTCATTTGAAAATAATTTTGATGCTGGTGCTGGAACTCTGGGAGCCGGTTTTGTTGGAGGGGCTGTCTGTATTGTGCTATTGGGTTTAATGTTCATGTTTTTTCCTATTTGGGTACCGGAGCAAAATTCTTCTGGGGCTTATCCTATCAATATTGAAGATATGCTCGGAAGATATAATGGATACTTTCTCAAAGTCGGAGAATCTCTGGGCGTTAAAGGGGGAAAAACAGATATCAAATTTAAGGCCGAAAAAACGTTCTTTTATTTTCTTTCCGGTACAATCAAGGTTTCCTGCCACGGAAGATTCGGCGATTTGACAGTTAGCAGGGAAGTTAAGATTAAGAAACCAGGATTGCATTCCCTTTTTACCCCGGTTGATTTTCCGGACGTACCGGGGCCAAAAGTGCAAGGACCTCAGGGCTCGCGCGGGCGGCCACTGATACCGCCGGTAAATCTTGATATCCAAATTGCTCTGGTGGCAGACGATTGTTTTCTCGTGCTTATTAAAACTTTTGGTTCACTCCCGGATTCGGCTGACGGCAACCAAATAATATAATATCTCATCAGCTTGATTACCGAAGAGGTACTTTTTCCCCGTTCAGACTGTAAACGGGGAATTTTTATTTTTAGGATTTGGCAAGATTGGGGTAATTGTGGTAGAATATAAATAAGATTACTCATTACGAATTACGAATTTATTACGAATATACGAATACTAATATACGAATACTGATTACCAGTACTAGTTATTTATCGGTAGATATGAAAACCTGGTCTATAAAATTATTTGTATATTCGTATTGATTCGTAATTCGTAACTCGTAATTCGTAATCTTTATCACACTCAAAATATGAGCAAAGACAATAACCGGGAAAAAAAGCCGGCGGGCGAAATTGACATAGAAAAATATCGGGATATTGAAGGCATAACCACCAAACAGCTTGATTTCGGCTTATGGATAGTTGAACACAAAAAACAGTTCCGGACCGGTCTGATTATTTTTTTAATCGCCTTGGCGGTTTTTTCCTGGGCCTATACGCTTTACGGCTTTGGTTATTATTTTATCCGGGGAGTTGACGAGGATAAATTATTGGTTAAGGATTTGCTGACAACCAGCGCTGCCGGGCATGATTACGTCAGGCAAAATTCGGCTCGGGATTTGGTTTATTATCCGGTGGATGTTTTGCCGACCAGCGGGAACAAATATGATTTCCTGGCTAAAATCACCAATCCCAATACCGAACACTGGGGCAGTTTTGATTATTGCTTTTTTAGCCAGGGGCGGGAGATAGAATGCGGGCAGAATTTCATCCTGCCGGCGGAAACCAAATACGTACTGTCCTTGGCGCAAGAATTAGCTTATCGTCCGGCTGACGCCCGCCTGGTGATCAATAATTTGTCCTGGCAAAGGATTAATGCCCATCAATATCCGGACTGGCAAAAATTTCAGGCGGAACACCTTAATTTTGAAATTAAAGACATTAAATTCAGCCCGGCCAATGCCAGCGGCTTGTCGGAAAAATTAAACCTTAATTCTTTGACCTTTGCCGTTCGCAACCATACCCCTTATAATTATTGGGAGGTCGGTTTTAATATCGTGCTTTTTAGCGGCAATGCGGTGGCGGGGATTAACCGCTATACGGCCGCGGAATTTATGTCCGGGGAAGAAAAGGATATCCAGCTGAGCTGGCCCGGTACCGTTAGCCGCGTCACCGACGTGGAAATTATTCCGGAGATTAACATTTTGCGGGAAGATATTTACATCAGGTATGAAGGGGGAAGCGGAGAGGAAAAATAAATGCGAAAAATAACGTTATATTTAAAGAACTTTGACTGGATTTTGTTTTTAGCCGTTTTGCTACTGGTGAGCTTCGGCTTAGTTGAAATTTACAGCATTGCCCTGGGCCAGGAAGTGGTTGATTTGCTTAATTTCAAAAAGCAGATTTTTTTTGCGGTCGCCGGCATTGTATTTTTATTTTTATTTTCTTTCGTTGATTTTCATAATTTCCGCAGTTTCAGCAATTATTTGTACATCTTCGGAGTGATTGTTCTGGCCGGAGTTTTGATATTCGGCCAGGATATCAGAGGAACGCGGGGCTGGTTTTATTTTAAGGGGTTGAGTTTGCAGCCGGTGGAGCTCGTAAAAATAATTTTAATCATATTTTTGGCGCGGTTTTTTTCCGTTTCGGCCACGCGCATCCGGCCGTTTAAGCATTTAATTCTTTCCGGCTTGGGCAGCCTGGTTTTTATACTTTTGGTTTTGGCCCAGCCCGATTTCGGCTCGGCCCTGATTCTGTTTTTGGTTTGGCTGTTTATGATATTGGCAATCGGATTTTCCCGGAAATATTTTTTAATCGTCGGCCTGATTTTAGCGGTCACCTTTGCCGGCTCCTGGTTTTTATTTTTTAAGGATTACCAGAAAGAGCGCATTGCCACCTTTTTTAATCCTACCACCAGCCCCCTGGATCAGGGTTATAATATCTCCCAGGCGATTATCGCGGTCGGCGCCGGCGGCCTGAACGGGCGCGGCATCGGCTTCGGCTCCCAATCCCAGCTTAAATTTTTGCCGGAAGCCCAAAATGATTTTATTTTTGCCGTGATTGCCGAAGAATTGGGCTTTTTGGGAATCTGCCTGGTGATTTTATTTTTTGGCGTATTTTTTTACCGTTGTTTGAAAAATATCAAGCGGGTCAACAATGATTTTGAGACGTTTTTCATTTTGGGGGCGCTGGGCTTGATTTTTATTGAGATGTTTATTAATATTGGTATGAACATAGGCGTGTTGCCGGTAATCGGGATTTCCTTGCCTTTCGTCAGTTATGGCGGCAGCGCGGTCTTGTCCAGCCTGATATTGGTCGGTATTATAGAAAGCATTATCATCAGGGCGAGGATTAATTATTGATGGAATAAACGCGAAATTAACGAAAAAACACGAAAGAAACGAACATGAAAAATAAGTGAAATAAGTGAAATAAGAAAAATAAGAACGAGAAGATAACTGGAATCTGGGCTTAGGGCTTAGGATATAAATAAAATAGGAATAAAAAGAAAAATAAGAAAATATTATAAAATTCCTAATTTTTAATTCACCTAATTCCTGCCTGCCGGCAGGCAGGTCTAATAAAATGTTTAAGGCAAAAATGTCTAATATCAAAAATATCTTTTTGTTTAGTAATTTGGCATTTGAAATTTTATTAGAAATTATAATTTAGACAATTAGAAATTTTAATTATGTTCTCTGTTTACTGTTTTCTAACTTAATATAAATATAAATTGAATGTTAGCGAATTTTCGTTTTAGTTATTCGTACCATTCTTAAATTTTGTTTATGGAAATTAAATTAACGGCCCAGGCCAGGGATGAAAAAAACGGCCGGGCCAAGCAAATAAGAGCCAAAGGTTTTATTCCGGTTGTTCTTTACGGTTCGGGAGGAGAAAATAAGAATTTAAAAATAAGAAAAATTGATTTTGAGAAAATTTATGATTTGGCCGGAGAATCAAGCTTGATTAATCTGGAAGTGGATAAAGAGCCGGCGGTTAAAGTTTTGGTTAAGGACATGCAGCGGGATCCGGTAAAGGATGAAATAATTCACGTTGATTTATATCGGGTAGACATGCATAAAAAAATCAGGACCGAAATTCCCCTTCATTTCACGGGCGAAGCGCCGGCGGTCAAAGAATTAAACGGGATTTTAGTCAAGAACATGGATGAGGTGGAAGTGGAATGTTTGCCCGGGGACTTGGTCCATCAGCTTGAGGTTGATTTGTCGGTTTTGAAAACCTTTGACGAGATTATTAAATTGCATGATTTAAAACTGCCGGCTGGTATGGAGCTGGTGAGTGAAACCGATGATATCGTGGCTAATGTGGTCCAGCCGCGGGTTGAGGTTGAAGAAGAAATCAAAGCGGAAGAAGGAGCGGAAGCCGCGGCTGAAGAAAAAGCCGAGGTCGGGAAAGAAGCCGGCGGCAAAGAGTCGGGCAAAGAGGAAGGGACTGATAAAAAGGAAAAGGCGGGGAATGAATAAATGAATAAAAAGAGAAATAAGAAAAATAAGTAAAATAGATAAAATAGCAGAACTTACGCGGTACTAAAATTCAGCTTATTTGAAAAGGAAAATTTCCTATTTCCAACTTTATTTCCCATGAATATACAAATCAGGTACAAATTTGTAAATTCGTGGGGAATATTAAATTATCTTCTTAACTTCATATACAATGCCTAAGGAGGTTGAGTTAAACGCAAAAATTAAAAAATGGCGGAAGTTTTCTTATCTGTCCGTTATTTTATTTTTGTTCATTGCTTTGTCGGCGGTTGTTTATTTGTTTTATCCTTCCCTGCCCGCCAGCATTGGCATTAAGCCGAACAGCGGCGGCCAGGCAGAGCAAATTTGTCCCGATTGCGTGCGGCGTTTGCTTGACGGCGTTTACGTGCAGCCGGGTGAAGATAATTTTTATCCCCTGGCGGCCATGATTGATAATCATCCGGATGCCCGGCCGGTTTTTGGCCTGTCCCGGGCCGGTTTAGTGTATGAAGCCGAGGCGGAAGGCGGCATCACCCGCTATTTGGCCATTTTTGCCGGCGGAGAGACAATTGAAAAAATCGGGCCAGTAAGAAGCGTCCGGCCTTATTTCATTGACTGGGCGCGGGAATTTTCCGCTCTCCTTATCCATTGCGGCGGCAGTCCGGAAGCTTTAACAAAAATAATAAAGGATAATATTTTTGATCTTAACGAATTTTATAATGGTTCTTATTTTTGGCGGGACAAAGACCGGGCAGCTCCCCATAATATTTTTACTTCTTCCGCGAATTTGGAAAAATATTTGGAAGCAACCGCTAAAAAAGAGGGCAGATTTTTAAGCTGGAGATTCAAAGACGACGGGGAAGCGACGGCGGTTAACGAGCAGATAAAAATTAGTTTTAAATATCCAGATTTCTCTGTTGAGTGGAATTATGATATAATAAATAATGACTACTTGCGCTCCCTGGACGGTTCCGTGCACAAAGACGGTGAAGGCCGGGAAATCAGGGCCAAAAATGTCATTATCCAGTATAACCAGGCCGAAGTGATTGACGCCGAATTAAGGCTGAAGATGGAAACCAGCGGTTCCGGCCGGGCAATAGTCTGTCTGGACGGAAGTTGCCGCGCGGGCGAGTGGGTAAAGAGCAGCCCGGCCAGCCGGACCAGATATTATTACGAGCAAGACGGACAAAGAGGGGAAGAGGTTGAATTTAACGCCGGCAAAACCTGGATTGAGGTAGTGGACGGGAGCCAGGAAGTTTCATATTAAATATTAATAAGAGAAATAAGTAAAATAAGAAAAACAAGAACAAGAAGAGAGTGGAAGGTGGTCATTTGTGATTATTAGGATTATTGGGATCCGTTTACCGCTATCTGTTTCATCATTTATTAATCAATTAAATAATATGAGCAGAGTAATAATTATTAAGAAGGAACCAGCTGCCCCTATGGTCGCAGCGAACAAGAAATGCCGTGTCGGCAGTCAGGGTTTTACCTTGATAGAACTTTTAGTGGTTGTATCCATAATCGGCCTTTTATTGACAATCGCAACCTTCGCTTTTAGCGTTGTCAGGTTGCAGGCCCGGGATGCGGCTCGGGCAGCCAATATCCATACCATCAGCCGGGCTTTGGCTCTTTATTTGAATGACAATGGCGTTTATCCGGAGCCAGCCGGCGGTTATGGCAACGGGGAATGTTTAAGCGCCGGTGGAGCCGGAAGCAGTTTGGTGTCGGCGCAGACTATTATAAATATCCCGACCGATCCCTTGTGGCCGACAACCGTTCCCGACACGATTTCCAATGGTTATGCCGTCGCTCCTTCCAGTAATTTTTGCTATTACTATTACGCTACGGCTGATAATTGTTATCTAAGTTATTTTTTGGAAGGTAATTCAAAATCCGGTGATGCGGGTATACATGTCATGACTCCGGCCGGCCCGCAGAATTAGTTGATATTTAGAAATTAGATAATTAGCAATTTTAATATTATTTTTTTTCTTTTATTTATTTTTTAAACGGGTCAGCCCGATAAAGTTTTAATGGATGGAGGCAATTATTTAAAATTAAGAAAAGTTTCTTTTTTGGTTGTGGCTTGCTGTTTGGCGGCTTTATTTTTTTCCGGCTTTGACGTTATTCTATCCAAAACCAGAGACGTAAAAAGGAGGGCCGACATTAATGTTTTAGTCCAGGCGCTTGATTTATATTATGGTAAATTCGGCCATTATCCGGAGTCAACCGATGATTGGCAGGGCTGGGATTTAACTTCCGGCTACCGGGAAAGCGAACCTGGTTTTTTACAGATTTTAAAAACCGAGGGCTTTTTAGATAAAACAGTCGTTGATTCGGTTAACAATGTGGATTATTATTATCGTTACCGGAAATATCCGGCCGGCAGTTTTGGTTGCGACCGGCCATTTTATATTCTGCAGATTGTTAATTTTGAATTGCCGGCCAAAAATATCGGCCGCGGCCAGTGTCCTGATTTTGACTGGACCGGAACGGCCGCCAACGGTTATACTGTCCAAAGATTCGATTGATTAGGGGTTATAGACGAGACGCGTCCAGACGCGTCTTTTTTAATTTTATGGGTGGATAAAAAATATTGATAAATTGTTGCAAAATATGTTACAATATAAATAGCCAAAATTTATTTTATATATGAACAAACTCCGACATGAATTTGGGGTTTGGGGTATTCTTATTTTAAGTAAGAAAGTTTATGTTTAATCTTATGAAATTACGCAATCAAACACAGGTAATTATTACCTCGTTAATCACAATTTTTATCGTAGCTGCCATGGCCGGCGCCACGACCATCGGGACTAATATTTCCACGGACGGAACGCTTTCCGTGGGTACAAGTATTTCCACGGACGGAACGCTTTCCGTGACTGGCAATGCCACCTTCGATACCAATACTCTCTATGTCGACGCGAATAATAATCTGGTAGGGATTGGTACTACCACCCCGTATTCCCGCCTAAGCGTCTGGGGTAATGGCTCCAATCCGATTTTCGAAGCCGTGAACAACGCTTCCACCACACAGATGATAATTTTGAATAACGGCAATGTTGGCATCGGTACAACGGACCCGGATTATAAATTCGAAGTAGATAATTCAACCGCCGATGCAGACGGTAATGTTTTTGGGGTTC
This sequence comes from uncultured Gammaproteobacteria bacterium, assembly GCA_964395755.1. GTDB lineage: Bacteria > Patescibacteriota > Patescibacteriia > Patescibacteriales > CAYMCJ01 > CAYNBD01. The sequence goes on from CAYNBD010000011.1 coordinate 20,148, forward strand.
ATAGTTATTCGCAAAACGAGAACGCCGACGATTATACTTACGGAGTGTATGGCGATGCCTATGGGGGAGACGAAGCGTACGGAGTCTATGGTTATGGCCGCAATGCTAACGTAACTTACGGAGCGTATGGCGATGCCAATGGCGGAGACGAAGCCTACGGAGTCTATGGTTATGGCCGCAGCGCTAACGTGACTTACGGGGTTTATGGTTATGGCTTAGGGATCAATTCAGGGACCAGTTACGGGGTTTATGGCAAATCCGCCCCGGACTTTGGTGTTTCGTTGAGCGAAAATTACGGCGTTTATGCTTACGCTACCAGCGATTTTGGTTCTTCAGACACCAATTATGGTGTTTATGCGAGGGTTACCAGCGATTTTGGCAGCGCAACCACCAATTACGGCCTTTATGCTACCTCCGGCAGCGGTTTTGGCAGTGCAGACGAGAATTATGGGATTTTTGCCCAAGCTTACAATGATTTAGGAACCGTTAATACTACCTATGGACTTTATTCCACCGCTTACGGCGGTAGCGTTGAGAATTGGGCCGGGTATTTTGACCAAGGAAACGTCTATATCGGCGGCAACCTCGGCATCGGCACCACCACTCCCACCGTCAGTTTCCAGGTTACCGATACCTCCGCCAACGCCACCACTACCATAGAAATCGGCAAGACCGGCCAGAACAAAGGCTCTTGCTTAAAATTATATGACGCGGCCGGCACGACCTATTACTGTAGTATCAATAACGGGTCCCTGACTTGTACTACCACCAGTTGTGAGTAATAATGAGTCAAATTATAATAAATAATCATATGCGCATTTCCTCTACACTATACAAATATTCACAGCTAATCTTCGCCTCCCTAATAACCGTCTTCATAGTGGCCGCCATGGCCGGGGCCACG